>CAXTOX010000088.1:12731-16590 GCA_964245885.1 uncultured Chthoniobacterales bacterium | reverse complement strand
TCCAGGCCGAGCAATTGGCCAAAGCCGAGGATGGCGTTGAGCGGCGTGCGCAACTCGTGGCTGATGCGGGAGAGGAAATCGCTCTTGGCGCGGTTGACGCGTTCGGCCTCTTCCTGGGCGGCGTGGGCGGCTTCCTGGGCGAGCTTGAGTTCGTTGATGTCGAACATGATCCCGTCCCAGATCACGTCGCCGCCGGGCTGCGGCTCGGGGCGGGAGTCCGCCCGCATCCAACGCGTCTCGCCCGCGCGGGTCACGTAGCGGCCCGTCCATTGGAAGGGGGTCATCGTCTGCGCGGACGCCAGGATCGCCGGGAAGAGGGTGTCGCGGTCGGCCTCGTGCAGGATGCCGATGACTATCAACGGATCATCGTAAATCTCCTGCGGATCGACCCCGAACAACTCCCGGCAGCCCTCCGTCGCGAACGGGAACGAGAACGACCCGTCCGGCCGGAGGCGGAATTGGTAGACCATGCCGGGGGTGTGGGCGGCGATGCGCTGGTAACGCGCCTCGCCCAGGCGCAGGGCGGTCTCCTGCCGTTCCCGCTCCAAGGCGGCGGCGGCGGTGTTGGCGATGAACTGGACGAAAAACACGTCGTCGCGCGTGAACCGGCGCGCCCGGGCGGTGTACGCCGCGAGCACGCCGAAAGGCGGCCGGCCCGTCCGCGCACCCACGGCCACGGCCAGGCAGCCGCGCACCCGCAGGCCGAAGACCTCTTCCTCCTCGACGCGCAACGCGTCCGGGACGAGCGGCGGACGCCGGGCGGGGAGCGGTCCGACCACGAGCGGCGAACCCGCGCGGAGCACCTGTCCGGCCAGCGAGCGGGAGGAATCGGTCACGGTGCGCCGCGCCGCGCCGTCCGGCAGTCCCGAAGCCGCGCGCACGACAAATCGGCCGTCCTTGGGCAACGACTCCAGCACGACGCAAGCCTCGACCTCCAACGTGCGTGCGACCATCGCGACGCTCTCGGCGAGGAGTTGGTCGGCGTCGATGCCCAGGAGGACGCGGCGGCCGAGTTCCGCGATGGCTTCCTGGTGGCGTTCGAGCGCCCGCAAGCGGAAGGAGGAAGGATGCGGATGGTTCGAGTCTGCGAGACATCGCCCGCCGGGTGATAACGCTGAAGGCAGAGAAAGTCGTCTCCCGGTCTTCCTTCCAACCTCTGCCTTCTGCCTTCTGCTTTCCGTCTTCATCCTTCGCCTCTTCCCAGAAGGCCGGCGAGGCGTTCGGTGAGTCGCGCGAGGGTGACCGGTTTAGCCAGCATCTGCGTCGTGGCGTCGGTGGCGCTGGGCGAGCATTCGTCCTCCGAGATGCGGCTGCTGAGAAAAACGATGGGCAGTTTGCGAAACTCCGGGTGGCTGCGGAATTGCTGCCAGAGGACGCCGCCGTTCAGGCCGGGCATCTCGATGTCGAGCAGGACCACGTGCGGGCGGAACTCCAAAGCGGTAGCCAGGGCGCGGGTGGGATCGTTGACCTCGCGCACCTCGGCCCCGAGCGTGGCGGACAGGGCGAGCCGGATCATCCGGGTGGAGTTCGGCTGGTCGTCGACCGTCAGGATGCGCTTGCCGGCCAGGAGACCGACCGCCGGAGCGTGCGAGGGATCGGGGGAGGGTGAAGCGGGCACTGGAAGAGGCAGCATGGGAGTGGCACATCCTGCGAGCTAGCGGAGTGCCCGGCAGCCGCTGATAAGGACTCACCGCCGCCTGGGATGGGGAAAAGACCTGAGGAGAGCTGCGGGAGGCGGGATGCAGGAGTGCGAGGACCAACAGGGGCCGGTGTTCACCAACCTCCTGCTCGGAGGCTTCGTGCGCGGTTACGACAAGTGCCTAGCGGCGTAGCCGATCACCGCCACGTAATGGCACGCGCTGCCCGCCAGCACGAAGCCGTGCCACCACGCGTGCGAGTAGGAGAGTTGCTCCCACAAATAAAAGATCACGCCCAGGCTGTAAAATAACCCGCCCGCCGCGAGCCAGCCGAACCCCGTCCAACCCGCCTGGGTCACCAACGGGTGGATGATGAGCACGACGAGCCAGCCCATCAGCAGGTACAGAGCCGTCGAGAGCAGGGGGTGCCGGAAGCCGTCCTTGAGCTTGAGGGCGATGCCCAGCGCGGCGAGCGTCCAGATGACTGTCAGCACGGTCCAGCCCAGAGGCCCGCGCAACACGCCCAACGCAAACGGCGTGTAGCTGCCCGCGATCAGCAGATAAATGGCCGCGTGGTCGAGCAACCGGCAGAACCGTTTCGCCCGCCCGACGGGCAGCAGATGGTAGAGGGTGGACGTGGCGTAGAGCGCCGTCAGGGAAAGTCCGAAGATGCTGCCACCCACCAGTTGCCAGGGATCATGCTGCCGCAGGGCGGAGGCGATCAGGGTGGGCAACGCGACGAGAAGGATCAGCAACAACCCCCCACCGTGACTCAACGCGTTGGCCAGTTCCTCCCGGACGGTGGGGGGCCGCTCGGCCATCATGGCGGCGATTCGGGGGCGGAACGTCTTCACAAAGTAGGGAAACATACGCCTTGCGAGGAAAAATGCACGGGCGGGCCGCAATTCTCAGGCAGGTGGATGGCGCTCTCCGGGCGGCATTGGTTTTCCTAACGCCGCCGCTCGTCGAGCCGCTCAACAAACCCAAGAAATTGTGTAAGCACCGCTCGCGCGGCCCGTGCCCGCCTCGATCCTGTCGCCTCGGCGTTTGCCCAATACCGACCGGCCGAGCGGCGACTGCGGGGTCAGGACGAGCACCTCTTCGCCCGCCTGGAGGATTTCGGTCCCGCCGGCCGCCGGTGCGAGGAAGTACCAGGACCGTTCGCCCCCGCTTTCCAGTTGGACGATTGCGCCGACGCCGGCCGGTTCGTCAGGGCGGAAGTCGCGCACCGCTAGGGTGGCGAGTTGCTCGCGCGCCTGCGCGGTTTCCAGTGCCTGCCGGGACTGGCCGTGCGCCAGATAGGAAGCTTCGAGGCCGCGCGTGTCGTACTTGTTCTCGGCGCGGCTCTGCTCGTCGGTGGCACCGGCCTGCGCCTCCCGGGCGGCCTGGGCGTAGCGGAGCAACTCGGCGTCCAGAGCCGCGATGATTTGTTCGATGAGGTGTGGTTTGTTCACGGCGGGAAACGGTCGGCCAACGTTTCCCGAAGCAGCGTCTCGTGCAACCGGAAGGCGGGCGTTGACAACCTGACACGGCGGGCGGAGAGAAGCCGCGCCTCCGGCGATGAGCGCCGGAATTTTGCCAGCCGCCACGACCATGCGTTTTTTCTGCCGCTTCGCCGTTCTGTTTGTTCTTGCTGCCGTGACGGGTCCGCTCGCCGGGCAAACGCCGGAGACAACTCCCGCGCCGCTCTGGATGCGTTACCCGGCCGTCTCGCCGGACGGCAGGACCGTCGCGTTTTCCTTCCGTGGGCACCTTTTCACTGTGCCGAGCAGCGGCGGGCGGGCGGTGCCGCTCACCTTCGGGCCGGCGCACGACTCGCAGCCGGTCTGGTCACCGGATAGTCAGTCAATCGCCTACGCTTCGGACGCCTACGGCAACTTCGACGTGTTCCTGATCCCCGCCGTCGGCGGCACGCCCCGCCGCCTGACAACGCATTCCAACGACGAGGCTCCCACCGGCTTCTCGCCCGACGGCAAGAGCGTGCTCTTCAGCGCGCACCGTCTGGACGACTACCGCAACGCCCAGTTTCCCAGCCCGCGCGTGATGCCCGAGCTTTACCGCGTCTCCATCGAACCCGGCCGCGCGCCCGAGCAGGCCCTGACCACCCCCGCGCTCGCCGCCCGTTACAACCGGGCCGGGGACAAGATCGTCTACGAGGACCTCAAGGGTTACGAAAACCTCTGGCGCAAGCACCACACCTCCTCCGTGGCGCACGACGTTTG
>CAXTOX010000088.1:0-12721 GCA_964245885.1 uncultured Chthoniobacterales bacterium | reverse complement strand
CTATGACACCGCCGCGCACACCCACCGCAAGCTCACCGACTTCCCTGGTGAGGACCGCGACCCGGTCTGGTCGCCGGACGAACAGTCAATCTACTACCTGAGCGAGCAAAGTGGTTCGTTCAACGTGTGGAAGCTCGCGCCCGGAGGCAACCCGCCGCCCGAGCAGGTGACCCACTTCGAACGCAACCCAGTGCGTTTCCTGAGCATCGCGCAGGACGGCACGCTCTGTTTCGGCTACGACGGCGGCATCTACCGTCTGCCCCCCGGCAGCCGCGACTCGCAGCGCCTCGCGGTCGAGATTAACGGGGGCGACACCGAGCGCCAGGCGGAAGTGCTCGACCTGAGCGACGGCGCGACCGAGATGGCGCTCAATCCCGACGGCAAGGAAGTGGCCTTCGTCGTGCGCGGGGAGGTGTTCGTCGCGTCCACGGAGCACGGCGTCACCAAGCGCATCACCCACACGCCCACCCAGGAGCGGTCCGTGTCCTTCAGCCCGGACGGGCGGCGGCTGGTGTTCGCCGGGGAGACCGGTAAGTCGTGGAACCTCTACGAGGCGTCGCTGACCCGGAGCAAGGAGGACGAACCCTACTTCTTTAACTCCACGGTGATCGACGTTCACCCCATCCTCGAAAACGGGCAGGAGAACTTCCAGCCAAGCTACTCGCCGGACGGCAAGGAAGTCGGCTACCTGGAAAACCGCACGTCCCTGCGCGTGCTCAACCTCGACTCCAAGCAGACGCGCCTGATCATGCCGGGCGACCGGAGTTTTTCCTACCACGACGGCGACCAGCGGTTCGACTGGTCACCGGACGGTAAGTGGTTCCTGGTGAACTTCGACGAACCCACCCGCTGGTCGCGCGAGGTGGGCCTGGTGGCCGCCGACGGCAAGGGACAGATCGTCAATCTGACCAACAACGGCTACGAGGACCTCGACCCGCACTGGACCCGCGACGGCAAGGCGATGCTCTGGGCGAGCAACCGCGAAGGCCTCCACGGCAACACGCCCAACGACTTCAAGCAGGGCGACGTGTTCGCGATGTTTTTCACGCAAAAGGCGTTCGACCGCTTCAAGCTCAGCAAGGCCGACTACGAGATCGCCAAGAAACAGGAAGACGACGCCAAGAAGGACAAGGACAAGAAGGACGAAGCAGCCAACGGCGGTAAACCCAAGGATGAGGAAGCCAAGAAGAAGGAAGACGACGACAAGAAAAAGGAGCCGCTCGAACTCGACCTCAAGGACATCGAGGACCGCACCGCGCGCCTGACGCTGGGTTCAGCCGATCTACAGGACTGGGCGCTGACCCCCGATAACGAGACGCTGATCTATCTCGCCGAGAACGAGGACGGTTTCGCCCTGTGGCAGAACAAGCTGCGCGACAAGGAAATGAAGCGGCTGGCCGAGTTTCCGAAGGCGAAAAGCCCCAACGCGCGCGGCGAGGAGTTCGACGCGAAGCTCGTGCTCAACAAGGAAGGCGACACGGCCTTCGTGCTGGCGGGCGGGCGCATCGGCAAGGTGGGCTTGAAGGACGGCAAGAGCGAGCCGGTGCGGTTCGCCGCCGAGATGACCCTGGACCGGGCGACCGAGCGCGCGTACCTCTTCGAGCACGTCTGGCGGCAGATGGCCGAGAAGTACTACGCGACCGATCTGCACGGCGTGGATTGGAACTACTACAAGGGCGTGTACGCGAAGTTCCTGCCCACGATCAACAACAACTACGATTTCGCCGAGTTGCTGAGCGAGATGCTCGGCGAGATCAACGCCTCGCATACCGGCGGCGGCTACGTGACGCATCCGCCCGGCGCGGACGACACGGCGGCGCTGGGCGTGTTCTTCGACGAAGGCTATCGCGGCCCCGGCCTGAAGGTGCAGGAGATCATCGAAAAAGGTCCCCTCTCCGTCGCCAAGTCGAAGATCGCCTCGGGCATGATCATCGAGAAGCTCGACGGCCAGGCCATCGAAGCCGGCGCGGACTGGTGCCCGCTGCTCAACCGCAAGGCCGGCCAGCCGACGCTCCTGTCCGTGTTCGACCCGGCGAAGAACGCACGCTTCGACGAGACGGTGAAGCCCATCAAACAGGCCGAGCAGGAGGAACTGCTCTACCAGCGTTGGGTCAAATCACGGCGGGAGTTGACGGACAAGCTCTCGGGCGGTCGGTTGGGCTACGTGCACGTGCGCGCCATGAACGACGGCAGCTACCGGCGCACGTTTGGCGAAGTGCTCGGACGCGCCAGCGGCAAGGAGGGTCTCGTCGTGGACACCCGCTTCAACGGCGGCGGCTATCTGCACGACGACCTGGCGACGCTGCTCGGTGGCAAGACGTACCTGGACTGGGTGCCGCGCGGACGCAAGATCGGCGAGGAGCCCAGCTTCAAGTGGGACCGGCGGTCGGCGCTGCTGGTCGGGGAGAGCAACTATTCGGACGCGCACGTTTTTCCGTTCGCGTACCGCGCGCTGGGCCTCGGCAAGCTGATCGGCATGCCCGTGCCGGGAACGGGGACGTTCGTGTGGTGGGAGACGCTCCAGGACCCGACGCTGTACTTCGGCATTCCGCAGTTGGGTCTGCGCAACAAGGAGGGGAAGTTTTTGGAAGGCTTGTCCATCGAACCGGACGTACGGGTGGAGAACGACTATCAGTCGGTGGCCGCAGGGGAAGACAAGCAGTTGGAGAAGGCGGTGGAGGTGTTGCTGCAACCGTGAAGGGCCTACAAGCATTTTCCATTTGCCCATCAGGCTTGTAGCCCCGGCAGGGGCGCAAGAGAATAGTCCCGGCAGAGGCGGAAGAGTTTAGCCCACGGCGTGAGCCGTGGGAAAGGTTGCCCAAAGGGTCAAAGCCCCGGCAGGGGCGGAAGAAAAGACGCCCGGTGGTCCCGCCTGGCTCGCGTCCTTTCTTCCGCCCCTGCCGGGGATTGACTTGGTGTGTGCTGGCCCCCCACGGCTCACGCCGTGGGCTATTCTCTTGCGCCCCTGCTGGGGCTGGGAACGCTCACTTCGCCGGCATCGGCGGATGGTCTTACGCCCTCCAATTCTCTTGCGCCCCTGCCGGGGCTGGGAACTCTCACAGGCAAACGGAAACGCTGTAGGCCTGATAGGTCATATAGAACCTATTCCTTGGACACCTGCGGCGTGAGGAAAACTAATGCTGCTCGGGCAGCACCCCATCTACCCCAACCCGCGCCGTCGCAGCAACGGCCCGACCGTCGGTGCGGCCCCGGCAAAATCGCGGTACAGCCCCATCGCGTCCGCGCTGCCGCCGCGCGAGAGCACCGTGCGCCGCAGGCGATCCCCGTTCTCGCGGGTCAGCCCGCCGTGCGCCGCGATCCACTCCGCGCCGTCCGCGTCGAGCACCTCGCTCCAGATGTACGAGTAATAACCCGCCGAGTACCCGCCCCCGAAGATGTGCGAGAAGTACGGGCTGCGGTAACGCGGCGGCACCGGCGCGAAGTCCACGCCCGCTTTCGCCAGCGCGGCCCCCTCAAACGCGAGCACCTCGTCGCCGGTCGGCACCTGCTCGGGCGCGAGTTGGTGCCAACTCTGGTCGAGCAGCGAGGCTGCCAGGTACTCGGTCGTCTTGTATCCCTGGTTGAACCGGCCGGCCGCCTGCATCTTCTCCAGCAATTCGTCCGGCATCGGCTCGCCTGTCCGGTGATGCTTCGCGTAGTTTTTGATCACCTCCGGCCAGTGCGCCCACATCTCGTTGACCTGGGAGGGGAACTCCACGAAATCCCGCGGCACGTTCGTCCCGCTGAATCGTGGGTACTTCACCTGCGAGAACAGCCCGTGCAGCGCGTGGCCGAACTCGTGGAACGCCGTCCGCACCTCGTCGGTCGTCAACAGCGTCGGCTCGCCCACGGGCGGCTTGGTGAGGTTCTGGTGGTTGCCGATGACGGGGCGCTCACCGAGCAGGGCCGACTGCGTCACGTAGGCGTTCATCCACGCGCCGCCGCGCTTGGAAGGCCGTGCGTAGAAGTCGGCCAGGAACAACGCCAGGGCCGAGCCGTCTGCGTCGAACACCTCGAACACGCGCACGTCTGGATGGTAGACCGGCAGCCCGAACCGCTCCTGGAACGTGATGCCGAAGAGCCGCGTGGCGGCGTGGAACACCCCGTCGACCAGGACGTGCTCCAGCTCGAAGTAAGGTCTGATCTGCGCCTCGTCCAGGTCGTAGCGGACCCGGCGGACCTTCTCGGCGTAGAAGTCCCAGTCCCATGCGGCCAGCGGGAAGCCGCCGTTTCCCCGGTCGATGAGCGCCTGCATGTCGGCGGCCTCGCGGCGCGCGTTGGCCACGCCGGGGACGGCGAGATCGGCCAGGAGCGTGTTGACGGCCTCCACGCTGCCGGCGGTCTGGTCTTCCAACTGGTAGGCGGCGTGGTTGGCGTAGCCCAGCAGCGTCGCCCGTTCAGCGCGCAGGCGGGCGATGCGCGCGATGATCGCCTGCGTGTCGAACTCGCCGCCGTGGCTGTTGCGCGCGAGGGATTTTTCCAGGAGTTGCCGGCGCAAGGCGCGATCCTGCAGGGAAGCGAGCCCGGGTTGGCCGCTGGTGTTGAGCAGGCAAATGACAAACGCTCCCTCGTGCCCTTCCGCCCGGGCGGCGTCCGCGGCGGCAGCGATTTCGGCGTCCGAAAGCCCGGCGAGTTGCGCGGGGTCAGTCACCACGACGCCGTCGGCGTTCTTCTCCTTGAGCAGGTGCTGGTTGAACGTCGTCTGGAGCGTGGCCAATTCGCTGTTGATCGTCTTGAGCCTGGCTTTGTCGGGGGCGGACAGCTTGGCCCCGGCGCGCACGAAATCCTTCTCGTAGCGGTCCAGCAGGTAGCCCGATTCGGCGTCGAGCCGGAGGGTCTCACGCTGGTTCAAGAGCCGTTCGAGCCGGCTGAAAAGCGCGGCGTTGAGATGCACCTCGTCCCAGTGCGCGGCCAGGCGTGGAGCCACGCTGCGCTCGACCTCCTGCAACGCCGGGTTGGTGTGGGCGCTGGCGAGATTGAAGAACACGCGGCTGACCCGCCCGAGTGTCTTACCGGCGCGTTCGAGCGCGACCACGGTGTTTTCAAACGTGGCGGGCGCGGGGTCACCTGCGACCGCCTCGACTTCCCGCAAATGTGCTGCCATGCCCTCGGCAAAGGCGGGTTCGTAATGCTCGTCGCGGATGCGGTCGAAGGGCGGAAGACCATAAGGGAGTGGGCTGGCGGTGAGAAGCGGATTGTCGGTGGTGGTCATGATGGCAGGCGCGGCGTCGACGAATCGTCGGATGGGATCACGGCAAGAACTTGCCGCCGGGTGGAACCCTGATCGGCTCCAGAAAATAGTGCTCACGAGAGGACTCGAACCTCCACGGGTTACCCCATACGGTCCTGAGCCGTACGCGTCTGCCAATTCCGCCACGAGAGCAAAGAGGATCGCAAACTTATGACGAAACCTCCGCTTGTAAAGACCGAAAAGCACCGCGCCTCGTCACCGGCTTCGCTTCTTGACACTGCCGCTGACATTAAGGCCACCTGCGCGATGATCTTCCGCCTGGAAATCTTTTGACACCGACAATGTCATTCGGTCATAAACCTTGCTCGTGGCAGCAGAAGGATTGGTTTCCATCAAAGAACTGGCGTCCGGGGTGAACCAGTGGTGCTTCGACCACGGGGTCATCCCGTCCAACGGTCAGGCGGGCGAAAAGATCACCGAACGCAACATCCGCTTTTACCGCACGCGCGGGCTGCTCGATGCCCCCGGTTCGGAAATGGGCGAACACAAACGGGGGTTTTCGGCCAAGCACATCGCCCAACTCCACATCATCCGCCTGCTCCAGGCGCGTTCGCAGCCCTTGGAGCAGATCCAGGCGGCGCTGGCGAACCGCTCGCTGGCGGAGTTGCAGGAAATCGAGCGTGCCGAGTTGCGCCGGCTCAACGACGCCGGCGTGGCGCTGGCGGTCGGCTCCGCGCACGAGACCTGGCAGATCACGGCCGTGGGCGGCGAGTACCTCGTCGTCTCGCGCCGGGGACGGTCGATCAGCGACGAACAGCGTCGGCAGATCGCCGCGGTGCTCGGCATCCGGGGAGAATAGCGCCGGGTGGTCCGGACGTTTGGAACAGGCTCGGCCGGACAAAAGATTTCGTGTGGACGAACCATCCATTTTGCCGTCGCGCGAAAGGTTGGAACAAATATAGCTCTATGTAACGAAAGTTTCCTATTTCCGTTCGTTTGCTCGTGAAAAGCGCCGTGCTATCATCCGGGCATTCTCGCAACTGACCATGAAGACCGCACGTTCAAACGATGAATGTAAGACCCGGTGGCCCGGCGGAAAAAGGCTCCTGGCAAGGGTAGGGTGTTGCCTGGGGGCAACCGCCTTGTTGTCAGCCTGTGCGCCGATGGAACCGATCAACGGCTGCGGCTTGGCCGCCGTGAACCAGCGCGAGGTCTTGCGGGCCAAAGGGTACTTGAATCCGGCCGTGCCCGCCCGGCTCATCGAGTGCCGATATCCCAACGTGCGGATGGGGCACATCGCGCTGATCTATCGCGTTGACAACGCGTGGTATGCGTACGACGACGCGAACGGTACGCGGCGGCTGAGTCTCCCGCGCGAAATGATCAATTATCCCAACGCGCTCGTCGCGGCGAGGGCCGCCTTCCAGTTTGAACCCATCAGCAGCGCGTTCTGGTTCTGAGAGAGCGTGTGAGAAGCGTCCCCGGGTAGGGTTGCCTCTCCGAGGCAATCCAAATTTGGCTTGGCTGACCGTGCCTGTGGTCTGACGTTTTCCAGAAACATTTGGATTGCCTCGGAGAGGCAACCCTACCCGGGGACGACCGGCCGCGACGGCCTGCCCAGACGCTTCTCACGCTCTCTGAGAGAGCACCTACTTCAGCCCGGCTTCGCCGGGTTGGTGGAGGCTGCCGCCCTTTTTCCGGATCGGCTCGGCGGCTCTTTCGAGGGGAACGTTCGGCGCGCCGTCGATCCACGCCTGCCCGTCGGGATGCGCCCAGCGCGCGGCGTTTTTTAGCACGAGCCGCACGTTGCGGTCGTGGTAGATCGGGTACGTCTCGTGGCCCGGTCGGAAGTAGAAAATCTTGCCCTGCCCGCGCTTCCACGTACAGCCGCTGCGGAACACCTCGCCGCCCTCGAACCAACTGATGAACACCTGCTCGTCCGGCGTCGGGATGCCGAAAGGTTCGCCGTACATCTCCGTGTTGGGCAGTTCAAAATACTTGTCGATCCCCGCCGCGATGGGGTGGCCCGGGTTGCACACCCACAGCCGTTCCTTCTCGCCCGCCTCGCGCCACGTCAGCGAGCAACTGGTGCCCATCAGGCGCTTGAAGATTTTGGAATAATGCCCCGAGTGCAGCACGACGAGGCCCATGCCCTCCCACACGCGCTTCTGCACGCGTTCGACGATCTTGTCCTCGACCTGCCCGTGCGCGGCGTGCCCCCACCAGGTCAGCACGTCGGTGGCGGCCAGGGTCTCCTCGCTCAGACCGTGTTCGGGTTCCTGGAGCGTCGCGCAACGCACCCGGAAGTCGTCGGACTCGGCCAGCCCGTCGGCAATGCAGCGGTGCATCCCTTCGGGATAGAGGTCGCGGACAACCTGGTGTTTTTGTTCGTGGACGTTCTCACCCCAGACGGTGACGCGGATCGGCGAAGGCATGAGGAAAATGCAGAAGGCAGAAGGCAAAAGGCAAAAGTACAGAAAAGGTGGAAGCCGAAAAGCGGGGAGGTTTCTGAATCAGGTGATCTATGCCTTCTGCCTTCTGCCTTCTGCCTTCTGCATTTATCTGGGCGGCCCCGAGATGCGCACGAGCTGCTTCTTGGTCAGCTCGATCCCGGTCTTGCGGTAGTGGGCGTCCTCCTCGGCGGTGGGCGTGTAGGGAGCGAGGAGTTCCTCGTAATCCTTGAACGCCCCGCTCTGGCGGAAGCCGATTAGGTGGCCGTCAGGCGAGTCCCAGTAGATCGTCATGACGTAGCGCTGCCGCTCCCGCGTCGCGCGCATCAGGCTGAAACCCAGGCAGTGTGACGACGCCTCCAGCAACGCTCCCGCGTTGCGGTAAGCATCCTCGAACGGGGCTTCGTCGCCCTCCGCGACATTGTATCGGATGACCTCGATGACCAAAGCGTGTGTTTCTAATGTTGGACTGGGGTTAATTCGCGCGGACCTTGGCGTCAGGACGCCACCGTTTCGCGGACGGACGGTTGGGTCCGGGCGGGAGCAGCAGGTTGTTTCCAGGTACGGCGACGCAGAAAAATATCAAGTGGCAGTAAAAGCAGGGCGGCGGCAAGAAAATCATTCGTCAGGTCCACCTTTCGGACCGAAAAACGCGTCGGCGGGGCGAAAACGTCCGCCCCCGGCGGGTCGAACCTGCCCGCTCCCGCCGAAGCCACCGCGCGTAGGAACACCTCGTCGGTGCCCGTGCGCAGGAACTCGCGCGGATAGCTGCGGGTGTGGCCGAAGACGTAGGGCCGGTCGGTCAACTCGGGCGAGGACACCGAGAACATCGTCGTCGCCGCGCCGCCCGCGTCGTCCGTCAGCGGCAGTTCGAACTCCGCCCGGTAGCTGCCCGGCGCGAGCTGTTCGGCGCGGAGAGCGCGCGTCGCGCCGGTGGCAGTGTCCAGCGCGGTCACGTCGATGGGCAGCCGGTTGCGGAAGCCGCCCTCCGGCGTGAGCGCGTCGATGTCCAGCCGCAGCCGGCTGCCGTCCCCCTGCTCGACGGCGCGGACCTGGAACGTCGCCTGGTCGCTCTTGCGCAACAGCCCGCGCACGACCTGCGCCCAGAATTTCCCGTAGCCGTCCCACGTCAGCCATTCGCCGGCCCAGCGCGCCTTGGCGTCGCTCGTGAACGCCCCGGTCTGCCCAAGCCCGTAGCGCCACGTCGCCAGGAGCGGCTCGCCGGTTTCGGTGGCGAGGGCGACCTGCGCGGTGGGTTTGATTTTCGTGGCGTTGTAGCCGAGCAGCGGCGGGCACGCGGCCCAGTCGATGCCGGCGGCGAGCGGCGAGGGACCGGCGGGCACGGGGTTGAACGGTTCCTCCACGAGACTGGACTGCGCGACCTTCATCGTCTCCGTGCTGAAGATCTGCGGCAGGGTGTTGGCGTCGTTGGTCAGGTAAAAACGCCCGTTGCCGCGTTCGGCGAGCGCGCGCAGGAACAGCACGTCCTTGTCGCGTGCGGTGCCTAGGCCGACGACGCTCGTGGTGACCTTCTCCGCGAGCAGGCTACCGACGAGGTCCAGCGACGTCCCCCGGCCGGCGGGCGCGCCGTCGGGCATCTCGCCGGAGTCCTTTTCCTCGGCGTCGGCGGCGTCGGAAAACAGGATGACGTGCTTGATCTTGGCGGGCGCGTCGTGCATGACGCGCAGGGCGTCGGCCAGCCCGGTGTAGATGTAGATGCCGCCGCCGCCCGCCGTGACCGCGAGGATTTTCTGTTCGTTGGCGGCCTTGTTACCCAACCGGCCGAGGGGGACCACGCTGTTGACCTGCGTGTCCACGGCGGTCAGGCCGAAGAGATCCCTGGCCTGGAGGACGTTCATCGCCAGGACGCTGCCCTGGTCGGCGAGGCTCATCTTGGTCGCGCCGGCGCTGCCGCCGACCGGCGCGGTCATGGAACCGGAGCGGTCCAGCACGATGTAGAGCGCGACGCTGGGAGTTTCCTGCCGGTCGTCGTGGTCGGTGCGGACCGGGAGCATCTGCTCGATGGGCGTGCGGAAATACCCGCCGACGCCGAAGGAGTTTTCCCCGCCGATCATGACGAACCCGCCGCCGAACTGTTGCACCCAGGTGCGGTAAAGCTCCATCTGCTCGCGCGTCATCTGGAGCGCCGACACGTCGCTGAGCAGGAACAGGTCGAAGCGCTGGAGTTCGCCCAATGTGCGCGGCAACCCGGCGGGGCCGCGGACCTCCACGTCGATCTTGGCCTCGCGGAGCGCCCCGGCGAGCGGTGCGGCCTTGGCCTCGTCGCCGTCCACGAGGAGCACGCGCGGGCTGCCGCCGAGGGCGACGGTGACGCCGGCGCGGTTGTTCTCCAGGCGGGTGTCGGCGGCAGGGACGATCTCGACCTCGTAGGCCGTGAACCCGTCGCCCGCGCGCAGGTTGGGGAAGGGAACCTCGTTGCGGCCGGGTTTGAGCGGGACGGCGTCCTGCGTGGCGACGAGGAACTGGTTCTGGTAGAGTCGGACGGTGGCGACCGTGGCGACGTTGCTCTCCACGCCGGCGCGCAGGTCGAAGGGTTCGCCGGACTTCAGGCCGCGGGGAACGTCGAGGCCGGCGACGAGCACCTCGGGGGCGGCGGGATTGCGCAGGGGGACGGTCAGGACCTCCACGCCGGAGGCGGCGAGGCGGGCGGCGGTGGCGCGGCCGGCGTCGCCGGTGTCGTTGCCGTCGCTCAGGAGCACGACCCGCCGCGCGCGGCCGCCGGGCAGGACCCCGGCGGCGAAGTCCAACG
This sequence comes from uncultured Chthoniobacterales bacterium, assembly GCA_964245885.1. Taxonomy (GTDB): domain Bacteria; phylum Verrucomicrobiota; class Verrucomicrobiia; order Chthoniobacterales; family SZAS-18; genus CAHJWO01. Next base: position 2,310 of record CAXTOX010000088.1, on the reverse strand, counting down.
CGCGGCCTATGTCCGTGCCGGCACGGTCGGCGTCGGGCGTGACGGGCCAGGGTCCGGCGAGCGCGCTGGTCTCGGCGGGGGCCTGCCAGACGTTGACCCCGCGCGCGAAGCCCAGGACCCCGGCCTCGTCGTGCGCGCGGCGGTGTTGGAGACTGTTTTCCACGTAACGCCGGGCGGCGGCGCGCGCCTCGGGCGAGAGGCTGGCGGAGTCGTCCACCAGGAACACCACCCCGAGATCGTCGCCGTGCCGCCGGAGGCGCACGCCTACCAGCGCGAGCAGCACGCACGTCAGCAGGAACGCGCGGATTGCCAGGGTGGCGACCCGTTGAGCGGGCGTCATGTCCGCCAGCGAACGCCGCAGGACCAGCGCCAGCCACGCCGCGCCGGGCAGGGCCAGCAGGAGAAACCAGGGATGCGTCAGTTCCACGGGCAAGGGCAAGCGCTAAGATGCACACCTCCGGCCAAAAAGGGAAGCCCGGGGGAACGCAAGGTGGAGGGTGCCCACCGGGCGGCACGGGTCCGTCTAGGAAATCTTCTTCGTCAAACGAAACAGGCCCACGTCCTTCGCTCCCGCTTGCTCCAGCGCGGCGTTCGCCTTCTCCAACTCTCCCTCGTCGTCGGTGCGCACGGCCACCAGCACGCTGCCCGTTTTGAGCCGTTCTTCATAGGCCGATTGCCTCTCGTCGGGAATCCCGAATTCCGCGAGGCTGCTGCCGGTCGCCCCGGCCGCCGCGCCGGCCGCCGCCCCGACCGCCGCACCCGTGCCCACGACGAGCGGCGCGAGGATCAGCAGCGGCGTCAGGCCGACAATGCCCATCGTCGCAGCCCCCATTGCCGCGCCGGCCGCCGTGCCAGTCGTCGCGCCGGCCGCCGCTTTGTTTTCCTGGCTGCCGTCGGGTGCGCCCGCGTATTCAAAGCCGGCCGGCGGCGTGGGCCGGTCTTGCGGATCTTCGGACAGGATGAGCGCCGACAGATGGGCCGTCGGCACGCCGGCGGCCTGCAACCGCGAGACGATCTTTTCGGCGTGGTTCTTGGAATCCGCGAGACAGTAGAGCGTGGGAAGCATGGAAGGAAGGCGTTGGAAGTCCCTCTTGATTCGACCGACTGCCGCCCGCCGGTTGCCGCGTCGTCACACGCGCCACGGACGATCCCTTTGCTCGACGACCCTTGGTTCAAGCTTGAACCTTTCCGATTGCCAAGGTACATCTTCTGCTGAGATTGAATCTCAAAATGAGCGCCAAAGCCCTTTCTCTTTCCACCGCCGAGAACGGCGTGTGGCGGCACATCCAGGGTGAATGGCGGCAGCTCTTCGGCAGCTTCGCGCGGGAGGGCGTCAGCATCGAGTACCACAACTTTCGCTCGGAGAAGGAACTGGACTGGAGCCGGTCCTTCCACGCCGACAGCCTGGAAATCTGCCTGAACTTGCAGGGGTCGGCCAAGCTGCGCGCGGGCGGCAACGGACGTGAAACCCAGGTCGGCGTGCGCAGCGTCGCCTACTACGCACCGGCGGAGGGGGAAACTTTCTTCGCCACGCGCACGCCGGGCGAACACCACCACTTCGTGACCGTGGAGCTTTCGCGTGAATACCTCGCGCGCCGGGTGGGGGAGGTCTGTCAGGCGATGGAAGCGCCGGTGTGCGCGTTCGTGCAGGCGAAAGCCGGCGCGAAGGCCTTCGTCGTCGGCCAGCCGATGAACCTGGCGCTGCAAACCATCGCCCGAGCCTTGACGGAACCGCCGGTCAACGTCCACTCACCGGCCGGGCGGCTGTGGTACGAGTCGAAAATCCTGGAATTGCTCTCGCTGTTGCTGTTCGCGCCGACGCCCGTCGGCGCGGAGGCGAAGAAGGAGATGTTCTGCGACCGGCAGAAGCGGCTCTCGCGCGAACGCGTCGAGCAGGCGTGCGCCATCCTCCAGCGCGACCTGGAAAACCCGCCCTCGCTCGAAATGCTCGCCGCGCAGGTGGGCTGCGGGACGTTCCACCTGAGTCGGATGTTTTCCCAGCAGGTGGGCCAGACGGTGCCGCAGTACCTGCGGCAGCTTCGGTTGGAACGCGCCGCGCAGTTGCTGCGCGAGGGGCGGCACAATGTCACCGAAGCCGCGACAGCGGTCGGCTACAGCAGCCTGAGCCATTTCTCGAAGGCGTTCTGGGAAACGTACGGATGCTGTCCGGGCCTGTACGGCAACGCGAAGCTGCGCGCGAACGCGCCGGCGGCGGGGCTGAAGCGGCGCGGGGTGAAGAGTTGAGCCGGCTAAGACTAGAGCATAGTTCGCTTGATTGAGCCACGACTGGCTGGCAAGCTGGCGGCATGG
>CAXTOX010000087.1:9344-16614 GCA_964245885.1 uncultured Chthoniobacterales bacterium | reverse complement strand
ACCGCGATGTCGAGGGCATGGAGCACCACATCAGTCCGCCGACCTTGCGTGCCATCGAGAGTTTGACCGATCTGCTGACCAGCCGCCCCGAACTGCTGGCCGCGGTGCTGCCCGCGAAGTGAAGGGTTGCCAAGCGGCCCGCGCGCCCGCATGGTTTTCCTCCATGCCCACCGAGATCGTCCCCTACGCCGGCTGGCAGCGCAACGTCCGGCTGTTCAACGCCGCCGCCGAGGCCATCGTCACGCTCGACGTGGGGCCGCGCGTGCTCTCCTACCGCACGCTGCCCGACGGCGAGAACCTCTTCAAACACTACGACGGGCAACTCGGCGGCAGCGGCGAGAGCGGGTGGAAAATCCGTGGCGGTCACCGTTTCTGGATCGCCCCCGAGGACCTGGGCCGCACGTACCAACTCGACAACGGCCCCGTCGAGCACACCCTCGCGGGGAACCGGGTCACGTTGCGCAACGCCGCCGTCGCGCCGCATTGGCTGGAGAAAACGCTGGTCCTGACGCTCGCCGAGAGCGGCCCGGGGATCACGGTCGATCACGTCGTCGTCAACCGTTCACCCGAACCCGTGTCGCTCGCGCCTTGGGGGCTGACGGTCGTGCGCCCGGGCGGGACGGAGGTCATCCCGCAGCCTCCGTTGGGCGAACACCCGCGCGACCTGCTGCCGAACCGCCGGATGGTCATTTGGCCGTACACGGCGCTCGACGACCCGCGCTGGCGTTTCGGCCAGCGGCTGATCACGCTGCGGCAGCAGGCCGGCAGCCTTTCGACCAAGATCGGCCTGGCGCTCGCGGAGGGTTGGGCCGGTTACGTGGACGGACGGACGTTCTTCTGCAAGACGGTGACCCCGCCGCGGGCAGGGGAAAGCTACCCCGACGACGGCTGCAACTTCGAGACCTATTCCAACCACGAGATGCTGGAGATCGAGACGCTCGGGCCTCTCGTGACGCTGGCCCCCGGTGCCTCGGCGGCGCACCAGGAACGCTGGTCGCAGCACGTTTTCGACGAGGGGCTGCCGCTCAATGACGAAGCGGCGTTGGCGGACCGGCTCTGGCCGGTCGTGCGGGCGGCCGGTCTCCTCTAACACCAACCTATGTATGTCTAGCCAGACCATTCTCCTGGGACTCTGCGGCGGGTTGGAAACGGTTGCCGCGGGCGCGGCGGCCGGGGCGGATTTCCTGGAGGTCAGCGTGCAGGGCTCCCTCGTGCCCGCCGAGAAGGACGAGACGCGTTTTGAAGCAAACCTTGCGTCCTCCACCGGGCTGCCCGTGCCGACGCGTTGCGCGAACCTGTTCCTGCCTGCCGGCTTGCCGTGCGTGGGTCCCGCGGCTCACGAGGCGGCTTTGCTGGCATACGCCGAACGGGTGTTCGCGCGCGCGCGGCGGGCGGGGATCGGGTGCATCGTCTTCGGTAGCGGTGGCGCGCGCGCACAGTTCGTGGCGTTGTTGAAAAACATCGCACCCTTGGCGGAACGCGAGAACGTGACGCTGGCGGTGGAGCCTTTGAACGTGGGCGAATGTAACTTCATCAACACTCTGGAGGAAGGCGCGGAGGTCGTCGAGACGTGCGACCATCCCTACGTGATGCTGCTGGCCGACACCTACCAAATGGGGTTCGCTGGCGAGGGCCGGATGCCGTCCGGCGATTTGGAAAAATCCTGCGTCACTTCCACGTCGCCGAGCATCCCTCGCGGCGGTATCCGGGGGCGGACGGGCAGGATTACGTGCGGTGGTTCGAGACATTGCAAGAGGTGGGCTACACGGGAGGAGTGTCCGTCGAGTGTCGATGGGAATATCTCGCCTCGGAGGTCGGGCCGGCGTTGAGCAACCTGCGGCGCGACCGCGCTGCCGCCGGGCTACCGTGAAAAATCCCTGTGACGACTGTATCCAAACTCCTCACTTCCGACCACCTCGCTGTGCGACGTGACGCGCTCGACGCCATGGGGCGGCGGTTGGTGTTCACCAACGGTTGCTTCGACCTGTTGCACGTCGGGCACGTGCGGTATCTCCAGGCGGCGCGGGCGGAGGGCGACGCGCTCGCGGTCGGACTCAACGCCGACGCCTCGGTGCGCGCGTTGAAAGGTCCTGGCCGGCCGATCAACCCCGCCGATGAACGCGCCGAGGTGCTCGCCGCGCTGGCGTGCGTCGACTACGTCACGATCTTTGACGAGCCGCGGGCGACGCGCCTGCTCGCGGAGGTCCGCCCGCACGTTTACGTGAAGGGCGGCGACTATACGCTTGCAACCCTCAACGCGGAAGAACGCGCGACCCTGCAAGACGCCGGCTCGCGGATCGCCTTCGTGCCGATGGTGCCGGGCCGCTCGACGACGCGGCTGGTCGAAGAAATGCAGCGGGCGGAACCCTGACCATGCCGTCGCCTCTCGTCATCGGTGTGCTCGGCTCGGGCAAGGGGAGCAACTTCGGCGCGATTGCGCGGGCCATTGCCGCCGGCACGCTTGACGTACGCGTCGGCGTCGTGATCTCCGACGTGCCCGACGCGGGCATCCTGCCACTCGCGACGCAACACGGCGCGCCGGCGTTGCATCTGCCCCCCGGCCACTTCAAGACGAAGCTCGAACCCGAGCGGGAGCAGGAACTCGTCCGCGTCCTGCGGGAACACGGTGTCGGCCTCGTCGTGCTGGCCGGTTACATGCGCCTGCTCAAGGAGCCGATGGTGACCGCTTTTCCGCGTCGGATCATTAATATCCACCCGTCGCTCTTGCCGAAGTTTCCGGGGCTCGCGGCGTGGCGGCAGGCCTTGGACGCCGGTGAGCACGAGGCCGGCTGCACGGTGCACTACGTCGATCTCGGCATGGACACGGGGCCGGTGATCGCGCGTAAAACGGTGCCCGTGCTATCCGGCGACACCGCCGAAACGCTGCACGCGCGCATCCAGGAAGCCGAACACGCGCTGTACCCGCAAGTGATCGGGGAGTTCGCCCGCCGCGAGCAGGCCGACTCGCCGGGCGATGCGGCGGACTGGTCGGAGTTTCACAGCGGCTGGAACGGGTAGGCTTGTCGTCGGTTGATTGTTGGTGGATGGCATCGTCCAAACACCGTGCGTTTTTCTCATGCCGCGAGCATTGGTCCTATGGGTCCTATCAGGCCGCTCCTGGAAATAAAAACCGTGGCTCCCGGCCATCTTTGAAGTGGAGGCAGGTGTTGGGGTGGGGTATAATCGGCGCTCGCCGGTTCGCCATGTCCTCCTTCCGTCTCTTTGACCTCAACGACGCCCAGCGCGCGGCCGTCACGCAGACGACTGGCCCCGTGCTCATCCTGGCCGGCGCGGGCACCGGCAAGACGCGGGTGATCACCGCGCGCATCGCGTACTTGGTGGCGCAGGGTATGAGCGCGTCGAAGATCCTCGCCGTCACGTTTACCAACAAGGCCGCCACGGAGATGCGCGAGCGCGCGGTGGGGTTGTTGCAGGATGAGGATGCCGCGAAGAAGCTGACCGTCTCCACATTCCACGCGCTGTGCGTGCGCATCCTGCGCGCGGACATCGGACAACTCGGCTGGAAGTCGAACTTCTCCATCTACGACCAGGGCGATTGCCTCGGACTGATCCGCGCTATCATCACGCGCACCGCCGCGAAGGACGAAAAGCTCGACCCGAACGCCGCGCAGGCGCTCATCTCTAAGCTCAAGAACGACGCGCGCGTTGCCGCCGGCGGCGTGCCGCGCGAGGACACGCTCCTCGGCGCGGTCTACGGCCGCTACCAGGCCGACCTCAAGCGTATGAACGCCGTCGATTTCGACGACCTCCTGCTGCTCGCGGTGCGCATCCTGCGCGAGCACGATGAATCGCGCGCGAGGTGGCGTGACCGTTTTCACTATCTGATGGTGGACGAGTTCCAGGACACGAACCGCTTGCAGCTCGACCTCGTTTCCCTGCTTGCGCACGGCGAGTCGCCGAACGTCTGTGTGGTCGGCGACGACGACCAATCCATTTATGGATGGCGCGGGGCGGAGGTGTCTAACATCCTGGAGTTCGAGAAGCATTTTCCGAATCCCAAAGTCATTAAGCTGGAGCAGAACTACCGCTCCACCAACGCGATTCTGCACACGGCGAATTCGCTGATCAAAAACAACCCGCGCCGTCGTCCCAAAACCCTCTGGAGCGAGCACGGATCGGGTGACAAGGTGCGCATCGTCCCCGCGCCCACCGACACGGAAGAAACCGCGTACGTGATCGGCGAGATGCACCGCATGAAGTCGGCGGAGGAGGCAAAGTCGTGGAACGAATTCGCCATTCTCTACCGCATGAACTCACAGTCGAAAGTCTTTGAGTTAGCAATGAAGGAAGCCAACATCCCGTACCGCCTGGTCGGCGGTCAGAGCATCTTCGACAAGCGCGAGGTGAAAGACCTTTTGGCTTTCATCGGCTGCCTGCTCAACACCGACGACGACCAGATGCTTCTGCGCATCATTAACCTGCCTCCGCGCGGGTTAGGCGACGCCGTGGTGGAGCGGGCGCTGGAGTATTCGCGCGTGCACAAGATGAGCCTGTGGGCAGCGGTCAACGACGAAGATTTTCTGGAGACGGTGAGCGCACGGTCACGGACGGCGTTCCGGGCATTCGGTGAACTGCTGGACGGGTTCGAGTCGCGGATGCTGGAGCCGTTCGCGGATCACGCCAGGGTGACAGGCGCGTTGCTCAACGAAATCGGCTTTTTCTCCGAACTGCGGCGCACCTGCAAGTCCGAGGGCGAAGCAACGGCCCGCGAGATCAACGTGCGCGACCTGCTGCGCGACCTGGAGCGCTACCAGCAGAGACAACCCGACGGCGGGTTGCGCGGGTTTATGGACCGGGTGGCGCTCGACCGCGACCGCCAGCAAAAGAAGAAGGAAGAAAAAGAGGAGGCCATCCCGCAGGTGACGCTCATCACGCTGCACGCGGCGAAGGGGCTGGAGTTCCCGTTCGTGTTTCTGGTGGGGGTGGAGGAGGGGCTTTTACCGCACGAGCGTTCGCGCGGGGAGGGTACCGTGGACGAGGAACGACGGCTCTTGTACGTGGGGATCACCCGCGCACGGCGGCGGCTGACGATGTCCTACTGCGTGAACCGCACAAAGTACGGCAGCGCGGTGTCGTGCGCGCCGAGCACGTTTTTCAAGGAACTTTCCCCGGCGCACCTGGAGATGGTGAACATCACCCAGGCGCTCAACGCCCCGGCGACGGAGACCAGCGCGCGCAGCCATTTCCAGCGCATGCGCGAGGCCGCGAAGGGACGGGAGTGACTTTGGAGTGCGGTGTCATGCCACCGCACTCCAAAATATTTCCGCCGCCGTGGCCCACGAACGGCCTTCCACCGCCCGCCGGGCTGCCTCACCGATGCGACCGCACAAACCCGGGTCGCGCGCCAGCTTCCCGATGGCGTCCGCCACGTCGTCCGCATCCAGGCCGCGCGTGATGAGGCCCGTCACGCCGTTCTCGATGAGTTCCTGGGGGCCTTTCTGGTCCGATACAATGACGGGTAACCCGCTCGCCTGCGCCTCGATGACCACGTTGCCGAAGGTATCCGTCACGCTCGTGAACACGAACGCATCCGCCGACGCGAACGCCCCCGCCAGCGCCTCGCCGCTCAGGTAGCCGGTGAAGATCGCATCGGGCAGCAGTTTTTGCATGGTTTTCGTGTACACACCGTCGCCGACGATGGCTGCGCGCACGGACAGCCCGGCGGCGCGCGCCTTATCGTGCGCGGCGGCAAACACGTCGAGATTCTTTTCCACCGAGACGCGTCCGACGTAGAGCAGGATGAACTCTCCCGGTTGCGCGCCGCGCTTTGTCCAGAAAGCCGGGTCTCGGCGCGACGGGTGATACAACTTAGTATCAAGTCCGCGCGGCAGGATCTTGATGCGCTCGCCGTCGATGCCGCGTTCCATCCAGTTGCGGCGGTACTGCTCGCTGTTGACGTAGATCAGGTCGAGCTGCCCGTAAAACCAGTGCATGAACTGCCACGCCAGCGATTCCATGAAGTGGTCATCGGTAAGAATCTGCACGTACTGCGGGAAGTCCGTGTGGTAGATGCCGACTGTGCGCAGGTGCAGCATCTTGGCGGCCATCAGCGCGGTGATCCCAATGGGGCCAGGCGTCGAAATGATGATTTCCGTGAACCCCTCGCGCTGGATGTAGTCCAGCATTTCCAACATCGGCGGGAAGGTCAGCTTCTGGAGTTCGTACTCGGGAATCTCGAACTCGCCAATGGGAGGAAAATTTTTGATCGGGATGCCGGCGATGTCGATGTTTGTGCGCGAGGTGACCACGGTCAGATCGTGCCCGGCGGCGCGCACGGCGGCGGTCATCTTCTGGATGGTGGTCGCCACGCCGTTCACGTCTTCCAGCGTGTCGGTGAACCAGGCGCGTTTGGTGTTACGTAGCGCCGGTGCCAGATCCCCGACGATTTCGCGGCTCACGCGGCGCAGGAAGCGGCGGTCCGGCGACTGGCTCTTGAACGCGTAGAGGTACGGGCTGAGCATCAGTGCGATGGGCGCGAGGGCGCTGAGCGCCTGGAGACCCTCCATCATGTTGCCGCCCGAGAGCTGCGTGACGAACTTGTTGAAAAACCGGAACGCGAGCTGGTTGGCGAAGAGGTTGGCGATCAGGAACGCGCGGCGTTCCGGTTCGGCCACCCCGGCGGTCTGGCGCGCGATGGCTTCCTTGACGGCGGGTTGGGAAAAGTACCGGTTCAACTCGTTCCAGAGCGACCTGTTCGCCGGACGCGCCATCTCGAAGATTTTGCCCGAAAGAACGCCCTGCGCGAGGAAGCCGAGTTTTTCGCTGAAGGTGAATTCGGTCGGGTTCTGCCCTTCCATGAAGCGCGCGAACATTTTCTCCAACAGCGCGGGCGTCTCGCCGCGTCCCTTGCCGTCCTTCGACTTTCTGACGAAGCGATCTTGCGCGAAGGCGTACGCGGTCTGGTAGAGGCCGTGCGAGAGGATCAACGCCGAACCGCCAGGACCGGCGAGCGTCGTGTGTCCGGCGCGGACATGGGCAAAGAAATCCGCCGACGTGCGTCCATCGGGTGTCTCGGTGTAGGTGTTCCCGGCGGACATGCCTCCCTTGTCGTCGCTGCCGGCCGTGAGGATTTTCTTCCACGGCTCCGGGTGGGTCGGGGTGAGACGGTGACGCGCCGCCATGGCGTCGATCTTTTCCGGCGTGAGGCCGGCGAGCAGGTGGCGCAGGGTGACGTTGAGCAGGTCGTTGCGCAGGCCGTTCAGCCCCTCGAACGCGCGGAAAAGGAGGATCAGTTTTTCGAGGTGCGCGG
>CAXTOX010000087.1:0-9334 GCA_964245885.1 uncultured Chthoniobacterales bacterium | reverse complement strand
TCGTTGAGCCGATGCAGGGGATGGGCGACGGCGTGCGGCAAATCCTGCGCGGCGAGATAGCCTTGGAGGTTAAAGATGTTGTCGCGCAGGCCGGCGATGTCGCGGTGCTGGGCCTCGTTGAGGTTCCAGACGAGGACGTGGATTTTGCAGCGGTCGTCGGGGAACGTCGTCGTGACCTCCTCGCTGAGAAACACTCCGGGCAGATCGGCGATCTCCAGGCAGCCGTCGAGCGTGTTGTGGTCAGTGAGTGTGACGAGGTCCATGCCGCGGGCGCGGAGAGCGGCGTGCAGCACGCGTGGTTCCGAGTAGCTGTCGGGAAAATCGAAGCGCCGGAACAGCCAGTCAGCCGAGCGGGCGCTGTAGCGCGAATGGAGATGAAGATCGACCTTCATGGGAAAGAGGGATTGTCAGTCGATGTTCGACGGTCAGATCGGTGTGCAGCCAGTGACCACAGGATGTTGGTAATCGTAAAATTCCTGGTAGGTCATCACTCCACGGCGCGCGGATTCCTCGCCGACGAATCGTCGGACCTGACGCCAGATACCCGGATGTTGGAAGTCGGGAGGATGAAGCGCAAGACGAAGGAGAGAGGAAGTTCGCAAGCGCCGCCGCAGTTGAGCATTCCAGAGTAAGCTGCACGCGCGACGCCAAGCATCACGGCAACTGTAGACGAGCGATTGCGAGCGCATGAAATTTTGCCGGGAATCATAGGACTTCCGAGCGATGGAATAGATCCCGGTCAGATAGGCTGTGTAGGCGAAGCGCGCCCTTTCCACCGCACTCAGCGCCGCACTGCCCAGCAGCCAGGCCGGTGCGATAAAACCTCTGGGCGCAGGCACGTCAAGCTTGGCGAAATCCTCCTTCGCTCGTGCGAGCAGGGAAGCCGCCTCGTCGTAGGACGGGTCGTAAAACTCGCCCTCGCCCATCGTGTAGACGCCAGTGACCCAACGTTGCCTCAGGGTTTCGTCCGCGCGTCGGGAACGCTGATGGTAGTAACCGTGGATCACCACTTCGTGCCCTTCCCTGGACAGTCCTTCCAGCCAGCGGCAGAAACCGGCATCGTCAAGCATGTGCCCACGATGATGGTGGTTCGGGATGACGAGAAGCGACGTTTTCGTCACGCCGACCTCGGCGAGTTCCTTCAGCATCGCCGTGAACACGTCGCGCGTCAGCGGACTCACGTCGTGCAGCGAGACTACGAACGCACTCACGTCGCGCCCGCCTCCTGCGGTCCTCGGATGCGCCGCCGGATTTTCACTCGCCGCAGCTTGCGCCAACCGGTAAGAAACGCCGCCAACCCCGCCGCTGTCGCGCAAGCCGTCGAAAACACGTCCCCGTGGCGCGTGTAGAACGTTAGAAACCCTTGCGTAGGTACATCCACCACCCCGGCCAGAATCCCCTGTCCGAAGATCGTGCCGTCCGGCTGGCGCAGGAGCTGCGTCACGCGCCCGTCACAGTCCACGAACGCGGTGACCCCCGTGTTGGCGCACCGCACGAGCGGCCGGCGGTTTTCCACCGTGCGGAACACTGCCTCGTTGAAATGCTGGCGGCTGGCAGCCGTGCGCTGGAACCACGCATCGTTGGTGACGTTGACCAGCAGTTGCGCGCCTTGCAGGACCGGCTGGCGGGTCAGTTCGCCCAGCGCATCCTCGAAGCAGATCAGCGGCGCGGCGCGTACCTCCGGGTCGCTCATTTCAAAAACGGTTGGCTCGTGGCCGAACGCGAAATCATCCGGCACCTGGTCGCCGACGATCCACGCGATCGGTGGAAATGACTTTCGGAACGGCACGTATTCACCGTAGGGCACGAGATGGATTTTACGGTAGACCTGCACTTGCTTGCTGCCGGGCGTCACCATCATCGCGGCGTTGTAGTCGGCCTGCGAACGCCCGTCCGCGCCGAAGTCGAAGTCCAGCGTGCCGAAGAGCAGGCTGCACTTGCCGTTGTTGGCGACGCCGAAGGTCGTTTGCATCGTCTGCCCACGGCCGTCGTACATGCCGTAGGGCGTGGCGGCTTCGGGCCAGAGGAGGAGTTGCGGCCGGGTGCCGAGCGCGGTGGCGGTCAGGTCTTCGTAGGTCTTGATGATGCCGTCGGCGCGCGCGGCGTTCCACTTTTCATCCTGGGGAATGGCGGCCTGCACCGCCGCCACGCGCAGGGGGATAGCGGCTCCGGGTTTCGCGATCTCGTCGTGCGAATGCTTCAGGGTTCGCACCCCGAAGGCGATCAGCACCATCAGGCCGGCCAGCGTGAGCGTGAAATCAAAGTGCGGCCGGACGCGGTGTGCCCGCACTTCCAGGAAGAAACGGGCGACGGTCGCCACGGCGATGACGTTGACGAACGCCGCGACGAACGACAGGCCGCCGACACCGGTCCACTCGGCGATTTGCAGCAGCGGCAGGTTGTCGTGGAGGGCGATGCCGAGGTCGTTCCAGCCGAAGCCGGAGAACAGCCAGCCGCGCACCCATTCCAGCCCGACCCACGCCGCGGCCGCGAGGAAGGCGAACCAGAGGTTCCAGCGCGAGCGCAGCAGCGGCGAACCAGACGCGGGGAGGGGATTCCAGACGAACAGCCCGCTGCCCCCGGTCCGCTCGCCCCGCCACGAGGTGCCCGTCGCCGCCGGTGTGGCGAGCGGTCCCGGCCACGCCAGGGTGCCGACGAACACGCTCCACAATGCCGGGTAGCAGGCCATGTACGGCCCCAGGATGAACCAGCCCGGCACGGTCACGGTCGTCAGCCAGTAAAACGCCCCCCAGATGTACACCAGCCCGCACAGGTAACCGAGGAGAAAGCATCGCACCACCCGCTGACGCCAACAGCGGCCGAGCCAGGCGCGGAACCGCCGCAGACGGTTGACTGGAGCACCCGCCGAATCAGGCGAGGGGAGCTTGGCTGGAAAGAACCACACGGTAGTGAACAACGGCGTGATCAGCAGGAACCAACGCGCCCAGCCTTGCCGCTGCTGGCGCATCAACCGCGAAGGCAACTCCCGCTCGAGAGAAGTCGAAGGATTAGCCGTGTGAGGCGAGGGGGATGCATTCGGAGCGAACCACACGGCGGCAAGCAACGGCGTGAGCGCCAGCCAGCAGAGCCATTCCTGGTTCCAGGGTTCGAGGCAGAATACCAGTAGACCGCCACTGGATAAGGCCGCCGCCCACGGCCAGACGCGCCACCAGCGCGATCTGGCGTCGCCCGTGGCGCGGATCACGGGGAGGGGCAGGCGGATGGCGTCGGCGGCGGACATATGGCCCGGGACGATAGCGGAACGCACGGCGCGCGACAACCACCCGATGCATCAACCACCGGCATAGCGATGCACAAAGCTGCATGACACCGGCGGCAAAATCCGCTATCCATTTGCCCCGTGTTCCGCTTCGTCCACTCCGCCGACTGGCAACTCGGCGCGCGTTTCGCACAGTTCGGCGCGACCGCCGAACGCCTCCGCGCGCAGCGTCTCGTCACCCTGCGCGCCGCGCTCGGCCTCGCGCGCGACCGCGCCGCCGACGCGTTCCTCGTCGCGGGCGACCTGTTCGAGGACAACCAGGTCGCCGACGCCCTCGTCGACGAAACGCTCGGGATCTTCGCGGCGTTTCCCGAGGTTCCCGTCTACCTGCTGCCGGGCAACCACGATCCCGCCAGCGGTCCGGGATCGGTGTGGAGCCGGCGGCAGTTTCGCGACGGTGCGCTGCCGCCGAACGTCACGGTCCTGCGCGAGACCGGCGCCACGCCGCTCCGCGGACGCGACGGCGGCACCTCCCACCTGCTCGCCGCACCGCTGCACCAGAAAGTTTCCACGGTCGACCCGAGCCTGCGCCTGCGCGACCTGGGGCGCGAACAGCCGGCCGACCGCGTCAAGATCGGCCTCACCCACGGGGCGCTGGCGATTCCCGGCAAGCACCAGCCCAACGATTTCCCCATCGACCCGGCGGCCGCCACGCGCGCGGGGTTGGATTACCTCGGCCTCGGCCATTGGCACAACTGGCAGGTCTACGACGCCGGCCGGGTGGTGATGCCCGGCACGCCGGAGCCCGACGCCTTCGGCCAGGACGCCGCCGGGCACGTCGCCTACGTCGAGATCGATGGTCCGAACGCCCCTCCGCGCGTCGAGGCGTTGCCCGTGGGTGGGTTGCGCTGGGCCTGTTGGGAATACGAGTTCGCCGAGTGGGAGACCGCCCGCGCCGCGTTGGAACTCCACGCCGCCAGCTTCGGCGACGTGTTGAGCAGCGCCGTCTGCCGCGTCCGGCTCAAAGGTCCCGCCGGCCACGGCCCGTGTGCGCAGGCCAAGGAATGGTTGCGGGAACGCTTCCGCGCCGCGCTCCACTGCCAGGTGCAGGACGAGACGCGCCCGACGCTTTCCCCGGGCGAACTCCTCGCCCTCGAAACCGAGCACCCCATCCTCTGCCAGGTGCTCGGCGACCTGCGCCAGCTCGAACTCCTCGCCACCGGCCAGGCGGCGGCGGGTGAGGAATGGCCCGCGGCCCCGGCCGTGATCTCCCTAGCCGACGCGCAGACGCTCACGGCCAACGCGAAACTCGACCTCGCCTCGCTCGGCCCGCGCGACTTCCTCGCCGCGCGGGAACTTCTCCTCGGTTCGCTCCACGACGCCGCCGGCTGCGTATGATCCTCCACCGGGTCGAAGCCACCAACCTGGGTCCGTTCACCGGCCAGCCAGCGGTCGCGGGGCCGTTCGCGCCGGGCCTGAACATCCTTTCCGCGCCGAACGAAACCGGCAAGACGACCCTCCTGCGGGCCACCGGCAGGGCATTGTTCGACCGGCACACGTGCAAGGACGCGGAGATCCGTGCCCTGCGTCCGGCCGGCACGGACCTCGCGCCGCGCGTGAGCGTGGAATTCGAGACCGGTGAAGGGCGTTTCCGCGTGGAAAAAACCTTCCTGCAAGCGCCCGCGAGCCTGCTGCACGGTCACCACGGCGGCGAATGGAAACTCCTCGCCGAAGGGGATGACGCCGACAACCGTCTCGCCAGGCTCCTCCAGTCCAAGCACCCCGGCCGCGGCGCGACGAACGCCGCCCACTGGGGGCTTCTTGGCTACCTGTGGATGCGCCAGGGCGAACTCGCCGAGTGGCCCGCTTGGACCGGCAACCCGGCCGGCCAGCTCGTGCAAAGCCTGCTGGTCAAGGTGGAGATTGACCCGTTCATCGAGAGCGTGCGCGGCCGGATGTGGTCCGTCTACCAGGAGAACTTTACCGCGACCGGTCAGCAGAAGGCGGGGGGCACCCTGCGCGACGGCGAGGAAGCGCTCGTCCGTGTGGAAGCGGCCCTCGCCAAGATCGCCGGCGAACGCCAGCGGCTCACCGCCGACGAGGACGAGTATGCCCGCCTGAGCGAGGGCTTGCCCCACCTGGAAGCCGAACACGCGCGCCACCGGCACGACGCGGACGAGTGTCAGGAGGCGGCCCGGCGCGCGGAGGTGGCCAACGAGGAAGTGCAGCGCCGCCAGCACGAGTTGACGACGGCGCAGGACCGGCTGCGGACCGTGCAGAACGACCGTGACACGCTGGACCGCCGCGACCGCGAGCTGGACGACCTCCGCCGTCGTCTCACGACCGCCGAGAACGAAGCGGCCAGCGCCGCGCAGACCGCCGCGGAACAGGCCTCCCGGCTGGTCGAAGCCGACCGCGCGCTCGAAACCCACGACGCGGAACTCGCCCGCCTCCAGGCGGAAGTCGTCCGCGCGGGCAAGCGCGCCCGGCATCGGCAGTTGCGCGACGGCACGGAACGTCTGGCGCGGACGCTGGAACGCTGCCGGGCGCAGAGCGGTCAAGCCGAAGCGCTCGCGCGTGCCCGCGCCGAAGTTCCCGCCGTTCCCCCCGCGCGTCTGCGCCAACTCCAGGCGCTCGAAGATTCTATCCGTCAGCAACGCGCCCGCATCGACGCTCTCGGCCTCACCGTGGAGATCGTTCCGGTGGCGGATGCCCCGGCTCTCCGCGCGCGGATCGACGACGGCGCTCCGCAGCTTCTCCCGCCGCTGCCGACGGGCGAGGCGCGGGTCGTGCGCGCCGTGCGCGACCTGTCGCTGGAACTGCCGGGTTGGGGAAGTCTGCGGATGCGCTCCGGCGCGGCGGAAACACGCCACCTCGACGAGGCGATCAAAAAGGATGAAGCGGCCTTGCGCGCCGCGCTCGCGGAGTCCGGCGCGGAGAGCCTCGCGGACGTGCGCGCGTTCGCCGAACGCGGCAAGGACCTCGACGCGCAGATCGCTTCCGCCCGGCAGGCGCTCGCCGCCCTGCTCGACCGGGACGAAAATCCCGACACCCTGCGCGCCCGTCTCGCCGCCGACACCCGCTGCCTGCGTTCCCTCGAAGCGGAACTCGGGCTTGCCGCCGATGCCCCCCTGCCGTCCCGCGCCGAACTCGACGCCGCCGAACAGACCGCCAACGTCCGGCACGAGGGAGGCCGCGCGGCCCGCGAAGCCCTCGTCCGCCAAGCCAAAAAGGTGCGCGAGATCGCCGGCGAAGCGGCGGCGGCCCGCGAGGACGCCGCCCGCACGCTCATCCAGCGGCGCGCGGACGCGGAAAACCTCGAACGCCAGAACGCCGCTTTGCGCGCGCGGTATGCGGACGGGGTGCCTCCCGCTCTGGACGCGGCGCTGTTCGCGTACGCCGAAGCGAAGTTCACCCTCCAGAAGGCCCAGGAAAAACTTCCGCCCGACGCCGCCACCCTCGGCGAGCGCAACCGCCGCGCCGCCGCCGCCGCCGCGCAGGTCCTCGGCGAACTCGACCGCCAGCGCCGCGCGCGCGACGAGATCCGCGGCCGGCTCGAATGGCTCGGTGCCCAGTCGCTATACGCCCGCGAGACCGATCTCCTGGCCGAACACGCCGCGCTCACCGTCCAGGCCGAGCGTGCCCGTGCCCGCAGCCGGGCGGCGCGGCTCGTACACGACCTGATCGAACGCCGCAAGCAGGCCGCCACCCGCATCGTGCTCGCCCCGCTCCAGGCGCGGCTCGGCGCACGTTTCGCCCAAGTCAGCGGCGAGCGCGAGCGGCAGATCTTTCTCGACGAGGCGCTGAACATCCGCGGCCTCGGGCGCAAGGCCGACGAAATGGTCGCCTTCGACGATCTCTCCCAAGGGGCCAAGGAACAACTCCTCCTCTGCCTGCGTCTGGCCGTGGCCGAGGAACTCGCCGCTTTGCCGGGAGGCGGCCGGCAATCGCTCATCCTCGACGACGTGCTCGTCAATACCGACGCCCTCCGGCAGGGTCGCGTGCTCGACGTGCTGTCCGGCGCGGCGACCGGCGGGTTGCAAATCCTCGTCTGCACCTGTCATCCCGACCGCTACCGAGGAGTGGGTGAGGTGGTGGAGATCAGGCGCGGGTGAGCCGACCTCTTTTCTCCATGTGGTCACGGCGCTGCGTCGCCGTGTCTGCTTCGGAAGAACCGCGCCATCCACGCAGACACGGCGCCGCAGCGCCGTGACCACATCCCAAGGGCAAGCGCGTCTCAGCCGTCTTGAAGGCCAGTGTACCCAGAGACCGGTCGGCGATGACCCGCATCCGGAGACCCGGACCGGCGGGCCGCACTGCGTCCGAAGATTTCGTCCCCGCCGTGCGCGTAGACCCACTGGAGGTTGCGGCGCTGCAAGCCCGGCACGAGCAGGCCGGGCAGCCACCAGTCGGAACGCGTCATCCAACGGTAGTCGTAGCTGACCCGCACCTTCGAGGCCTGCTTGCGCATGTCGTTGCCGACGAAGGAGTGGTTTTTTCCGGCGTGGACCTCGCGCGTGGGCTGAAAGGGCGCAATGCCGAGGAAGGCGCACACCCGGCCGAACGACACGTCGAGGCTCAGGCAAAACTCCTCGTAGCCGACCGCCAGGCAGGGCAGGCGGGTGGCACGCAACGCCGCGGCGATCCGGTCGTTCTCGCGCCGCCACCGGAGCGCCGCCTCCATCGCGAGGAAAAAGCGCGGACGGCGGAGGGTCTTGCGCCGGAGTTTCAGATCGACGATGGACACGATGGCCGAGCGAAAATCGCGCGTGAGCGACAGAACTCGCACGTCGAAATCCGGCTCGCCGGCCAACTCCGCGAGAGGCTCGTGGATCTGGCTGGCGTCCACCGCCCAGACCTCGGGTCCAAAAATCCGGGCGAATACGTCCAACGCCACGCGGTAACGCTCGGCCACCGTCCGGGGGCGGAGGGTCCGGGTGGCGGCGAGCACTTCCTTCCAGTAGGGACAGGAGCCGACCGCCGCGCCGCAACTGCAAAGCTGCCCGGCCACCTCGTCGGGGGCGCGGTCAGCCCGACGCATCACCTCATCGACCCCGCCCAGGCCGATCATCTCGGGATGCTGGCCGAGCATCAGGTTCAGCAGGGTAGACCCGCTGTGGGGTAGAGAAGTCAGGTAGACTATTTTGCGGTGCACGGGGTCACGGGAATACGTAGTGGACCGACACCCGTTCGCCGGCACAAGGCAGAAGCTGGGTTCGACTGATTCGGAGAAAGACGCAGGGCGGGTTCAGACGATTGGCACTTGGCGTCGCCTTCCTTTTCTTCTACAGGAGATTGGCGACATTTTTTAAATGGAACAATTATTTCTGAAGCGTACAAAGGGTTTTTAGATGTTCCCGACAACTTTAGACAGGATGTAAAAAATTATGTTACGCTTCGATACGAATACCCCTGATAGAATTGCCGATGGCTCATCGCGTTCTTCAGAATCATAGAGCAGACGCATCGCCTCTCCTCCAGAGCGCCAAAGGCGCGGCTTCATCAAAGCCTAGGGCAACGCCCTAGGTAAAATGTGAGTTCATCCAGCCCTGAAGGGGCGATTCATCTCCGTGCAGCGTCGAAATGAATCGCCCCTTCAACGCTTGGTGTGAAATGGCTGCGGCCCCTCCAGCTCCGAAGGGGCGTGAGGCGATCGCCCAGGGCAACGCCCCGGGTCGACATCCTCGTCGGTCCAGCCCTGCAAGGGCGACACTCCTGCGAGCGGCGGTGCCCATTTTGCCCGATCTCGCCCTTGCAGGGCGGAGGGCCTTTTGATTCTCCTACCCGGGGCGTTACCCCGGGCGATCGCCTCACGCCCCTTCGGGGCTGCGGAACACGGAATTTCACACCAAGCGTTTCAGGGCTCGACGTGAATAGACAGACCCAACCTAGGGCGTTGCCCTAGGCTTTGATGAAGCCGCGCCTTTAGCGCTCCGGAGGCGGTTTTTGTCCGGACCGCTCAACCATTCTAAAAACGGCTGTAATGGTCTGACCTCAATTTCTGGGGGGTGACTACGATGAACAGTTGCTCCGTCCCACGAATGATCATCACCCGCCCTACTAAGTAGGTAAGCAGAGTGTTTTGCGTATTTGGCCGAGCCAGCAGTGTTTCGA
>CAXTOX010000086.1:0-16797 GCA_964245885.1 uncultured Chthoniobacterales bacterium | reverse complement strand
CCATGCCGCCAGCTTGCCAGCCAGTCGTGGCTCAATCAAGCGAACTATGCTCTAATTTGCCCCCGCAGTTTCCGGCGCGCGGTCCTCGAAGCGTGTGAACTCCTTCAGGAACGTCAACTTCACCTCACCGACCGGGCCGTTACGCTGCTTGGCGATGATGAGTTCAGCCTCGCCGCGCGCTTCCTCCTTGGCTTCCTCGTCCTCGGCGTAATATTCCGAACGCACCAGCAGCGCGACGAGGTCGGCGTCCTGCTCAATGCTGCCGGACTCACGCAAATCGCTCAGGCGCGGCTTGCCGCCCGCACGGGCTTCCGGGTTCCGGTTGAGCTGCGCGAGCACGATGATCGGCACGTTGAGTTCCTTGGACAGCGCCTTGAGGCCGCTGCTGATCTCGGCGATTTCAAGCTGCCGGTTGTCCTGCGCGCGCTTGCTCGGGCTGCGCAGAAGCTGCAAGTAGTCGACGACGATCAACTCGATGTGATGTTTCTGTTTAAGTCGGCGGGCCTTGGCGCGCAGTTCGAGAATGCTCAGACCCGACGTGTCGTCGATGAAGATGTTGCTGTCCGCCAGCTTGCTGGCCGCGTTGGTCAGGTTTGGAAAATCGCGCTCGCTCAGGAAGCCGTCGCGCACCTTCTGCAAATTCACCCGCGCGAGCGAACACAACAACCGCTGGACAAGTTGCTGGCTGCTCATTTCCAGCGAGAAGATTGCCACGGGATGCTTCTTCTGAATCGCCGCGTGCTCGGCGATGTTCATGGCGAGCGCCGTCTTGCCCATTGACGGGCGGGCGGCGATGACGATCATTTCCGAGCCGTGCAAGCCGCTGGTCATGCGGTCGAGTTCCTTGAACCCGGTTTCCAGTCCCGTGATCGCACCGCGCCGCTCGTAAAGTTGTTCGATGGTTTCGATGGCTTGCATGACTTGATCCTTCATCTTGGGTACTTCCTTGACGCGGTCCTCGTTGATGGAAAGCACGCTTTTCTCGACATCATCCAGGAGGGTGTTCACCTCGCCGGTGTCGTCGTACGCGCGCGCGGCGCAATCCGTGCACGTGGCGATAATTCGCCGCAACGTGTGCTTCTCCTTGACGATGTCGAGGTAGTAGCTGGCGTTCGCCGCCGTGGGCGTGAAATTCATCAGGCTCGTGATGTACGCCGCCCCGCCGACGGCATCGAGCTGCTTGCGCTCGCGCAACGCCTGCGTGAGCATGATGATATCCGCCGGCTGCTGCTTGTCCCAGAGTTCAACGAGCAGCGCGAAAATCGTTTGGTGCGTTGGCTGATAGAATGCCTCCGCGACGATGCGTTGCGCGCAATCGTCCATCACCTCCGCCGGCGCAATGAGCATGGAACCCAGCAGTCCCTGCTCCGCTTCCAGGCTGTGCGGCAGCGCCCTGTGAATATCCGGTGAAGAACCCTGTGAATAACCTCCGTTCGTCCCGGAGTTCTTCCCCTTCGCCGACCCCGTGTACTCCCGAGGTTTCTCAGTGCCGCTCGGGGCAACCTGAGAGGTGGCGGGCATGGCGAATGACTGTTAACTTTTCTTCTTGGCGGCGTACTTCGACGCGCCTTTCTTCTCGTCCGCAGCCGGAGCAGCAGCGACCGGTTCGGCGGGCGCGGGTTGCTCGTTGGCGGACTTGACCGCCACTTTCAGCGTGGCCGTCACGTCAGTGTAAAGCTTGATGGGCACCTCGTGCGTGCCGGTTTCCTTGATCGGGCGTTCCAACTGGATGGCGTGCCGCTCGATGTTCGCGTTGGGCAGTTCCTTCTTGAGCGCGTCTTCGAGGTCCTTGACCGTGATCGAGCCGAATGCCTTGCCTTGGGTGCCGGTTTCCAGCGTGAGGTTAAGCGTCAGCTTGTTGATCTTGCGCGCGAGTTCGTCGGCGGCGTTGCGTTCCTCGCCCTCTCTTTGGGCGCGCTTGGCCTTGAGTTGGTTGATGCGCTTGAGCGTGACGGGCGTCACCTCGTAGGCCTTGCCCGTGGGCAAAAGGAAGTTGCGGGCGTAGCCGCGCTTGACCTTGACGATATCCGCCTCGGCGCCAAGGCCGCGGATATTTTCGGTGAGGATGACTTCGGAAGTAGGCATGGAACTGACAGGTAAATGGTTGACGCGCCTCACGGCGAGGTACGGGGAGATGTTTTAGCCCGTTCCCATCAGAATGTCAATCGCCCGGGTGCCAACTTTAATCCCCGCTGGCCGCTTCCGGATTTGTGCCGACCATCACGAGCGTGAAGCTGCGCCGGTCCTTGGCAGTACGTGGCTCAAAATCTTTCCAAGTAAACTGGAGGTGCGTCGGCGAGACGATCTTCCAAGCCTGCTTGTCCGGGTCGGTGTACGGGCCATCCTTGAAGATCTGCTTTTTCTTGCCGCCAGTTTTCCAGGCGATGTCGTTGACCGTCCAGCCATCGAGGGTGATGTCGGCGTCGAGTTGGCCGATGGTGCCGCGCCAGTTCGCGCCGGTCGCCGTAATGTATTGGAACATGAGGATGCCACCGACCATGCTGCCGTTGTCCACCGTGTAATCGCGCTCGATGACCACGTCGCGATCGGGCGGGAACTCCACCCACATCGTGTGCCACGCCATTAATTCGCCGGCTTCTGGCGTGGAGGGCTTCCAGCCGACCTCGTCTTCGACCTGCACGAAACCATAATCCAGCTTGGACACCATTTCCTTGCCGTCAACGAAAGTGTGCAGGTCCCGGATCGGGCCCGCCATGTTTTCGTGCGGCTGCCAGGAGGCTTCGCCCTTCGGGTCGCGCCGGGCGGCTTCCTCGTACGCCGCGCCGGTGTCCGGGAAGCCGACCAGTTGCCTGGCAGGCTCCTTCGGTTTGTAAGAGCGGAAGACGAACCGCGCCTTCACCTCCGAAGTCGTGCGGCCGAACTTCACGCTGATCCGCTCGCTCTCCATGCGGATGATGCTCTCCGCGCCGGTGGTCGCCTCGCGCGGCTCCGGGCCGTACGCGCCTTCGTTCATGGCCGAATCGTCGGCGCGCGATAAGCCGGAGGCTGCCACCACGATCACCCCGGCGAGCAGGATGGAGCGGAGAGAGGGAACAGTCATAAAATCGGCCGGGCTGAAAACGGGCTCCGGCGTGAATTTCCTACTTGGTCATGTCCACGAGGTCCTGCAACTCTTTCGAGCGGTGGTTGTTCACATCCGTCATGTGGCTCTCCTTTTCGGTGTTGCCGGTCCCGACCCCGGAAATTTGCAACAGTTCCATCTCCGCGTCCCGGAAAGCGACCCAGGCGCGTTGGGATTCGCGCAGCTTGGCCTTCGCATCGGTGTCGGGCATGGCAGCGAGCGCTTTCTGGTAGACGCGGTTGAGTTCAGCGTCCGACCGGCGCATCTCCTCTGAAGCTGCCCGGTCCGCGCGGCTTGATGGGATAAAGACGCCGCAGGAGAACAGCCCGACGATGACCTTCGCGCGGAGCAAAGTGGACTTCACCAGGGAAGAAAGGTGGAAATTTCAGCTCACCAGTTCCGCGGGCACTTTGCCGCCGTTCTCGGCGAGCTTCTTCATGACTTCCTTGTGCAGCCAGATGTTCATGGTGGCGGAATCGCTCTCGTCGCCGGTGTAGCCGAGTTCCGTCGCCAAGTGTTTGCGCGCGGTCAAGCTGTTGTCCATGCCGAGCAGTCCCATCATATCGACGATGGATTGCTTCCAGTTCAGCTTCTCCGACGATTTCGCCTGGAGATCGTTGAGGATCGCGGTTACGTCGACCGGTTGAGCAGGCGCGGCCGGGTTCGACGGCGCGCTCGTGGCCAGCGCGGGCGGCGTGGAGCCGGTAGCAGGTGCCGCGCTGCCGGATGCGCTGGCCCCCCCGAACGTTGAATCGGCTGGAGCAGAAGTCGGGGCGTTGCCCGCAGTTGGGGCCGGAGCGTGCGAGAAGATTTTGCCCAGGATGGTAGAGAACATGCTCATAGATTCTTTTGGGAAGGTGTGTCGGTGTCAATTATCGCGGGAGGTCGCAACGCTGCGCGTAACAGCCTGTTGTGAAGCGTTCCAACCGGTGGAAACTATCTCCATTCGTGCTTGGGATACTTTCGCTGGAGTTCCTGCTTGTGCCTGGGGTAGCTCTCACGCCAGAAGTTCGCCAGGTCCTGCGTCACCTGGATGGGCCGCTGGTTGGGCGCGAGCACCTGGATGACCACCGGCACCCGGCCCGCCGCGACCTTCACGCTGCCCGTCACATCGTAGAGTTCCTGGATGCGCGCGGCGAGCACGGGCGGCGAACCGTCACCCGGTTCCGGGTAGGTCAACTTCACCTTGCGCGGGCTGCGTGTGGTGTGCAACTCGATCCGCTCGGGAGCATATTCCTCGATCCACGCCTGCTGAGGCGGCGAAAGCCACGCGCGCACTGAGGGCCAAACGGCGCGCTCCTTGATCGCCTTGTACGTCGTCGCGCCGTAGCAAAGCTGCTCGATCAACGCGCGCCGCTCGTCGGGTCCGATGGCGGTTAACCCGAGTTCGGGCATCCAGTGGGAGAGAGCGTTGACGCGCGCGATCCATTGTTCGACGACGGCGTCCCAGTTCTTCAACGGGCAGCGGCCGGCGATGACCTCCTCGGCCAGCAGCGCCGCCGCCCTTTCCTTGGATGGATCGTCGGAAAGTTTCTCGTCGAGCGCGAGGTCGCGGAACCGCCGTTGCCGCCGGACCATCACGCGGCGCGCGGTGTCGTCGAAAAACACTTCTTCCGCCTCGCTGAAATCGTCGGGGAACATTTCCTGCAACCATGCTTCCTCGACTGCCGTGGCAAGGCTCAGGAGCGTGTTGAGTTCGTCGCCGCGCTGCTGCACCTCGCGCACCTCCGCCGCGACGATCAGGCGCGCGCGGCCCACGGCGCTCTCGCGCGCGAGTACGCCGCGCCGGTTGCTGACGAGCTGGCAGCGGAGCGTGCCCTCGTCCATCCGCCGCGCGAGCTGGTCGGAGAACCCTGCGAGCACGCAACGCCGGATGTCGTCCGAGCGGTCCCGGCCGTGGTCCTTCTGCGCGTCGTCGCTGCCGCCGTGCTTCTGTTCGATGTCCAGGAACTGCGCGAAAAGTTCGCCCGCTTGCCGTGCCCCCTGCGCGTGGATGCCTAGGCACCGACAGCGGCCGGGATCGAAGCGCCCGTTCTCCGCGAAGCGGAACGCGCGCATCAGCAGGAAAAAGTCCGACTCGTGCTCGGCTCCCAGCAGATCGTCGCGTTCCTCGTCCATCTTGCGGCCCTCGCTGCGGGTGAAAAGGTTGCGCGACTGGGTCAGCGCGGCGAGGAGCGCGACGGGGCGCACGCAGTCGCGTTCGCGGGCGGCGAGAAGCATCCGGGCGTAGCGGGGATGCACCGGGAAGGCGAGCATCTGCCGGCCGAGCGGGCTGATGTGCCCCGTGGCACGGTCGAGCGCGCCGAGGTCGCGCAGGAGGCTTTCGGCCCGGTCGAGTGCGCGGCGTTCGGGCGGTTCGAGCCAGCGGAAGGCATGAATGTCCTCCACGTCGCTGGCCTTGAGCGTCAGGACGACCTCGGCGAGGTCGAGGCGACGGACCTCGGGCGTTTCCTGCGCGGGGCGGTCGGCGTGTTCGGCCTCGGTCCACAGGCGCAGGCAATGGCCTGGTGCAGTGCGTCCGGCACGGCCCGCGCGCTGGTCGGCGGAGGCACGGCTGATTTTTTCGACGAGCAGCGTGTTGATGCCCCGGTAGGGGTCGAACCGCGCGACGCGCGCGATCCCGGCGTCGATCACCAGGCGCACGCCGTCGATGGTCAGCGAGGTTTCGGCGACGTTGGTGCTGACGACGACTTTCCGCCGGCCGGGGTAACGCGCCACGGCGGCGTCCTGTTCGTTGGGCGGGAGTTCGCCGTGCAGCGGCAAGGCGAGCCACTGGCCCAGGCGCGGGTGGTTGCGGATTTCGTTGAGCGTGCGGCCGATCTCGTACGCACCGGGCATGAAGACGAGTGCGTCGCCGTCCGGGTGCGCGGACGCGAGGCGGGCGAGTTCCTCGGCGGCAAGTTCCCAGGCGGGGACCCGGTCGAAAGGCGCGGGACGGGGGAGGTATTCGGTTGTGACGGGGAACGTGCGTCCGCCGGAAGTCAGCGTCTGGCAAGGCGCGAGGTATCGTTCCAAGATGCCGGTCTCCAGCGTGGCCGACATGACGACCAGTTGCAGGTCGGGACGAACGGTTTCCTGGATGTCGAGCGCGCGAGCGAGCGTGATGTCGCCGTAGAGGTGGCGTTCGTGGAACTCGTCGAAAAGGATGGCGTCGATCCCGCGCAACGACGGGTCGCCGAGCATCTGGCGCAGGAGGATGCCCTCGGTGACGTACTCGATGCGGGTGCGCACGCTGGTGACGTTGTCCAGCCGGATGCGGTAGCCGACTTCCGCGCCGAGCGGAACGCCACGCTCCCGCGCGACACGCGCCGCGAGCATCCGGGCGGGTAGACGGCGCGGCTGGAGGACGACGACGCGCCCGCGTTCGCCAAGGAGTCCGGCGTCGAGAAGCATCTGGGGAACCTGCGTGGACTTACCCGAGCCGGTCGGGGCCTGGAGGATGAGCCGGCGGCGGCCGGAGGGATCGCGGAGCGCGGCGACGAGTGCGGCCTGGAGTTCGTAAATGGGCAGGCGTTTTTCCTCAGGAGTCGTCATGGTGTACAAACACCGGTGCGGCGGCGTCAGGAGGATGTTCGTCCGATGGCCTCCGTGTAACAACTCTCCAAATTCCTGGCTTGCGTTGCGGCGTCGAAGTTCTCCGCCACGGAATGCGCCGCCGCGTCGCCCATCGCCGCGAGCCGGTCTGGTTCCGCCGCCAGTTCGACCAGCGCCCGGCCGAGCGCCTCGTGGTCGCCTTCGGGCACCAACCAGCCGCTGACGCCGTGTGCCACCGCCTCGGGGATGCCGCCGTGCGTCGTGGCAAAGACCGGCAAGCCTGTGGCCATGGCTTCGAGCAGCGAATTGGGCACCCCTTCCTGGTTGCCGTCGCGGCCGGTCTCGCTGGGATGCAAAAACAGGTGCGACCCGTAGAGCCGACGGCGGAGTTCGTCCTGCGAAAGGAAGCCGGTAAACTCCACCCGGCCGGCGACGCCGAGTTCGGAGGCGAGTTGCCGCAGTGAACCTTCTAGGGGGCCGGCTCCGGCGAGCGTCAAGGTGGACTCGGGGTAAGCGCGAACAAAAGCCGAGAATGCGTGCAGGGTGGTTGCCAGTCCTTTCTTCTCGATCAACCGGCAGGCCTGGAGCAAGTGAAACTTACCCCCCGGGTCCGCGCGTCGGGCATAAGGGAACTCCTCCAACGGAATCCCGGTGCGGTTGAGGCGAATCTTCTCGGGCGGACAGCCGAGTTGGATCAAGGCGTCGGTCAGCGATTTCGAGCGTGCCAGCACGAGGCGGGCGCGGGCACAAACTTCCCGCACGGCCTCCCGGTGAGGCCGGCTGTCCAGTTCAACGAGCACATCCGCCCCATGAAACGAGACGATCACCGGGAACTCGCGCGCGGGATGACGCAGGAGGGGCAGGAGCTGGACCCCGACGTTGCCAAAAAAGATGTGCAGCAACTCGCAACGGCGTCGCGTGATGGCGTCGAGTAAGCGTTTCGTCTCGCCACGGTTCAGGAGCAACGGACGGCCCAAAAGCTGCCGGTCGATGATCCGATGCAGCCACCGCCACCTTCCTCGGGGCAGGGTGACTACCTCGTCAAAAGGAAAACGGTCCGAACACTCCCGCTTCCTGGTAAAAACCGTCAGCGAAAGGGCTTGGACCGCCCGCAACTGCCGGTAGATGTGCAGCATCTCCGGCCTGAGGAAGGTGGCGCAATAGCACGCAACCCTCGGATGACCTTCCACGGCCGACTAAAACTCGACCGCGAAGAGCCGCAGACCCTCGGGACGCTGAAACGGGTCTTCCGGCTCGTGCCGGGTCACGTCCGTGCCGTCGCCGTATTCCTTCGGCGCGAACGGGTTGACCATCTGCAAGGGATTGCGGGAACGCACGGTGCGCGTCACGCTGCCATCGATCCGGGTGCCCTGCGGGGCGACCGTGGTGATCGTGCGCGAGTTGGCCTCGATCCGGCGGAGACGCTGGTTCAGGGCGGCGTTGTTGCGCGTCGTGACCGTGGTACGGCGAGCCGTCCGGGTGGTGCGGACGGTCGTGCTGCTGGCGTCTGACTGTGCTTCGGCGGCGGAAAGGGCGCAGAGACTGGCCGCGACGGTGACGAAGAGGGCGAGCGTTTTCATAGAGGTGAACGAGCGATCCCGGCGATGAATGTTTTAGCGACAGGTTGGTGGCTTGTCACTGGAGATTTCGCGCGAACGGTTGGCGAGGGTTGTATGACCCTTACAAAAACGTCTTGGCCGGTCGCGTTTGCCCGGCCGGAGGTCCGGCTTTAGGTTGCCCGCTGCCATGCCCCTGACCGTCGAACTGGAAGTCCTCAACGAGTTGGGCCTGCACGCGCGGCCGGCGACGGAGTTCGTCCGTTGCGCGCTACGGTACAAAGCCACCACGATCACCCTGCGCAAGGACGGCGCGGTCTACGCCGCCACCAGCATCCTCGAAGTGCTCATGGCAAACCTCGACCAAGGGTCGGTGTTCACGCTGGAAGCGGACGGTCCCGACGCGGAAGAGGCCGTGCGCGAACTGGCGGCGCTGCTGGTCAAGTTCCGCGACGAGGAGCAGGCCGGCTAACGACGTTCGATTTGCTTTCCCGTGGACTACCTCGACAAAGCCCGCCGCGTCATCGATCTGGAGATCTCCGAACTGCGCCGTTTGCACGAGCGGCTGGACGGTCCTGCGCTCGAACGTGTGGTCGGCCTGCTCCTGCGTTGCCTGGAGAACCGCGGCAAAATCGTTGTCGTCGGCGTGGGCAAAAGCGGGCACGTCGGCGAGAAGATCGCGGCGACGCTGACCAGCACGGGTTCCACCGCCGTGATTCTCAACAGCCTCAATGCCCTCCACGGCGACCTCGGAGTGATCTCCGACGGCGACGCGGTGCTCGCCCTGAGCGCGAGCGGCGAAACCGATGAACTGGTCAACCTCCTGCCCGCGCTGCTGCGTTTCGACATTTCGCTGATCGCCCTGACCGGCCGCGCGGACAGCACGCTCGCGCGGGCCAGCCACGCGTGGCTGGACGTGAGCGTCACCCAGGAAGCCTGTCCGTTGAACCTCGCGCCGACTTCCAGCACGACGGTCATGCTCGCCCTCGGCGACGCCCTGGCGATGGTGCTCCTGGAGGCGCGTGGGTTCGACAAAGAGGATTTCGCCAAGTTCCACCCGGGCGGTCAGCTCGGGCGCAGCCTGTTGCTGAAGGCGCGCCAGATCATGCGTCCGCGCGAGAGCATGGCGACCGTCACCGCCGACCAGAGTGTCGGCGTGGTGTTGGAGACGATCGCCAAAGCACGGGCCGGGGCAGCGGTGGTCGTCGACGGCGACGGGCGGCTGGCCGGCATCTTTACGCACGGTGATTTCGCCCGTCACTTTCAGAGCGGCCCGTTCGATCTCGGCGCGAGGCCGGTGGGCGAATTCATGACGCCGCGGCCGGTTGCCATCGACGGAGAGCGTCTGGCGGTCGAAATCCTCCAACTGCTCGAACACTCCCGCATCGACGACCTCGTGGTGATCGACGCCGACCGCCGGCCCATCGGAATGGTCGACACACAGGACTTGACGCGGCTTAAATTGCTGTAAGTTCTTCTTCCGCCCCGTCGGGCGACCCCATTTCGTAACCTTTCCCTCCTTATGGCAGCCGCAAACGATCTCCGCAAAGGCCAGGCGATTCGCTACAACAGCGACATCTACATCGTGCTGGAAGTCACCCACCGCACCCCGGGCAACCTGCGCGCGTTCGTCCAGGCGATCATTCGTTCCATCAAGACGGGCAAGAGCAGCGACGTGCGGTTTTCGTCGACGGAAAAAGTCGAGTTGGTCGAGGTGAACCGTGAAACGTTGGAATTCTCTTACAAGGACCAGGAAGGCTATCACTTCATGGACCCGAAGACCTACGACGACACGATCATCAGTGATGCCCTGGTCGGCAGCGGCAAGGATTACCTCACCGAAAACCTCGCCGTAACGGTCCTCTACGCCGAAGGCAAGGCGGTAGAAATCGAAATGCCGGGTTCCGTGATGCTGCGGGTCACGCAGTCGGCCGATGGCGTGCGCGGTGACAGCGCCAACAACGTGCAAAAGCCCGCGACGTTGGAGACGGGCAAGATCGTGCAGGTGCCGTTGTTCATCAAAGAAGGCGAGCTGGTCAAAATCTCAACCGCCAACGGCGCGTACATGGGACGGGCGTAGGATCGGGTAGTCTCATGTGGTCACGGCGCTGCGCCGCCATGCTCTTCCTTCCAAGATGCTGCCAGACACGGCGACGCAGCGCCGTGACCACATGGAAAATGTGAGGAACAGGGACGCTTCGGAAAACGGCTATGGATGACCATTTTTGCTTGCAATGCGGGCTGGCGCAGCGGTGAAATAGCACGGGTAGATGGCTCGTCCCCAACGAACCGGCGCATCGAACGCCCGTCTTTCGCTCAAGCCTTCGGGAGCAAAACCAAAGGCAGGCCGTCCCTCCCGCCGTATCCGTGCCACGGCGGCCAAGGATGATTCCTCCAAAGCTGCCTGGACCGTGCCGACCCGCTGGCTCAAAGCCGTCGCCGGCGTCCTGCTCCTGCCGGTGTGCTGGGTGGCGGGCAAAACGTTCTGGAACGCGTTCGCCCGCGCGACGCTGCACGGGCGGTTCCTCGCGTCGGACGAGTTGCGCTATTTCGGGTACGGAGTGGGGGCGTGGCTGTTGATCTTCTTCCTGCTGCCGAAGATGCTGCTGGTCTACGTGTTCGGACACGAACTGACCCACGCGCTCTGGGTGCTGGCGCAGGGCGGGCGGGTGAGCGCGTTCAAGGTGACGCGCGAGGGAGGCTACATCATCGCGGACCGGCGGGATTTCCTCGTGTCGCTCGCGCCGTATTTCTTCCCGCTCTACAGTATCCTGGCCATCGGCGTTTTCGCCGCCGCCGGGTGGTTCTACCCGGTGGTGTGGGAGTACCCGAAGTACCTGTTCATGGCCGTTGGCGTGACCTGGGCTTTTCATTTCACATTCACCTGCTGGATGATTCCCAAGAGGCAAACGGACCTGCTGCTGCACGGGACATTTTTCTCGCTGGTGATCATCTACTTGGCGAACTTGCTTGTGCTGGCGGTCCTGTTCGTGGTGGCCTGCCCGCAGGTGACCTGGGCGGGGTTGGGACGCGATTTTGTGCGCAACGCTGAGGATTTCTCGGACTGGGCGTGCCGGCAGGCCGGGGTGCATCCGGCGGAATGGATGCGCCCGCCACGCCGGCACCGCTGAAAAGGGAGCAACCGGCCGCCGGGCGAGGAGCGTTCTAGCTGACTGTGAACGTCCGATCTTGCTTGCTCCGTTGGTCCTCCGTGGTTTGCGCGGCTTTTCTCGCCGGTTGCGGCGGCGACCCCGCGATTCCGCCCACGGCCGCGGTAAATGCCTCTACGCCCGACGCGAGGGCGATCTTCGACGCTTGTTTGAACGCCCACGGAGGAGCCGCGGCCTACGCGCGGCTGCACGACGTGAACGTACGTTTCGACAGCCACTGGGCGGCGGTTGGCCCGAGGCTGCAGCCGGTGCTCTCGGATCGCGGCCACCGTGGCGGCAGCGAGGAGCGGTACCTGCCGGTGAGGGGCGGTTTCGTCGTGGGTCAGTTGCACCGCGGAAAGGCGGGGGAAAAACACGTTTTCCATTTCCCGCCGCGTGAGACGCAGGTGTCCTACAACCCGCCGGTGCCATCGAGTGCGGTCCTGGTCGACGCGGGCTTCCAACGCTCGCTGGACCCGGAAGTGGTCGTCTCTGCGGGGTTGGTGACAGATGCTTACTCGATGTTCCTGTTCGGGCCGGATTTCTTTGTGCAGCGGAGAGCCAGCTTCCAGAAGCTCATGGCCACGGGCGAGGTGGAAGGGCAGGCGTGCGATGAACTCGTCACGACGTTGCGGCCCGGCATCGGTTCGGAGGAGGACAACGTGGTCCTCTTCATCGGCCGCCGGGATCACCTGCTGCACCGCGTGCAGTTCACGCTCAACGCGTTGGAGAGCACCAAGGGGGCGGAGGTCCACGTCGATCTGATGGGCCAGCAGCGGTTCGCCGGCGTGATGTGGCCGACGCGTTACAGCGAGCGCATCGACCGGCCGGTGAACTTGCCCGCCCATCAGTGGAGCCTCCTCGGCTTCGACGTGAACCGTGGGTACACGGACGCCGACTTGGCCGCGCCGGGCTTCAAGGGACGTGCGGCGGCTCCCGCGAAGACTCTGCCCTGAGAAGAGTCCCGCCGCAGGCGTTCCAACCCATAGGTAGGGATGGCTCTCCGAGCCGCTCCCTAGATTGGCTTGGATGAGCGTTCCCGTCGTTTGACGTTCCCATTCCAGAAAATTTAGGGAGCGGCTCGGAGAGCCATCCCTACCTGTGGTTTCGAGGCCGTTGACGCGGCGGACTTGCGCGGAGCGCCCGCCTCGGCGAACGGTTCCCTCCCATGCTCTCCATCGACGCCACGCGCATCCTGCTAGGGGTGGTGCTGCTCGCTTTCGGGCGGCGTTTGTTCTGGCTGTTCGTCGGCGCGGTGGGGTTTGTCGCCGGGGTGCGTTTTGCTGAACGCTTCTTCCCGAACACTCCGAGCGATACCGTCATCCTGTACTCGCTCATCGCGGGCGTGGTGTGCGCGGTCGTCGCGGTGGGCATTCGCAAGATCGCGGTCGGCGCGGCTGGATTTCTTGCGGGCGGATATTTCCTTGTGCAACTCCTGAACGTCAGCGCGGGCGGCGCATCCCTCGCGGGTCCGGGGCAGCAGATCGCGCCGGCTTTGCTGTTCCTGATCGGCGGGGTGATCGGCGCGGTTCTGATGAACCTCGTGTTCAACTGGACGCTCATCGTCCTCTCCTCCATCGGCGGCGCGACCCTGATCTGCGAAACGCTCACCGCCAACGGGGAATCCGTGCAAAACGCGGTGAGCGTCTACAGCGGGGTCAAGGCCCACGGCGACCACGCTGCCGCGCTCGACCCGCGCGTGGCCTCGGTGGTGTTCACGGTGCTGGTCATCCTCGGTGTGCTCGTGCAGGCGGGGACCTTTCGCCGGCTGCGCGCGCGGCAGCCTTCCCCGCAGTGATCGTCGCTGGACTTCTGCCGGCCGCCTTTTAACTTGGGCGTCCCGAGTTATGAAGATTTCCCTCAACTGGCTGCGTGAATACGTGGATTACGACGGCACGCCCGACACTCTGGCCGAACTCCTGACGATGTCCGGCGTCGAGGTCGAAGGCGTGGAGGTTCGCGGCGGCAGACTCGACAAGGTCGTCGTCGCGCAGGTGCTCACCCGCGAGCCGCACCCCAACGCCGACCGCCTGAGCGTCTGCACGGTGAACGACGGCTCCGGCCAGCCCCCGCGCCAGATCGTCTGCGGCGCGAAAAACTTCAAGGTGGGCGACAAGGTGCCGCTCGCCCTCCCGGGAGCCGAACTGCCCGGCGAAGTGACCATCAAGGTCGGCAAGCTGCGCGGCGTCGAGAGCGAGGGCATGCTGTGCAGCGCGAAGGAACTCGGCATCGCCGAGGACGCGCAGGGGTTGCTCATCCTTTCGCCCGATGCGCCGGTCGGCATGGCGATGGGCGACCTGTTCCAGCCGGACACGATTTTCGATCTGGAAATCACCCCGAACCGCAGCGATCTGCTGAGCCACTTCGGCCTGGCGCGGGAGGTGGCGGCCCTGAGCGGCGCGGCGTTGAAAAGCCCGCTCGACGCCATGGAAACCGCGCCCGGCGGCGAGCCGGTGACGCCCCTGCCGGTTGTGATCGCCGCCAATGCAAGGGAGGCCTGCCCTTTCTACACGGCGCGCGTGATCGACGACGTGCAGGTCGGTCCTAGCCCCGGCTGGCTGCGCACCCGGCTGGAATCCGTCGGCGTGCGCCCGATCAACAACGTGGTCGATGTCACCAACTATGTGATGATGGAACTCGGCCAGCCGCTCCACGCCTTCGACGCCTCGCGCGTGGGGCTTTCCGGGATCGGCGTTCGCTTGGCCAGCCCCGGCGAGCAGCTCAAGGCGCTCGACGGGCGCACCTACAAACTCTTGCCGCACCACCTCGTCATCGCGCAGATCAGCGACGAAAAAGGGCTTGGCGAAGAACCGGAAGGACTCGCGGGGATCATGGGCGGCGAGGACAGCGGCGTCACGGACGCGACGAAGAGCATCATTCTCGAAAGCGCGTACTTCGCCCCGAAGGGTATCCGCCGAACCGCGCGCGAACTCGGTCTGAGCAGCGAGGCGAGCTACCGGTTCGAGCGCGGCGTTGATCCCGAGGGCCTGCTCGACGCCTCCCGCCGGGCGGAAGACCTCCTCTTGCAAATCTGCGGCGGCACCTCGCAGGGACTGGCGCAAACGAAGGCTCTCCACGGGCACGACGGGCACGACAACGAGGCGGAGGCATCCGTGCCGTTGCGGCTGTCGCGCGTTGAACAAATGCTCGGTGAGCCCATCACGTCGCAGCGCGTCACGGAGATCCTGACCGGCTTCGGACTGGAGCGGGTCGGCGGCATCCCCGCCGACGACGCGGTCGAGGACGACGAGACCGGGTGGATCGTCCCTTCCCACCGGCTCGATCTGCGCCGCGAGGTCGACCTGATCGAGGAGATCGTCCGCGTCCACGGCCTCGACCGCGTGGAGAGCCGGATCGGCGGGTGGGTCGCCCCCTCGTCCGCCACGGACAAGGAATACGACTTCCAGATGAGCCTCAAACGCCGGCTGGTCGGGATGGGGTTCGCCGAGACCCGGAGCGCGACGCTCACGCGCCATGACCCCGCGGCAGGCGGGATCGTCTTGAAAAATCCGCTCAACGAGGAAAACGCCGCCCTGCGCGGTACCCTGCTGCCGGGGTTGCTCGCCGCCGCCGGGCGCAACGCCCGCCAGGGCGTCGCCGATCTGCGGTTGTTCGAGATCGGGCGGCAGTTTTCGCCCGACTTGCTTCCGGGCACCTCCGAGCCTTCGATGCTGGCGCTGCTGGTGACCGGTTCGATGCGTGGGCGTTCGTGGCGGCACGGAGACCCCGCGCGGCCGCTGGACCTGTACGATCTCCGGGGTGTCCTCGAGCAGCTTCTGGCCCCCGCCACGGTTGAGTTCCAGCCCGTGGCGGCCACGCCCGGGAGCATCGCGGTGCTTTCGGCCGATCTCCTCTTAAATGGACAGGCCGTCGGCCGGGCCGGTCAGATCGCGCCGGGTCTGACGAAGGACGAGTTGCGCGACGACGTGTTCATGGCGACTCTGACGCTGAGCCAAGTCGTCACGGCCCAGATCGCCGCCGCCGTCTTCAAGCCGCTGGCACGCTTCCCGAGCGTCACGCGTGACCTCGCCGTGGTCGTGGACCGTGCGTTGCACCACGGGCAGATCGATGCCGTCCTGCACGGGGCGAAGGAGCCGCTGCTGTCCGCCGTGGAACTCTTCGACGTGTTCACCGACGACCGGGGCGAAAAGATCGCCGCCGACAAAAAGTCGCTCGCTTACTCGTTGACATACCGGGCCGAAGACCGGACACTGCGGACAGAGGAGGTCAACGCCGCGCACGCGCGGTTGAAGAGTGCATTGCAAGCCGGTTTCGGCGGCCTCCAGTTCCGGGAATGAGGCGTTTTGTGCCTCTATCCCGGAGGTTCTTTTAACAGCGACAGATTTCCGCCGCGCCCTCGGTGCGGCGAATACCTTTTACCCTGCAGTGTACGAGATTACAGCGTATCGTCCCGGACCGATAATTAGCAAATAAGGGGACTTGTTCGCGCGGAGTTGATGACAGGCCTTGATTGGAAGTCAGAAGCTCCGCCGTTGGTTACCCGCCGTTTCCTGAAGGGAACGGGCATGGCGCTCAACGGCACAGGTGGGGTAAAACTCTTTTGAGTATGAAAGCAATGCTGGTTCTAGAAGACGGGCGCACGTTCGAAGGCGAGGCCTTCGGCGCGGTCGGCACGCGGGTGGGCGAGGTGTGCTTCAACACCTCCATGACCGGTTATCAGGAGGTGCTCACCGACCCTTCCTACTACGGGCAGATCGTGGCGATGACGTACCCGCTCATCGGCAACTACGGCGTCAACGACCAGGATGGCGAGAGCGCCCGCGCGCAGGTCAGTGGCTTCGTGATCGAGGAACTGAGCGAACTGCCGAGCAGTTGGCGTTCGCAGGCTTCCTTGCCCGACTACCTCGCGAAAAACGGAATCATCGGCATCCAGGGCATCGACACCCGCGCCCTGACGCGCCATCTGCGCGAACGCGGCGCGATGAAAGGCTGTCTCACCACGGAGGACCTCTCCGCGGACGAAGCCCGCCGCCGCGCCAACGAGGGTGAGGGGGTCATCGGCATGGATTTCGTCCGTGCCGTGACAGCGGATACTCCCTACGAGTGGGACCCGGATGATCGCGATAGCCGCCGCTGGACGGTGGCGCGTTCCTCGGGGCAGGTGGACGAACCGGCGGTGGAACTGCCGCCGGCGAAGTATCACGTCGTTGCTTATGACTATGGCTTGAAGCGCAACATCCTGCGGCGGCTGCGGCAGCACGGGTTCAAGGTGCGCGTCGTGCCCGCGTCCACGTCGGCGGACGACGTGCTCGCGTACAACCCGGACGGCATTTTCCTCTCCCCGGGGCCGGGCGATCCGTCGGCCCTGGACTACGTTCACCGCAGCGTCCGCGCACTCATCGGCAAGAAGCCGATCTTTGGCATCTGCCTGGGCCACCAGATGCTCGGCCATGCGTTTGGCGGACGGACCGTGAAGCTCAAATTCGGTCACCACGGCGGCAACCAGCCCGTGCAG
>CAXTOX010000085.1:5241-17012 GCA_964245885.1 uncultured Chthoniobacterales bacterium | reverse complement strand
CTGCGTTTGTTTATCCACGACTACAACCTCTCACTTGCTCCTTAACCACTACCTGCCAGCGCACTCTCATCTCAAGCTGTTAGCTCGCCGGAGATGGCACCCAGCTCTGCATCAAAGTCAGCCCTTGGCTATAAATCTTGTCGAAGTCACTCTGCTCGGCACTGACAGTCATCAAAATTTGCTCTTTAGAATTGAGGTCGACGAACACAACGCTACGGCGCAAGGTTCGCCCGAAGAAATCGTACACCACCGTGAACTCATAATCCTTCCAACCAAAAATCGGCAGCGGGTTCGCCTTTTCCGCGACGATCCGTGTGTTGACAGCTCTTTCCGGGATGCCGGAAAGCACGCGTTGGCGGTAGACGTCCAGTCCAGCGTCGCGGAACAGCGTGTCCGGCGTGAGCGCTGATTTCTCGATACGAATCACCGCCCCGGATACATCCGGCGGCACAGAAGTGATCGAATTCGAATCGGCCGTGGTGCGCCAGCCTCTGGGTAGGTCGATTTGCATGTCCGAGCGGTCGTCGTAGCGAAAGCACGAATGTTCGTGCTTAAAACCATCATCGACCGTTTCAACCGGGCGCAATTGGAAGTCCAGCGCATGGGACAGCGCGACCGGCAAGCTGATGCATGCTACAAAAGCAGCGAGTAAATCAAGGAACAAAAACCGTCGCAGAGATCGGCGGGTGATAGGAGAGGCAGATGCTAGCATCAGAGATTATTGTTACCGACCCAGCGGCCACGCAAATAGGTGACGATGCTCAGGTTGCCGGGCGGCGGCGAGGTAAGGAAGCTGGTGTCGAAATACCAGAGCCGTGAGGGTGCGCCATAGACGTTAGTCTTGCCATAGGTTCCCGTGAAATGCTTGCTGGCATAAAGTTCGTCCATGGAGCCATGATAAGTAAAATTGATACCGCCCCAGTTTTCGAGGAACCGCGGAAAGTTGTGGGCACCACCGCTCTCGGCCGTAGAAGTGGTGGGTACGTCACCGGAAACGATGGCCGCGTTGAAGGTAGTAGGTGTAGGGACGCGCAAAGCGACCGACTTACTGCTGTTACTGTCCTGCCAGTTGTCCGACAGGATCATCACCGCATCGCCCATGATCGAGGCAGGTTTGGTGTTGTAGTTGCCGACGGTGTACGCGGTTGGATTCGTGGAAAGATCCGAGGCGGGCATCGTCACGCGCACGGCAGTCCCGGGAACGTAGGTATCGCCAGTGTTGTAATCTCCTTGGACGTACACCCCGCCATCACTGGCGATGGTCAGACCACTGTCGGGCAGAACGGCGCCTTTTTGGATGCGGATCGCGTCGAGGTTGCCGTTGCCGTTGCTGCTAGTGTTCCCATCCTGATCGGCATTAGTGATGTCACTGATATAAACGACTCCGTTGTAGGGAACGGAGGTGCCTTGGGTAGTGGTTGTGTACGCATTGAGAACGGGTGTCAGCACGGACATGTCCACCGCGTCGGCGCTGACGTTCTGACCTTGACGAAAGTCAAAGATATTACCTTGTCCTGTGTCGGGAGTAACGGCGCTGATCACCTGGTTGGCGATGTTGGCCGGTGAGGCTTTGGTGCCCGTGCCCGGAACAACTTCCATGCTGCTCTCGCCGGTCAAGTCCGAAGGGTCAGGGACGTAAACGTGGACCATTTGGGACGCGTCGTTTCGGTTGATGAGGATGCGCAGGGTAGAGGTATTCCAGATCCGATGTGCTTGAAAAGCGGTCGGATCGCTATGGGCCGTGTTAGGATTGGGGTTGGTCGCGCTGATGGGCGCGGGGCGCTCAATCATCTCGTGCGTGCCCAAAGCGTTGGGATTAGACTTGTCAACGGCAGAGGCTTCATTGGTTCCGAGCGGATTGAGCGCACTGACCTGAGTGGCGGTCGCAGTGCTGAAAGTCGGAAGATTATAAGTGCCCCAGGTCGATTCCGTGTTGTAGAGGGTTTGCGTGACGCCTTCGATGTAGCCGTTTAGATTGGAGTTCTTCTTGTTATAGTTGCTTGCTGGACTCAAGGTGGACTGGTTGCCGGTGTAGGATACATCGGAATCAAAGGTCAAGGTGCGGCCAGAGCCAGCGGCGGCGTACAGGTTGGCGTTGGTGTGAACGAGACCGTAGAGAGTCATGTTCGCTCCGGGGTGCAGCTCCAAATCATTTTGGTAAAAGAGCATCGCCTGGAAGAGCGAGGCGGACGTCTGCTGGAAGAAGCGTGAAATAGTAATCGTTTGGGAGGGATTGTTTGTCTTGAATACCACAGCCGTGGCTCGGTAGCTCCAGGTCTTTGCCACCCATCCGGGCACGTTGACCAAAGGACTTTGCGTGGCGTTGGAGCTTAGCTGCTTATCTTGTTTCACATCAGCTTGATTAACGGGAACGACTTTCAGGCTCTGGACTTGGTAACCTGTGCTAGCAGCGGCACTGTTGAGGGTCGTGATCAACGCGGAAATGAAGTCGAAGTTATTATTGCCTGGCACGCTGTTCGTGTAGGTGCTAATGTCCGAAACGGCTTGGTAGCCGAGCATGTACTTCTTCCAGCCCGTGTAGGCAGCCTCCAACGCGCCGTTCGCAAGCGCCTCCTCGCCGGTGAGATCCTGCGCGCGCGCGCTCATGCGGCCAGTATTCATGGTATAATCAGACGCTAAGCCGATGAATATGGCGAGAATGGCGACAGTGAGAATCGCCACGACAAGGGTACTGGCAGACTCGAGCCGCCGGGTGGAAGGTGGGAGCATGGATGTAGTTTGGGAACAATGGGGTGGGCGGGCAGACAAAGATTGAAGACAAGGTATTGATCTAATTGCCAACGAGTACCGTCTTGACAGACATCTGCGTGGTACTTCGCAGGTAAACATCAAACTCCGTGGCTGAGGTGTTGGTCGTGGCAGCGCCAAGATTGCGGTCGTTCAAGGCTTTGGCGTAGTCGAGGGCTCTGATTGGCAAGCACACGCTAAGAGGACTGCTACTGGTCCGCGTTTTATAGAAGTTGAATGGCTGAATGGCGACGTTGGTAGTAGAATCGACTTCCTGCGGCAAAGGGTCCAGGTCACGCACGAGCAAGCGAGAACTGTTCATGTTCGCGGTGGTAGGATAGTAAATCAGGTCTCGTTCCACCGGCTTGTTTACGGGGCCAATGGGCGTGACCACGTAAGCAACCTCACGCACGATGTAGGCGCTCTGGTTGGCGGGGATTGCGCTGGGCAGTGGGGTGGTGGCCAAGTCAAGGCTGACCGTGAGCAAGGTCGAGCTGACGTTGCTGATGGCGGTGATCCGGCGGCCTGGCGCTTGCATGGCGGCACCGCACGTCGCCTTCGCATCGGGCATGTTGGCGGTATACGGACTCGGGTTTACAATCACGAGTCGGTCGCCGACTTGCACCGTCGGTGTAGCCGGGGCACGCGTCAGCGTGACGCCGCTGGCAGGGGAAATGGTGCTCCCCCCCGCCGTTGCGGGCATCAATTTGTACGCTGGACCGAGATTCACCCAGATGATAATCGCCTGCGCCGACACGGTGGACAGGCTCACGGCGAGGGTGCCAGTGCCCCCGTTGCTGGTGTAATCCATGAGACGCGGTGCCTCTATGCCCATGTTGATGTCCTTTTTGAGCATCTGCAAGCTGTACCGCAGCGAGTTGTCGGACTTGTTGATGGAAAAATTACGGGCGTAGAGTTGGATGTCTCCGGATAGAAGCGGATAAACGATGGCTCCGCCGACGGCGAAAATGGCGACGGACACCATCAGTTCGGTGAGCGTGAAGGCCGCGTGCCGTGAGTACCTAGATGAGAACAATCGCATGGGGAACGGATCAGGTGGTGGAAGCCTTGAAGGTCAAAGTCTTATAATAGAAGGTCTGACCCCGGTAGACGTAGACCAGCATGAAATTGACCTGCATCAGGTCCGTATTGGAAGTGAATCCGTAGGTTGTACCTACCGCCTGCACACGCCAATAAAGGGTGCCGGACACCACGGACGTGGGTGTGCCGGTGCGCGTCACGATTAGAGGAACCACACCGTTGGCGTTCGTGGAATCAGGGATGAAGCGGCCGCTGATGCTGGTGCAGACCACCCCGTCAGGCACACCGTCGCCGTCAAGATCCGTCCCGTCGAGGGTGGCGGCTGGAGCCGAGGTGTTGTCGTTGAGCAGATGATCGATGTAGTCATTCATCACGGCGCGAGCCGCCTCGGCATTGCGGTTGCGGGCAGCGCGGTTGTCGAAAAGATTCAAGGCGACCGTGGAACCCAGGCCGAAGAGCGCCAAGATGGTGAGAGCGATTACTGCCTCCAAAACGGTGAAGCCGCGGCTAACACGACGGGCGTGGGTGCCGCCTCGTCCATTTGGATATTGGGGGGCAGACCGATTCATGCCGAGCAATCCGAGCAAATGCATACTGAAATCGACAAGCAGAAAACGTGCTCATCTCGGAAGAGGGGACTTGCGAAGCGTTTTTCTCACTGATGAGAATCAAGCCAAGCTTGGTTGATCAGATGGACATCCGGCCACAGTCACCGCAATGCTCGGCGGTAGGAATTGATGGGATTGTGTACGAGACGAGGTTCGCCGTCCGAACTCGCGCGCCAGTACGCGACAGCGAGCGGTCCAAAGTGGGCTGCCACACAAGGTTGTGGCTGGTCGGGTTCTACCCGCCATCCAGGAATTTGCCTGGGTTGAGGATGTTCCGGGGATCAAGCGCATCTTTTAGCCGGCGGTGGAGCGCGCGGTTCTCGACAGACAGCGCCTGCGACCACCAACGCTGCTTGGCGAGGCCAACCCCGTGCTCGCCCGTGATCGCCCCACCCCAAGCGAGCACCTGGCCGAAAAGCTCGTCCAGCGCCAAGCCCACCCGCTCGCGGACGACCTCGTCCGTGTGGTAGTCGGCGGCCATCAGGTTGACGTGGATGTTACCGTCGCCCGCGTGGCCGAAACAGGCCACCGGGACTCCGTGCCTTGCTTGCAGGCCGTCGGCGAAGTCGATGAGGTCCACCAGGCGTCCGCGCGGCACGACGATGTCCTCGTTGAGTTTTGTCAGGCCGGTGGACTTGAGGGACTCGCTGAACTTGCGCCGCAGTTCCCACAGCCGTTCACAGTCGTCGCCGACAGCGGTTTCGGGCGCGATAGCTCCGGCGGCGAGCAGCAGGGCGCGGAGTTCCTCGATTTCGCCGCGCAGGGAGGTCTCGCGGCCGTCGAGTTCGACGAGGAGGTGCGCATCGCCCGGCGGCACGTTCCCCGCGCCGACGAGGCCGCGGGCGGCTTCGAGGGTGAACCGGTCGGCGATTTCCAGTGCGGCCGGCAGCCAGCCCGCCGCGAACACCGCCTGCACGGCAGCCGCCGCGGCGCGGATGTCCGCAAACCCGCACGACAACGCTGCGCGCGTCGGCGGCAGCGGCAGCAGCCGCAGCGTCGCTTCGGTCACCACGCCGAGCAATCCCTCGCTGCCGACGAACAGTCCCACGAGGTCGAACCCGGTCTTGTTCTTGTGCGTGCGCGCGCCGCAACGCACGACCTCGCCGCTGGCGAGCACGACTTCCAGGCCGAGCACGTACGAACGGGTGACGCCGTATTTCAAGCAGCGAGGCCCGCCGGCGTTGGTGGCGATGTTGCCGCCGAGCGTGCTGTTTTTCAGGCTGGCGGGATCGGGCGGGTAGAACAGCCCGAGCGAGCGCGACGCCGCCTGCAAGTCCCCGGTGATGACGCCCGGTTGCACCACGGCCACGAAGTCGCGGTCATTGATTTCCAGAACGCGGTTCATGCGCGCGAGCGAGAGCGCGACGCCGCCGGGAGCCGGCACGCAGCCGCCGACGTACCCGTAGCCCGCCCCCCGCGCCGTGACGGGCACGCCGCGCTCCGAGCAGAAGCGCAGCAGGCGCGAAACATCTTCTGTCGAGCGCGCGAACACCACCGCCCCCGGTGCCTGGTTGGCGAACCACTTGTCGCCCGAGTGGTTGGCGAGCGTCTCCGGATCATCGGCGACCGTCGCGGCGTCCGCTTTGAGGACGGCGCGGAGTTCGGAAGCGAGGGGGAAAAGGAGTTGCATGGTGAACCGTAGGCGATTTTTCAACCTCCGGAAAGGGTCCGCAGACTACGCAGATTTTCGTAGATTTAGAAAAAGGGCTCGGGAAGGACATCACCGCCTTCTTCTAATCTGCGAAAGTCTGCGTAGTCTGCGGACCCTCTTGCCATCCTGTTCACGGCCAAGCCCTCAGAAACGCACGGTCAAGCCTGTGAACGGTTCGTAATCCGGTGCCGCGCGCGTCACGCCGAAGTTGCAGCCGAAATCCACCTCCACGTTCTTGCCGATGTAATAAAGCAGGCCGGCGTCCACTTCGCCCTCCACGACGCTGTCCGGCCCCTGGTTCACCCGGCTGTACCATTCGCCGTAAACGGTGAACTTCTTGTCCAAGAACGTGTAACCCAGGTAGAAAATGTCGGTGAACGCCGCCTCGTAGCGTGTGTCGGCGTCGTTGCGCACCGCGTCGAAATCGGCCTGGATACCCGCCTGGAAGTTGGCGGGCAGGTTGATGGAAAGCGGCAGCAGCACGCCGCCCTCCACCCGCTTGTTGCCGAGGTGAGCGGTGTTGGTGGGAAGCTTTAAATAAGGCAGGATGCCGAAGCTGAACGTCCCGCCGTCGTTGCCGAAAAGGTTGTACTTGAACAGCAGCGTCAGGTCGCCGAAGCCGGACTGCGTGGTGTCCGTGCGCAACACGTGGTCGCGCGTGCGGACATTGAGATAACCGTCGTACAGGAAGTCGAT
Organism: uncultured Chthoniobacterales bacterium; assembly: GCA_964245885.1. Classification (GTDB taxonomy): domain Bacteria; phylum Verrucomicrobiota; class Verrucomicrobiia; order Chthoniobacterales; family SZAS-18; genus CAHJWO01. The sequence continues at coordinate 10,268 of CAXTOX010000085.1, read as the reverse complement.
TTCGGTGCGGTCGGTCAGGCCGACGCGCAGGTCGAACGGCACGGCGTTCCACTGGTCCACGTCCACGGGCGAGTGGTCCGGGTTGTGCCGGTCGTAGGTGTAGTTGACCACGTCCATTTCCAGTTGGAAATGCCCTGCGTCCACCGTGACTGGTCCCGTGAACTGGCTCGGCCGGTCGGGGTTGAGGTCACGCAGCTTGTCTTCCGGCACCGGGTTGAACAGGGAATAGCGCCCCGCGTCCGGCATGCTGGCAGGTGGCAGCGAGTCGCCGGCTTGCGCCGGGTAGAACGATCCGCCGACGCTCACCCAGATGAACAACCACAGATAGACCCAAAAATAGGTTTTCGTTTTCCCTGCGATCACGGTCTTGGGATTTGTAGATCCTTGCAGATTTTGGCAACGAGGATTTCCGGAACTTCCGTGTGCCGCGGGACGGCGGAGCGGGTGTTCATCGCCGTGTTTCCCCACCAGGAATGTCTTGCCCCCTCACGGATCAACGCGCATCCGTGCGTTCCGAGATGCCGGACAAGTTCCCGGCGCTTCATGCCATCAAAGGAGTTTCCTCGTAAGGCTCGCGGGCGGCTTCCCTGGCCTGTTCACGATTGAATTCGAGAGCTTCCTGCAAGGCGACCTTCAAAGACTCGAAAAGCTCTTCCTTGGTTGCCTCCTGCGCGTTGACTCCAGGAATTTCCTCCACCCAGCCGACCCACCAATCCCCGTCCTTTTTATAGATTGCGGTAAAGGAAGTGCTCATAGGTCGTTCTCACATGCCGATGATCTGATACCCGCCGTCCACGTACAACGTCTGTCCGGTGATGGACGCCGCGCCGTCGCTGGCGAGGAACACGCCCATGGCACCGAGTTCCTCCATTGTGCACGAGCGGCCGAGGGGGGCGCGTGCCTGGTAGTGCTTCAACATCTCACCGAACCCGCTGATGCCGCGCGCGGCAAGCGTGTTCATGGGTCCGGCGCTGATGCAGTTGACCCGGATTTGTTTCTTGCCGAGGTCGTACGCGAGGTAACGCGTCGAGGCTTCCAGACTCGCCTTCGCGACCCCCATGACGTTGTAGCGCGGAATGACTTTTTCGGCACCGTAGTAGGTCATGGCGACGATGCTGCCGCCGTTGGTCATCAGCGGTTCGGCCTCCCGGGCGAGCGCGACCAGCGAATACGCGCTGATGTCGTGCGCGGTGCGGAACGCTTCACGCGAGGTCGTCAAGAACTCGCCTTCCAACGCCTCCTTCGGCGCAAACGCCACCGAGTGCAGCACGAAGTCTACGCGGTCGGTGTGGGTCCGCACGCTCTTGAAAAATTCCATGATTTCCTGGTCGCTGCTCACGTCGCACGGGTAGAAGGGAACCTCCTGGCCGAGTTCGCCGGTGAGTTCCTCGACGTTGTCTTTGATGCGCGCGCCCTGGTAGCTGAAGATCAGTTTGGCTCCGGCGGCAGCCCAGGCCTGGGCAATGCCCCAGGCGATGGAGCGTTTGTTGGCGACGCCGAAGACGAGGCCGGTCTTGCCGGCGAGGGTTCCAGTGGTCATAGGCAGAGAGATGGAGGAAGAAATACCGTCGTCCGGCCCGGTTCAAGGCAGCCGGGGAGCGGGAGGCTTTTTTGTAAGTGTGGCGGGGTTTGCGGACGGTGTCGAACGCTTCTTTTTGCCCTCCAGACCGTGCCGGAACGCCGTCGGGCAAAGGTCTTTGATTTCGCAGCCCTCGCAATCCGGGTTGCGCGCCGTGCAGCGTGCCCGTCCGTGGGCGATGAGCCAGTGGCTCCAGATCGTCCAGCGTTCACGGGGGATGACGCGCACGAGGTCCCGCTCGACCTTCTCCGGGTCGGTGTGCGTCGTGAGCTTCAGGCGGTGAGACAACCGGCCGACGTGCGTGTCCACGACGATCCCCTCGTCGATGCCGAACGCGTTGCCGAGCACGACATTGGCGGTCTTGCGCCCGACGCCGGCCAGTGAACGCAGCGGTTCCATCGCGCGCGGCACCTCGCCGCCGTGGCGCGCGACGACCTCTGCGGCCATCGCTTGCAGGTTGCGCGCCTTGGCCCGGTAGAAGCCGGTCGTGCGGACGATGCTTTCCAATTCCTCCAACGGGATCGCCGCGTAGTCGGCCGCCGTGCGGCAACGCTGGAACAACGTGGCGGTGACGAGGTTGACCCGCTTGTCGGTGCATTGCGCCGAGAGGATCGTGGCGACGAGGAGTTCCAGCGCGTTGCCGAAGACGAGATCGCACCGGGCGTTCGGGTAGAGCAGCGGCAGGCGGCGGACGAGGGCGGTGGCGCGTTCCTGGCGGGTCATGGGGAAGGCAGAAGGCTCAAGGTCCAAGATCCAAGATCTAAAGCGTTTTCCGGTTGCTCGTCGAGTTTTCAGCCCCGGCAGGAGCTGGGAGGACTCCGTACGCAAACGAAAAACGCTCTAAAGTTGAGTTCTGGGTCTTTTCCGTCCTTCTGCTTTGAACCTTACCTCGCTGGACTCGGCGCAGGCAACGCCGTCAGACGTTCTTTGGCCTGCGCGGCCCACGGCGCGTTCGGATAACGTTTGACCAGATCATCGTACGCCCGGCGGGCGCGGACGGTCTGGGTGGTCCTGGTGTTCGGGTCGGCGAGCGTCGCGGCCTGTTTTTCCAGGAGCTGACCGCCTTTCCAGAGACCTTCCGGCGCGTCCGGCGCGGTCGTGTAGAACGCGGCCACCTTCAGGTAGGAATCCAGCGCGCCGACTTCCCCCTTCGCCTCCTGCACGACCCCGTTGAGAAACAGCGACCGTGCCTTCGCCGACGGCGGCGCGGCCGGGGCGCGCGCCACGTCGTTGAGGCGCTTCATCGCGTCGTCCCACTTCCTTTCCGCGATCAGGCTTTCGGCGATGCCCAGCTCGGCTTCCGGTGCCTTGGAGGAACGCGGGTACGTCGCGAGGAGTTCCGTGTACAGTTTACCTGCCGCGGCTTTGTCGGTCGCCTCCGCGACCTTCGCGTGGCCGTAGAGGGCAAGAGCCTGCGCCTCCTGCACGTCGAGCGGAGCCTGCGCGGGCGTCACCCCGGGCGGCAACGGGTAATCCTGCGCCAGCTTTTCGTACACCGCCGCCGCCGCCGCGGGGTCGCTCGCCAGCAGCGCGCCGCCGTACTGGTCGATGTCCGCCGGGCTGTAAACCACCGCGGGATCGTACGCGGCCCGCATGTCCGCCAGCGCCCTGGCCGGGTCCTTGAGCGCCGTGATCGACGCCAGCCGGAACAGGATGCGGCTGCGCGCGGCGGGCTTGTCCTGGTACTTGTCGGCCAGCGCCTGGAAATACCGCGTGACCTCCTCGGGTTTCTTCACCCGGGCAGCGGCAAGCATCTGCTGACACTGGAGCAGGTTCTCCAGGCCCAACGCCGTCGCGGGCGCGTCGGGGTATTTGTCCAACTGCTGCTCGCTCGCCGCGATGCTCCTGCCCACGACGGCCTTCCACTTTTCCTGCTCCGGCGTGCCGAGTGAGATGAAGCTGCCCATCGTCTTGGCCGCCGACAGCCACAACGCCGCCAGTTTGCTCAACGCGACCGGCGCTTCGGACGCATCCGGTTTTTTCTCCAGGAAACGCGCGTACGTCGCTGCGGCGGCGTCGGTCTGCTGATCCGCGAGTTGCACGCTGGCGATCCGGTCGTAAGCGGCGAACGCCTGGTCGCTGTCCGGATATTTGTCCACGAACTGCGTCAGCACCTTCGCTGTGTCGTCGTACTTCTTGTCGGCGATGTAGAGGTTCGCGCGCTGGAAGTAGGAGGTCTCGGCTTCCTTGGTGTCCGGGAAGCGTTTCCCGAGGTCTTCGAGGGTGGCGAGCGCCTGATCCTTAGCGCCGGAGCTTCCCTGCGCCTGCGCTTGCACAAGCAGCGCATTGGGCATCAGCTTGCTGTCCGGGAACTGGCCCTGGAACGTCTTGTCCTCGGCGACGGCTCCCGCGTAGTCCTTCTTCTGCAAATGGACGGAAGCCACCCAGAAGCCCGCTTCCTCCGCCTGCGGACGGTCCTGGTAGCCGTCCCGGACCTTCCTGTAGTTAGCCAGCGCGCCGTCGAGGTCTTTGCTGTCTTTGAGCGCCCCGGCACGGGCGAGTTCCGCCATCGCGGCGTATTCGCGCTTGGGACTGCCCTGGAGAAAAACGTCGAGCGTCTTGACCGCGTCCGCATACTTGCGCTGCTGGGAAAAAACCTGCGCCTGCCGGAGCATGGCCATCTCGCGCAGACGGCTCTGCGGATAATATTTCCCCAGGTCGCCGATGTACTTTTCGGCCTTGCCCGGATCGGACGGGAACAAACCCGCGATCACCAGCGGTAGGTTTTCGGCGATGGGATCGCCGGGGTGCTTGGCCTGGAACGCCTCGTAAGCCGAAACCGCCTTGCCGACGTTGTTTTGCGCGGCGTACGAGAGCGCCGTGTAGTAGAGGACGTACTTCTCGTCTTCGGGCTTTTTGGCCTCGGGAGTCAGCGCGTTCATCAGCACGCGGGTCGCGTCGTACTCGCGCAGACCGAAGAACGCCGCGCCGGACTTGACCCGCGCGGTGACGGCCGCGTCATCCCGGGCCTTCAACGCCGCCAGCTTGCCGCTTTCACGTCCCTGGAGTTCTACCAGCCGGCGCGCCTGGGCCGGACTGGACTGCGCTCCCTTGCGGCGTTCAGTGAGCAGGGCCTCGGTGTAAGCTTGGAGGCGCGCCTGCTGCGCGGCCACCATCGGTTCCTTCGGCTCGACCGCGCGGTACGCCGCGAGCGCCTGTTTGTAGAGCGCGTCCTTCGCGGCCTCGGGGCTGGAAGCCGCCTGCGCCATGAGCGTTTCCCCAAGTTGGAACTGCGCCTCGTTCGCCAGCGACAGATCGGTGCGCCTGCGGATGATGTCACCCAAGAGCTTCTCGGACTCGGCGTAGCGGCCCGTGGCCTCGGCAGTGTCGGCGGAGGTACGGGCCTCCTTGCCCAGGAGGAGGTTCGCCTGCGTGGCGAGCGTGACCGAAAGCAGGAACTCGGTGTCGAGCACGCTGTCACCGTTCGGAAACGCCGCCAGACTCGCGC
>CAXTOX010000085.1:0-5231 GCA_964245885.1 uncultured Chthoniobacterales bacterium | reverse complement strand
ATCCGTGGCCGCCGCGTCGTAGGACGCGGTCTGGTACGCCGCCACGGCCCGCCCGTACAAGGCGTTGTCGGCCCCGGCGGCCTTCGGGAACTTCTGGAGGTAAGTGTCGTATTCCTTGATCGCCGCCTGGAATCCAACTGGCCGCTGAGGGTCGCCGGGTTTCAGGCTGACCGCCTGCTGCGAGAGCACCTGCGGCAGCAGACCGGACGCCTGCTCGACCAGCTCCGGCGCGGTGGTTTGCGCCGGGATCAGCTTGCGCAAGAGATCTGCGGCGGCGGCGTACTGGCCGAGAAAAAAATCCGCGCACGCCAGCCGGAAGCGCGCGTCGGAGGCGACTTCGGAACTCGGGAAATTCTTGAGTAGGAGGTCGTAGGACGCCGCGGCCTCCTTGTAGTTCCCCGCCTCGAACGCCGCGTTGCCGCGGTTGCTCAGATCCACGGCGCTTCCTCCCTGCGCCCGGGTGGACAAAGGAACCAACGAAACCGCGACGGCCAGAGAACAGGAAAGGACGCAGCGAGGGATCATTCGCACGGAAGACGGCAAGAGGGGAAGCGCGGACAGGACTGGCGGACCCCGCAGCATCCGCGTGGTTCTAGCTAGCATGGCTTTTTTCGCGGTGCGAGTCTATTTTGACCAGGCGCTCACCGGGGAAAGAACGATTCCAAACCGCCTTCCGGGCATCCGTGACGCGAACCGGTTTTTTGGGACTTTCCGTGTGAAACGGCCGTGATAATTTGCCCGGACCATCCAGCCCGCACCCCACGTCTCACCGTTCGCGACCGCATGAGTGCCTCTCCGCTCCGCCCCGAAACCGCTCCCGCCCCGACGACCCCGCCGGTCCGCGACGATGGCCGGAAGCCGCGTTCGCTGGCGGACCGTTTGCGCCTCGGTTTGATCCTGCTCGCGCTGCCGGCGGCCGCCGTTTGTATTCCGACGTACCTCGTCTCACACTTCTTCGGTCAGCGGCCCAAGGCCCAGGAACCGCACACCGAACTGCTCCAACAATCCCTGCAACAGAGCGCCGACCATCTGCTGCCCGGACCGCCCCCGCTTGGGCCTGACGCGCTCACCGTAACGGTCCGCGCCGACCATCTCGCGGCGCGCATGCAAAAAATCGCCGGCCAGGCGCAGGAATTTGGCGGCAGCGCCTCGGAGGGGCTTTCGACGGGCACGGAAAAGCATCTTTCCATCGAACTGCCCGCCGGACGCGGCGATGCTTTCCGACAGGCGGTGAAAGCCAACGCCGCCCTCGGGTCTGCCGCGCCGTCGTCGACCGCCAACCCGGCGGACGCCAGAAAAGACTTCGTCGATGTCGTCATCCGGGCTGCGGGCGACGATGATTAACGTGACGCCACCCGGAACGGTGGTGGTCTGCTTCGCGGTGCCCGACGAGAGCCGTCTCCTCCGTGCGGAGTTGGGAAGGCGGCGGGTTTCGCGCACAGGCCCGCATCCGCTCCCCACCGTCTACGGTGAACTTGCGGGCGGTCCCGTGGTCGTCGTCCACACGGGGGTCGGTGATTCACGGACGGCGCGGGAACACGTCGCCCACCTGCTGGCGGAGACCGTGCCTGCGGTGCGCGCGGTCGTGAGCGCCGGGTACGCGGGTGCCCTGCACCCGAGCCTCGCCGTCGGCGATCTGGTGCTCGGCGTGAACCACTCCTCGCCGGTGCTGCTCGACGAAGTGCGCGGCTGGCTGGCCGCCGAATCCTTCCACCCCGTCGGTCTGCACACCGCCCCGGCGGCGGTGGAAAATGCCGCCGCGAAGGCCGCGCTGCACCGGAGTTCCGGCGCGTTCGCCGTGGACATGGAAACGGCCTGGATCGCGGACGCCTGCGCGGCGGCGGGGCTGCCGATGCTCTCGCTCCGCGTGATCAGCGACGCGGCCGATCAGGATTTCCCGGTGCCCGGCCGCGTGCTCTACGACGCCGTTCGCCAACGTCCGCGCTACCTGGCGCTGCCCTGGTGGCTGGCGCGACACCCGGCGCAGGTCGCGCCGTTCGTACGTTTCGTGCGCGGACTCAGCCTCGCGCGCGCGCGCTTGACGCGCGCGTTGCGAATCGTGCTCACCCGGCTGTAAGCGCCTTGCCCCCGCCGCCGAAGTCTGCGATGGATGGCGTCTTTCCATGAAGCGAATCCTGACCGGCATCCAGCCCACCGGCACGCTGCACCTCGGTAACTATTTCGGCGCGATGCGCCCGGCCATCGCCTTGCAGGAGGAAGGCGAGGCGTTTTACTTCATCGCCGACTACCACGCCTTGACCACCGTGCAGGAACCCGCCCGGCTGCGCGAGTACAACCGGGGCGTCGCGCTCGACTTCCTCGCCTGCGGCCTCGACCCGGCGCGGGCGTCGTTTTTTCTCCAGTCGGACGTGCCGCAGGTCACCGAACTCGCCTGGGTCCTGAGCACCGTCACGCCGATGGGCCTGCTCGAACGCGCCCACTCCTACAAGGACAAGCTGGCGCACGGCATCGCCGCCTCGCACGGGCTGTTCGCCTATCCCGTCCTGATGGCCGCTGATATCCTCCTCTACGACAGCGACGTGGTGCCGGTCGGCCGCGATCAGAAGCAGCATCTCGAGATCACCCGCGACCTCGCCGTCAAATTCAACGAGGTCTACGGCGAAACCTTCAAGCTCCCCCACCCGCGCATCCAGGAACACACCGCGTTCGTGCCCGGCCTGGACGGCCAGAAGATGAGCAAGAGCTACCACAACACCATCGAGATTTTCGCGGACGAAAAAACGATCCGTAAAAAAATCATGGGCTTGGTGACGGACTCGACCCCGGTCGAAGCGCCCAAAGACCCGGAAGGCTCCACGGTCGTGGCGTTGTACCGACTCGTCGCCAGCCCCGGGGACGCGGCGAAAATGGAAGAGGATTTCCGCGCGGGCGGGGTTGGCTACGGAGATTTTAAGAAGCGGTTGTTCGGCGCGGTGTGGGAGTTTTTCGCCCCGATGCGACAGCGCCGGGAGGAAATCCTGGCCGAGAAAGGCTACGTGGATGACGTGCTCGCCCACGGCGCACGGCAGGCGCGAGCCAGCGCGAGCCACGTCATGCAACGGGTGCGAAAAGCGGTCGGCCTACGCGAGCAGCCGTAACGGTTTGGAGTGCGGTGACATGACACCGCACTCCAAAAGCGATCAAGCCACCTTCTGGTTTGCCAGGAACAGTTCCCAGTCGGCGATGCCGTGGCTGTTGCGCAGCAGCACACTCACCGGCAACTCGCGCGGAGCACTCGGCGCACGCAAAAGCCGCAGGCCCACTTCCTCGGGCAGGCGGTCGGCCTTGCGGCTGTTGACCTGCCGGCAGGCCAAGACGCAGTTCTCCCAGCTCGTGGCCCCACCCCGGCTCCGGGGCACGACGTGGTCGATGTTGCCCTCGCCCGGTGCCAGCAAACGGCCCGTGTACTGGCAGCGCCGGCCGTCGCGCTCCCAGATGGCGCGCGCACTCAAAGCCGGCCGGCGGCGGGGCACCTGCCCGTAGCGGGCGAGCACCAGCACGGTGGGCACGCGGATGGCTCCGCGCACCGTGCGCGCAAAACGGTCGCCCGCACGGATGCGCAGCCGCATCCACTCGGCCCACGTGCGCACGGGCACCAGCGTGCCGTCCGCGCTGTCGATATCCAGCCCGCAGGCGACCCCGGTCATCATCTGCGCGAAGGCGTCGGCGGGCGTGCGCGCGGCGATGGCTTGCCAGTGGCGGTTGAGCACCAGTACGGTGGATTTTTCCAGAATGTCGTTCATGGCAGCAGCGGACGAAGCGGGAACACGGCACGGTCGCACGATGGCGCGATGGCGGGAGCCGACAAAGCTGCGCTTCGGCCGAGCCGCGATTTTCGACGCGGCCGAATTCCACCTTCCGAGAGGATGGGTGTGGGTTCGTTCATCCCGGCCAACCGGTTTTCTGGCCGGCGGCAAACGTGTTTTTCCGAGGAACGGCCACCTGTTTACCCGGAACGTCGCGGGCAAAGCAAGCAAAGAAGACGGTCGGCAGGCAAAATTTCCCGCCGCTGCTTTCAGGACACGGGCGGCGCGGGCGGCACGGCGAACTTCGTTCGATGCGCGGCCGGAGGCACCGGGTCCGGTCCGCTCCCGCCCCACGGTGCACAACGGGCCAGCCGCTTGATGCCCAGCCACAATCCCCGCCGCGTGCCATGCTCCGCGAGCGCCTGCATGCAGTAGCGCGAACAACTCGGCTCGTAACGGCAGCCCATCCCCGCGCCGCCGAGCAGCGAGAGCAACGGCGAGAGCGTGAGCTGGTACAGCCGGATGCAGCCGCGCAGGGTGCGATTGATCATGGCAAAGGAGTTTGGTCGCCGGGAGATGGCAGGATCGAAGCCCGCTGAGCGAGCCGCCGCCATTCTTGCGCGAGTTCCGCCGCGCTCGCCTTTGCCGCCGTGTGCCGAGCAACGAGCACCAGCCAGCAACCCACGCGCAGTTGAGGTCTGCTCACGCGCACGGCCTCGCGCAGACGCCGACGCACCAGGTTGCGCACGACCGCACCGCCGACCCGCCTGGAAGTGATGAACCCGATCCGCGCAGGGCCTCGACCTTCCGGCGGTGCTCCGGTCAATACGCCGAGCACGATGAACTTACCTCCCCAGGACCGTCCGCGTTCGCGGACGCACCGGAATTCGCCGGTCGTGGTCAGCCGCGCCGCCTTAGGAAAGCGCAGGCGCACCTTCGCACCAGACCCGGCAGGCAAAACCGGCCCGCCGTCCGGCGTGTCGCTCAAGCCTGCGTGTGCCGGGCGTACTGCACCTCAGCCCCCTTGGGCAGGAGGCGCTTGCAACCCCAACGGCGGCGGCGCTTAAGAATTGCCCGGCCGCCCCTGGTCGCCATGCGGGCGCGAAAGCCGTGTTGGCGTTTGCGGGTGCGCTTGGAAGGCTGGTAGGTGCGTTTCATGGGTCGATCCTCGGAAAATGTCTAGGCAGGCGGTCTCGGTGGAACGGGCAGAGTAGCAAAGGCCGGAAGATTGTCAAACGGGTTCCGCACCGGGTGGTGGTACAGTTCGATGTCTTGGCAGCCCCGGCAGGGGCGCAAGAAATTAGCCCACGGCGTGAGCCGTGGGAAGAGAACAAAAAACAGGTCAGCCCCGGCAGGGGCGGCAGAAAACCGGCCGGGTGGTCCTGGAACGAGGGCGTCCTTTCTTGCGCCCCTGCCGAGGCCAAGCTCACGGATGATCGTTTTCCCACGGCTCACGCCGTGGGCTGCACTCTTACGCCCCTGCCG
>CAXTOX010000084.1:4999-17375 GCA_964245885.1 uncultured Chthoniobacterales bacterium | reverse complement strand
ATTTACGAGCCGGGCACGCACCGCTACATTGGCCGGGTGCTCGCCTTCGAGTCAGCACACAGTTTTAACAACGGCTTGGGTCCGCAGCCGGCCGTCCTCATTGAGCCGTCCGAACCGGTGGACGCTGGCAAGGGAGGAGAGACGTGGTTGGGCTGCGACTACATTGAACAACTACGAAGTGAAAACCGGCGATCAGCCGTGAACGCTCTACACACTGACCGTTGGCTATCGCAACAGCATTTGTCCTGCGCCCGCCGCCAGTCCCACTACCAACCAAGGCGGACAACGCCAGAAGACCAGCAGCCCGTAAGCCGCTAAAACAAGGATGAAATCAGCCGTTCCACGGACGGCACTGGTCCAGATTGGCTGGTAAAGCGCCGCCAGCAGCAGGCCGACGACCGCTGCGTTTGCCCCGCGCAGAGCGGCTTGTGCAACCGACCGCCGCCGCAAACTTTCCCAGAACGGGAGTACGCCGAGGACGAGCAAGCCCGTTGGCAAAAAAATGGCTCCCAGACACAACGCGGCTCCGGCCCAACCGCCGGGACGTGGCGGCGTCAGTACCGCACCGAGATAAGCAGCAAACGTGAACAGCGGGCCAGGGACTGCTTGAGCCAAACCGTACCCGGCCAGAAAACGGTCGTCGGCGATCCAGCCGGGTGTCACCGTCTCGGCTTGCAGTAAAGGAAGAACGACATGGCCGCCTCCGAACACCAGGGCACCCGAGCGGTAGAAACTATCGAAAACGGCTACCGCAGGGTTACCCGTGGTGGACCGCAGCAGCGGCAGACCAAAGAGCAGGATGAAAAACAAGGCGAGGGAAAGCAGCGCGCCCCTGCGTCCAATCCCCGGCACCGTCAAGGCAACATCGGGCACCGGACTTTGCCCGCTTGAGTCCACCCGCAAAAACGCCCATCCAAAAAGTGCGCCTGCCGTCAAGATTGCCACCTGTGCCCAAGCGTGCGTCGAGAAAGCGAGGGCTGTTCCCGCCGCCACGAACGCGACCGACGCGCGCACCCGGTCAGGACAAAGTTTGGTTGCCATCGCCCAGACTGCTTGAGCCACCACGGCGACGGCGGCAAGTTTCAACCCCTTGAGCCAACCGGCGTGACTGACATCGCCGATGGCCGCGACCCCGTAGCCGCAGAGCGTCATCACCACGGCGGAAGGCAGGGTAAATCCCAGCCAGGCCAGCAAGCCCCCGGGCAGACCGCCCCGCAGCAGGCCGATGGAAAAACCGAGCTGGCTGCTGGCCGGGCCGGGTAGGAACTGACAGAGCGCCACCAGATCCGCGTAAGCCGCTTCCGAGAGCCAGCGGCGTCGTTGCACGTACTCCTCGTGAAAGTATCCCAGGTGGGCGACCGGTCCGCCGAAGGAGGTGCAGCCCAGCTTGAGGGCCACCACAAAGATTTCCGGCCGCGAGGGAATGGGATGGCTGTTCATCGCGGGAAGTGTTTTCCTGAGTCAATCTTTGTTGAAAACTACGTGGAGAACACCACCGAACCCGACTCACACCACATGGCAACATCCGTAAGAATGGCCTTTCCGGCAACGCAGGCAGAGGATGGGTCCGCTGTAATCCGTGGGGTTCTACGGTGGGGGCCGAGGCTGGGACTGCTCGTGATCTTGTGGTCAACCCTGTTCCCGATGGAAATGTGGGCGGGTCCTCCTTTCCTGACGGACGACCCGCAAACCGTGGAGTTTCAGCATTGGGAATTTTATGTCGCCTCCATGGATTTCAAGACGGCGGGGGGCTGGGTGGGCGACGGACCGCACGTCGAGATTAATTACGGCGTCGTGCCCAACGTCCAGCTCCACATGATCGCTCCGGCGGCCTACAACTCACCGACCATCGGAAGCGGACACTACGGGTACGGGGACACCGAGTTGGGAGTAAAGTTCCGTTTCGTGCAGGAAACCAAGAGCCTCCCGATGGTTGGTATCTTCCCGTTGCTGGAGGTGCCTACCGGCAGCACCAGGGAGGGGCTCGGCACGGGCCGCGTGCACGCCCTGCTGCCCGTGTGGCTGCAAAAGACCTGGGGGCCGTGGACCGCGTATGGCGGTGGCGGCTACGGCATCAATCCCGGCGTCGGCCTTCAAAACTACGGCTTTGTCGGCGGGGTCCTGCAAAACCAGGTGGCCAAGTCCTTGCTCATCGGGGTCGAGGTTTATCACCAAACGGCGTCGGAGGTTGGCGGGCGGGACGACACGGCTTTCAACGTCGGCACGGTCATTGATCTGAGCGAAGCGCATCACCTGCTTTTCTCGGCGGGCCGTTCCATCAGTGGCCCGACGGACTTCCAGTGCTACGCCGCCTACCAATGGACTTTCGACAACAGCCTGTTTCACCTTGGGAAAGCCTCGCCAAAAGAGGGTTCTACGCCGAGCCGATGAGGATGCCCACGATGAAGACGAGCACGCCGCCCACTACCACCTGAAAGGCTGCCGAAAGCAGTGGTGTATCCATGTAGCGGTGTCTGATCCAGGCGATCACCGCCAGTTCGACGGCGACCACCACGACGGCCACGCACATGGCGTAGTAAAAGCGGGTGATCAAAAACGGCAGCGTGTGGCCGATGCCTCCGGCGGTTGTCATCAAGCCGCACACCAACCCGCGGGTCCACGGATGCCCCCGTCCGCTGAGTACGCCATCGTCCGAGAGCGCTTCGGCGAAGCCCATGCTGATGCCTGCCCCGATGGAAGCCGCCATGCCCACCAGAAACGCCGTCCAACTGCTGTGCGAGGCGAAGGCCGCCGCGAACACAGGGGCGAGTGTGGACACGCTGCCGTCCATCAACCCGGCGAGGCCCGGCTGGACCACTTGCAGCACAAAGCGACGCCGCTCGCTTTCATCCTCCTTTTCCCTCGCGCCGGAAGCTTTCTGCTGCATCTCCATCGACCCGGCCAAGTCGTAATGCTTGGACTCCTCCGCCGCGAGGTCGCCGAGCAACTGGCGCACGGCGGCATCGCCGGTTTGGGCGACGGCAGCTTGATAAAAGGCGCGCGCATCGCGCTCCATGTTTTCCACTTCCCGGCGCACCATCGCCACCGTCAAGATGGAGTGGAGCCACAGGGGTTTGCGGGTGATGAACCCGGCCACGTCCTGGCGGCGGATGAGCGGGATATGTTCACCGAAGCGCGTCCGGTAAAGCTCGATGAGCCGGTGGCGGTGGCCGTCCTCCTCATCGTGCATGGCTTGGAGGGCCTTGCCCGTTTCGGGAAAATCGCCGCCGATGCGCTGGGTAAGGTCGGCGTAAACGCGGCCATCTTCCTCTTCGGCCTGGATGGCCAGCGCGAGCACTTCCTGGATGGTGAGGTCCGCGAGTGTTTTTGGCATGGGTAAGCCTCTCAGTGAGGGTAGCGATAAACAGTGAGTGTATGCGTGATCGTTACCTTCTGGATTAACTTCGCTTTTTTCTACTGTGCCATGCTCGCAAGAGACTCTGGCAATGATGGCTGGTTGACCCATCCATGTACCGATCCTAGTTCTACCTGCAAAATCGCGTTCACTTCGACCTGCCGTGCGGAACTGCTTTTAGCTCAATGCGACTTCTGAGCGGCTCTCTGCGGAAAAAAGAAGATGCAGGCGACGATCAACGCAAGCAGACAAGCGGAGGCCGAGAAGCGGCTCAAGGCCAGACCTCCGTTGGCTACCGGTTTATCGAGGAAGTCACCCACCACCGCCCCGAGCGGGCGCGTGAGGATAAAGGCCATCCAGAACAGTGCGGCGCGCGAGATGCCAGTCCAACGGTACGCTGCCGCCACCAAAACCAGGAGCAGTCCGAACAAGACGGCGCTGCCTCCGTAGCCCAGGCCCGCGTCGTCTGCCATCCAGTCGCCCAGCGCCGTGCCAAGAGTCTGGGAGAACATGATCGTCACCCAGTAGAACACTTCCGTGCGAGGCGAATTGACGGTGTCAACCGCCACCGAGCCGAGGGTGCGGTGCCAGACGAAGAATGATCCCGACAGCAGCGCCAACAGCAAGGTGCTGCCTCCGGCGTATCCGATGCCCAACGAGCGCGTGGCGAAATCGGCCAGGGTCGTTCCCACGGTCGTGGTAGCAATGATCGTCGCCCAGTAAAGCCAGGGCTGGAACCGCCGTGCCGCAATCTGCGCCGCCACCGCCACGAAGAAGATGACGGCGAAGATGCCGGTGCTCAGGAGATAGCCCAGGTTTAGCGACATGGACAGGGCGTCGCCGCCCGTCTCGCCGAGGGTGGTGGCAGCCACCTTGATGATCCAGAAAATCAGGGTGACTTCCGGGACTTTACTGGCTTGTTCCGTCGAATGGATGCTCATGCAAAATGGATGGGGCCATTGGCAGATGCGCTGACACGTCCTCCCTGGTGGTCCCAGGCCGCGTTCAGCGGACGAACTTGAGGATGGTGAAAGTGCCGGGAACCATCTTCGGCCGGGTGCGCGGCGCTCCGGGCGCAGGCGACGGGGCGGCCTCGAAGTCGGCGGCGGCCACGTACACGGCATGGGTTTGCGGATCGAGCGCCATCGTGCGCGCGCTCTGGCGGGTCTTCACCTGTTCCACCACGCGAAAAGTTCCCGCCGGTTCTTCCTTGGCGACCGTCAACGTGCCGTCGCCGCAGGGAGCGAACGCGAAGCCTGTGGCCGGATCGAACGCGCAGCCGTCCACCCCCTTGCCGGTGCCCAAGGCGGCGAGCACCTTGCCACTGTCGGCGTCGAGCACCATCATCTGCTCGTTGTGGCAGGCGGCGTAGAGCCGCCGGCGGGCCGGGTCGAGCGCCAGGCCGGTCGGCGCGTCGCCCGGCGCGAGCGGCCAGCGGTGGACGACCGCGTTCGTTTGCACGTCGATGGCGAGCGTTTCGCTTTTGTCCTCCAGGTTGACGAAGAGCGTGCCCTTGCCGTCGGACACCGCCAACTCCGGCGCGCCGCCCAGCGGGATCGTGGCCACCACCTTGGCGGTCGCCGCATCGATGACGCTGGTGTCGTTGCCGTCGCCGTTGAACACGAAGACGTGCCTGGTCAGCGGCTCGTAGGTGATGGCATCGGGCTTCTGGCCGACCTTTACCGGTTCGCCCACGGCTTTGAACGTCTGGAGATCGAACACGATAACCGTGCCTGTCTTGCCGCTGGTCGCAAAGCCGTGGTTGAGTTCCGGCACCACGGCAACCCCGTGGCCGCCGTCCAAGCCCTTCACCTCGCCAAGAAGCGTGCCTTTTTCTGTATCGATGACCTGGACGCGGTCAGGCCGCGTCACGTAAAGGCGGTGGGCTTGCGGATCCACGTCGAGAAGATCCCAGCCGCCCTCGCCACCCGGCTTCCACTCGGCTTCCAGATGGTAGCCAGACCCGGGCGACACGGCAGGCTCCTGCGCCCGGACAGTCATCAGCAGAATTCCAGCGACGACGGTGAGGACGGTTGCGAGACCAAGCGCCTTGATGGGACGAGCGGCAAAAGAAGCGATGACCATAGGCTTGTGAGCCTCGCCCAGCGTCCGGGCAAGACAAGGCTGCGCCCGATGATATTTTAGCTATCCTCCGCGTCGGATCGTTCAATGCGTCGGTCTTCTCGGTGGATACGTTGGCTGGACCCAAATGATGCCGGGCAGCTTTTCCTCACGCTTTTTTCAACGTGAGAATGAAGCCGTGCAGGAAATTATTCCCTGGGGAAAGGTCTCCTTGTCATTCCCCAAATCGCTTTTGACCGGGAAGCTGATGGATTCAGGGCCTGTCGATTTAACCGGCAAGCAGAACGATCCTGACCAAAATGATTATTGGTGCCCTGTGCCCCGCGAGCTGTGTCACGATCTCAACTCACTACCGCAAAGTAGCACGTTGATTCATGAGACGAGTTTTTGGCACAGTTCCACACCTCTGAGGATATATTTTCCTCAGAGGGCATACTATCGGATCAGTGAACCGAGGTTTCACGGGACGCTCTCGCTGTTGCGGTTCACGGGTTGTAACATCAGGTCAGTCGGCGGTACTGCTCGTCTTAACGATCTATGATGGGACGCCTGCGGGCGGCACGTCAGGATTTATGTCCGGGCCGAAGAACTTAACGATGAAAAGCTCGTCCTGCCCGGTGTTGACGATCTCGTGTGGGCGCGTGGCTGCCCCGTGGGTCAAGAGCAATTCATCGTCGCCCGGCCGACCGCTTTGCACGTCCACCCCGGCGACCGTGCCGCGGCCGCGCCACACCAGCAGGTTGTACACGCCGCGTTCCTGCGAGGTGACCTGCGCACCGGGTGCAAGCCGCAGCCGCTTGCCGCTAAATTTGGGTGTTCCGCAAAAAATCCAGGCTTCTTCCACCCCGTCGGCGGTCAACGAAGGAGTCGGCGCGATGCGCCGGCGCTGGTAAAACTCCGGGTCGCCGTTGGCTTCCCAATCCACCCAGCGCAGCACGGCGCGCTCACCGAGCGCGGCTCGATCCGCCTCGCTGACATCCTTGAACAACAAATGCTTGCTGATAATCGTGCCGGCGTTCAACGCTTGGAACATCGCGAGCGTGTCCGAGTCCTCCTGCAACTCGATGGTCAGCGCCGTGCCTGGCGCGTGCAGGATGCCCGAGTCGATGTAGAAGCCCTCGTCGGCGACCTGCTGGTAGGCGAAGGCGTGTTGCAAAATGGCGTCGTCGTTCCAACGTTCCAGGTACGGCAGGAGCGCGGCCTCTCGCGGTCCGCGCGCGATGTACGGGTGAACGCCAAAGAACGTCTCAGGATGCGCTCCCATGTCCACGCCGGGTGGGAAGTAATAGGCCTCGTCCTTCGAGCGTCGGCCGACCAATGCCGCTTGGTCGGCCGGGGGATGAATGTGGTAGGGAATGCGCGCGCCGAAGTCAAAGATCTTGGCCAGTCTCCCCAACCCTTCGTGCGTGGCCGCGTAGTCCTTGCCCATGAGGAGGCCGGGCGCGGCCTCAATGGCGTCGGCGAGGTTAAGCCGCCCACCGTCCGCCGATCTGATGTAGCTGATGCCTTCGTCTTCGGGGCCGCGCACGTTGTCCGCATGGGTTGTCGAAGCCAGCCAACGTTCGCAGATGAACCCACGCTCGCCGAGATCGTATTCATGATCGGCCAGCCCCAGCCGGCGGCCAGGCGGCAGCCAATCGCGCGCCACGAAAGCTGGGTCGAGGCGCAGGATACCGCCGTGTTCTGCGATGGTTTGTTCAAGTTGCTGACGGGTTTGGGTTGCGTCTGGTTTCATGGTCGTTGCTTTGTTGTTTCGCCTCTGGCTGCGGGCGTCTTCAGGCTGAGTTCGAGCCAGTAGCGGCGCTCCTCGCCTTCTTGCAGTTCCACGAGGGTGTCCGCGGCTCTCGCGGCGGCCCGGCCTTCGTCCCGGCAGTTGGATGGTTCCAGCGCGGTGACGTAGGTGCGCCGGGTGGGCTGCTTCCAAACCAGGAGCAAGGGCAGCGTGTCCCCGGACCAGTGCAGACGTAGCGACGGGCGCGGAACTGGGTTGACCACCTCGACCGCAGCCTCGGCAGATCGTTCACCGACGGCGACGAACACCTGCTCCGCTCGCGGCGCGGACGGTGGCGAGATTTGGTTCCAACCTTCGATGATGTCGGGCGGAAGCGGGTCGCGCGAATCGACGGTGGCAGCGGTGTATTTGAGTCGACTCTCGTGATCGATGAGCGGGAAGCCGAAGTTGACATGGTAACGGAACATATGCGGCGCGGGCGCGATGCTGAGGTTCGTCACCACGTCGTCGATGCGCAGGAGGCCTTGCCCCAGACTCGCTGTGATCGTGCGGTGCATCTCCAGTACCGGACCAACTGCTGTCCCCTCGCGTATGCGACCCGAGATCGTGACGATCCGCTCGTTGCCCGACCAGTCCGTGGACCAGCGCACCTCCCGGGCAGGTGTGGACGAGCAGCGTCCGTGCAGGCCCAACATCTCCCCTTGGTCAACGCCGGGTTGGCCCACGGTCGCCAGCCCACAGGTTGTGACCAACCCGCCGCCAAAGGTCCGCAGCCATCCCTGATCTGTGTGTTCGGCGTAGGCTGCCCCTACGTCCCCGACAGGCGAGCGCCATGCGAGCGGCATCCCTTGGTAGTCCGCCCAACCGAGGTCCAACCCGCGGTCAGGCAAACAGACGAAGGACAGGCCGCCAGGACTGCGCACGGTGATGATCCTCATGCCGTTAGCAGCGCCCTCGGTCAACGTTCCCGGCGAGGCTCCGCCGAGTTGCTCGGGGTCGCCGACGGCGTCGAGCAACTCGCTCCGGGTGTACTCTCGGCCGAAGAGTTTCATGCCTTGCTCCGTCCGCCCGCTGGTTCGCGGCGGCTAGCGGCCACCAGCGCCACGGCAAGCACAACCCCCGCCGCCACGTACTGCCAGTACGACGAGACGTTGAAAAGGTTCAGCGCGTTGTCCATCGCCGCGAACAAGATCGCGCCCGTCACCGTGCCGAGCAGCGTGCCGCTTCCGCCTTGAAGGCTGGTGCCGCCCACGACCGCCACGGCGACCACGTTGAGTTCGAAGCCGATGGACATGTTCGCCGACGCTGAGGAGAGCAGCGAGGCCAGTCCGACGCCGGCGGCGGCGGTGAGCAGGCCGAAGAGGACGAAGGCCCCAACGCGGGTGCGATCTACCGCCAGGCCGGCCATGCGGCTAGCCGCCTCGCTGCTGCCGATGGCTCGCAAATTACGCCCGAAACGCGTGCGGTGCAGCAAAAACGCGCAGGCCGCTGCTCCCAGAAGCATGAGCAGGAACATCGGCGGCACGCCGAGAATTTCGCTGGAAGTCAGGCTGAGGAAGGTTTCGTTACTTAGCGCCAGCGTCGCGGCGTGCGTCCAGATAAAGGCCGCGGCGAGATACACGTTGAGCATTGCATAGGTGGCGATGAACGGAGGGAAGCGCAGCTTGGTGACGAGCAATCCGTTGATGAGGCCAAGCACTGCTCCCAGCGCGAGCGACAACACCACGGCTACGGGGAGCGGCACGTGTTCGAGCAGGTTGGAGAGCGTGACCGCCGTCAGGGCGATGATCCCGGCAACCGAGAGGTCGATCATTCCGCCAGTGAGAAGCAAGGTCATCCCGGCAGCGGAAAGCCCGGCGAAGGACGCCTGCAAAGCCACGTCCTGCAAATTGGAGGGCTGACGGAAGTTCGGCACGAGGATTCCGATCACGACCAGCGCCAGAACCGTGAAGATTTGGAGCGCGTAGCGCCACAGGAGGTCCGTAGGCGACGGGCCGCGCCGGGCGGCGGGGGTGACGGCAACCTCCGCCTCCGTGGCGGCGGGCGGGTTCGTGGAGGGGCTCATCGTCCGTTATCCATTGGTGAGCGCGGTGCGAATCCGGCCGCGGACCGTGTCCAGCCCCAACGCCAGCAGCAGAAGGAGGCCAAGGGCGAGGTACTGGTAGTAACCCGGGATGTTGCGCAAGTTGAGAGAAGAGGAGATCATCGCTAGCAACAGCGAGGCGGCGAGGCTGCCGGGCAGGTTCCCCGCGCCGCCCGCGATGCTCGTGCCGCCTAACACGGCGATGGCGATGGCCTGTAATTCCAACCCCTCGATGGGAGTGGCATCAACAGTGCCGAGCTGCGCGGCCAGCAAGAGGCCGGCGAAGGCGGAAGCCAAGCCCGACATCGCGTACACGATCATCCCGATCCTCTTGGCGTTGAGGCCCGCTTCCCGGGCCGCGCCGGGATTGCCGCCGACCGCGCAAGCGTGGCGACCGAAGGGGGTGCGCTCCAAAAGGATGTAGAACGCCGCGCACAACACCACGGCGATGAGGAAGGGAAGCGGGACACCGGCTAACCGGTAGATGGCGAGCTGGCGGAAACCCTCCGATTGCAGACGCACGCGCTCGCCGTTGGTGAAGAGCAGAGCCGCTCCGCGCGCAATGCCCATCGTGGCGAGGGTGGCCACGAACGCGGGAACGCGCAAGAGCATGATCAGCCCGCCGTTGACCAACCCGAAGGTCAATCCCAGCAGCAACGTCACGCCCACTCCGAGCGCGACGCCCAGATGGTTGATAGCCGCCGCGCCCACACAGGAGGTCAGCGCCGCCAGCGCACCCACCGACAGGTCGAGGCCGCGGATGACGATGGCCAGGGTCATGCCGAAGCCGACGATGGCGACGATGGCCGCGTTGACGAGCACGCTCTGCACGTTGGCCGCCGACAAAAATCCGGGCACGAGGACGATGGCCAGGACCGCGATGACGACGAACGGCCCCGCGATGGCCCCGCGGTCCACGAGCGCCTCACGTTGTGCCGCGCGGTCGGCCGCCAGTTCAGCCCGCCGCCGCTGCTCGGTCGCGACGTTGGTCTCGGTTGCTTGTCGTACGCTCATGGTTGCTGGTCCTCCCCTGCCGCCGACGCGGACACGCCGCTGGCGGTGCTAGTCCGGCCCAAGATGCCGGCGACGATGTCTTCTTCCGTGAGTCGTGCGCCCGCCAGTTCCCCTACTGGCGCACCGGCGTAGAGCGTGATGCAGCGATCCACGACCGCCACCAGTTCGGCTGCCTCGGAGGAACTCACGACGACCCCTACGCCGGTGGCGGCGAGTTCGCGGATCAACTTGTAGATGTCCACCTTGGCACCGACATCCACGCCGCGGGTCGGCTCATTGAGCAGGAGCACTTGGCATCTGGACAGCAGGGCGCGGCCAAGCAGCGCCTTCTGCTGGTTGCCGCCGCTCAGGCTGGTGATGAGCAGGCCAGGGTTGCTGGCGCGGATACGCATGCGCGCCTTCATGGATGCGTAGCTCTCCTGGTCGCGCTTGCGGTCTAACAGAAAGCGGCCCCAGGTGCGTTGGGCGACGACCACGTTGTCGAGAACCGATAATAGCGGCACGATCCCCTCCGCTTTCCGGTCCTCGCTGAGCATGAAGATGCCCTTGTCGATGGCGTCCGATGGGTCGTGCGGACGCACCTCGCGGCCTCTTACCGCGAACGAGTTCGACGTGGCGGGGATGACCCCGAAAAGCGCCCGCATCAGTTCGGAACGTCCCGAGCCGACCAGCCCGGCGACACCGACGACCTCCCCAGGCGCGACGCGCAGATCCACCGGCGCGATCAGCCCCTTGCAGCGCAGACCTGTCACCGCCAGCGCGTCGCCGCTTCCACGCCCGTTCCCCAACGGCGCAGGAGCGGCCTTCCCCCCGGAGTGAGGCTCCAACTTACGCCCGAGCATGTGCGTCACCACCTCGTCAATGCTCGACTGCGCCTTGACCAGCGAGGCGACCATCTGCCCGTCGCGCAGCACCGAAATGCGGTCCGACACACGGAACACCTCCGGCAGGCGGTGAGACACGTACAGAACGGCCTTGCCACGCTCGCGCAGGCGCTCGACCAGCGAGAGCAAACGGTCCACCTCCACCTCGCTGAGCGCGGCCGTCGGTTCATCCATGATGAGAACGCGGAACTCGCGGGTGAGCGCGCGGGCGATCTCGACGAGCTGCTGGTCGCCAACCGTGAGGCTCGCCACCCGCCGGTCAGGCGAGATGTCAAGGCCGAGTTCCCGCAGCGGATCGCGGGTGAGCTGCCGCGACGCCTTGCGGTCAATCAGGCCAGCCCGGCGCGGTTCGTGGCCAAGGAAGATGTTCTCCGCCACGGTCAACTGCGGTACCAGTCGGAACTCCTGGCTGATGACGCTGATGCCTGCCTGCTGCGACGCCTGCGGCCCGGCGAACCGCACCGACTGGCCGTCGATGAGCAGTGAACCCGCCGACGGTTGCAAGAGGCCGGCGAGAATGTTGATGAGCGTGCTCTTGCCCGCGCCGTTCTCACCCACCAGGGCGTGGACCTCCCCGGCCCCGAGGCTCAACGAGACGCCTTTAAGCGCGGCCACGCCGGAAAAGTCCTTGGCAATGTCCCGCGCGGCCAGCAGTTCCTTGCCGGCCGGGGAACCATTGTGTTGGGGGGTCGGCGTCATGGATCGGTTCCTCGCCAGATTGGACGATGTCGCGCCTCGATCGGGGTCGATTACTTCTGGCCCGCCCGCGCTTCCTTGAACTGGGCGAGGTTGGTCGCGTCAACCAACTGAACGGCGAGCTGGACGGTCTTCTTGGGCTCGTCCGTGTAGGCCAGCTTCTCGCCGCGAAGCAACTGCATAGAAAGCTTCACCGCCAATTGGCCTTGGCCGAAAGGGTCCTGCGCAATCGTAGCCGTCTGTGTGCCGTTGCCGATGGCCGCGACCGAGCCGGCGTTGCCGTCGAAGCCGATGATGATGAAATCCTTCGGGTTCTTACCGGCTTCCTGGATGGCGGCGATGGCCCCTTGTGCCTCGTTGTCGTTGGCGGCGTAGATGCCCTTGATGTCGGGGTTCTTCGCCAAGGCGTTGGCGGTGGCGTCGTGCGCTTCCTTGATCGCGTCGTTGCCGTTGAGCTGCGAGACAATGTGGATGTTTGGGTACTTCTTGAGTTGGTCCTTGAACCCGCCAACGCGGTCGGTGCCCACCGT
>CAXTOX010000084.1:0-4989 GCA_964245885.1 uncultured Chthoniobacterales bacterium | reverse complement strand
ACCAGGATGCAAGTCGATGACGGCGATGTTCACGTCACCCGTGCCGAGCCGCTTGGCCATGTAGTCGGCCGCGAGCGCCCCACCGGCACGGTTGTCGGACTGGATGAAGGCATCATATCCTCCGCTCGCGCCCACGTCGCCGATGACGACCGGGATGTGCGCGTTATGCGCGGCCGTGACCGTGCCCGGCAGTGCCGAAGGCTCAACGGGCGAGACGATCAGAGCACTGATATTCTGGCTGATGAGATTACGGCTACCCGAGACTTGGGCTTGCTGAGAAGCCTTGGCATCGGCCACCACGACCTTGATGTTTTCCTTGTCCGCCTGCGCCTTGACGCCCGCGGAGTAGTTCTGCCAGTAGGGGTTGGCGAGATCCTGTGCCGTGTAGCCGATGATGAGCGGCTCCTTCTTTTGGAATTTGCCCGCCTCTTCGGCGACGGCGGCGGATTGAAGACCGGCGACGGCCAAAGCGGCTCCGGCAACGGTGAACAGGAGACGAAGTTTTTTGGAGGGATGGTTGTTCATATTGGATGGTCCTAAGGGATTGATACGTATCAATCATTGACCAGCAGCCCCGCAGAAGGGAGATCGCCGCACACCACACGAAGAGAGTGTGGCTTTTACGGGCGCTTCGTTTTCCGGGGGGATGCTACGTCAACGAGTTAATACGTAACAATTCCTAGACTAAAAACCGCGTCTTCGGATGTCAACGAGATTTTTCGGGAAGTTTTCGGCAGGTTCGCCGTTCCCCTGTGGCAGGGTCATCCTTCTTCCCGCCTGTGCGATGGCACGTGGATTCTCTAACAACTAATTTGGGCTGGTACACAACCGTTTCAGTGGGTTTGGCAGGGTTGTGGTCGATGATCAAGCCGGCAGCGGTCTTGCCGAGCAGGTATGGCTGCTGCCGTACGGTGGTCAGCGCGGGCGAGAGGAGCGCGGCGAAATAGCTGTCGTCGAAGCCGACCACCGACATGTCCCCCGGTACAGCCAACCGGAGATCGCGCAGACGCTTGAGGACCCCGAGCGCCGCCATATCGTTGACGCACACCACGGCCGTCACGTCGGGCGCGCGGCTGAGCAGTTCGCTGACGGCCGGTTCGGCGGCCTGCGCGGTCATTGTGGCGATAGTAAGTTCGATGATCACTTCCCGAGGATCCTGGCTAGCAGCCAGCACCGCTTCACGCAGCCCGCGCAGGCGTTCGCGCGACCACCAAATCTCGTGCGACACGTTGAGGAAGCCGATTCGACGATGCCCTTCGGTCAAGAGGTGCTCGCCGATCAACCGCGCCCCCGCCGCTTGGTCAAGCGAGACGGAACTGTACCGTCCGGTTATGTCGGGTTCGTCCAGGAGCACCACCGTGATGCCGTGGCGATTGAGCGAGTGGATGGCGGCTGACTGCATGTCAACCGCGGAGACCAGTACGCCATTGACGCGGTGTTCCTCGAAGGTCCGCAGCAGGTTTTCCTCCCCAGCGGCCGTTTCGCCCGACGAGCCGAGCAGCACGGTGTAGCCCCTGGCGGCAGCCGCATCGCTGACCCCACGTGTGACCTCTCCCCAAAAAGGATTGGTCAGATCGAGCGCAATTACCCCGATGGTGCGAGAGCGCCCAGCGCGCAGAGTGCGAGCCGAATCATTGACCACAAAATTCATCTGTCGGATGGCCGCGTGAACGCGCTCGCGGGTCTCCTCAGCCACAATCTCTGGCCGGTTGAGCACGTTGGACACCGTGGCCTGGGAAACGCCCGCGGCTGCAGCGATGTCGCGGGAGGTTTGGCGCACGTCGGATTTTTTCATGCAAAGCAACTTATCTGGAACGCAGGATCACCGATCCAATCAATCGTGTTGGGAGATCAAGGCCACCATCGCTTCTGTTTTACAAGCGTAGTCGAGCACAGTACGCGAAAACCTCTGACCCGACATCGTGGTCCGTTGATCGTTTTTCTCTACCATGTGCAGGAGGACCGTGGGCTCAACGCGCCAGCCGCACACTATTTGCCTACGCTTGCTACAGTTTCACGATGGGTCTCGATAACTCATGCGGAAGGTCGGGCTGTCTTCTCGCCTGGTGCGCCGCCGATCATAAATGCATGTGGTGGCGACGCCAGCCTCGTGGTCCAATAAACCTCTGACAAAAGTGTTGAGCAAGCTGGTAAGCTCGGTGAGTGAGCTACCAAATTGAGCAGGTGCGTGCCCTGTCCGCGCCGGACTTTCGGCGGTTGCTGGGAGTCAAACCCGACACGTTTGAGGCAATGCTAGCGGCGCTGGTTGAGCGCGAGGCGGCCAAGAAAAAGCGGGGTCGCCCGCCCGATCTGAGCCTGGAGCAGCAGCTTCTGCTCACCTTGCAGTTCTGGCGCGAGTACCGCACGCTCTACCACTTGGCGATGGAATGGCAGGTGGGTGAGAACACGGTCTGCCGCACCATCAAACGGGTGGAGAACGCATTGATAAAGAGCGGCAAGTTTGTCTTGCCCGCACGGCCCAAGGCTGGTGGGGCCAAACAGGAGTGGGGCGTGGTCATCGTGGACGTGACCGAGCCGAGAGCAGCACAAAGTCGGGGGTGGTTGTAGGATCGCCGGATGATCCCCCAAATTTCTTTCGAGCGACTGGTTCTCCGCATCGTCCTGCGCGACGTGTATCCGATGGTCATCCGGTTGGTGGCGGTGCCGGACTTCCTGACCCTCACCGACTTCGATGACCTCTTCCATGGCTTGCTGGGCTGGGAGAGTGGCGCAGGCTACGCTTTCCGCCTGCACGGCCAGGCGTTCAACAGCTTACGCCGGCAGACGAAATCCAAAAGGCTGTCCGACTTTCGTCTGCACCCGCAAGAACGCTTTCTCTACACCCTTGGCTTCATGGACCAGTGGGAGTGGGAGATGCGGGTGCTTGATCTACAGGATGGATCGGAGGGTGACGCAAAGCCGGTTTGTCTGGACGGACGAGGGGCAGCGCCGCCACAGTACTGTGGTGGTCCGACCGGGTACCGCCTGATGCTCAAGCGACAGGAACAACGCGAGCAGATGCGTCCGCCCGCCGAACGCGACGCCCTGGCCAAGCTAATGGCGTATCTGTACCCGGACCAGCCCGCCGACACCTGGGAGGTGTTGCGAGGCGCGCTGACCCAGGGCTGCCAGAGCTTGGATCGAGGGCTCGAACAAGGCGGGCCGTTGCAGCCGGAGCGGTTCAGCCTGCGGGAGGCGAACCAGCGCTTAGAGAAGCTGCTCGAGAACCGGAGGTTCGTATGAAATGGCGCGTGGAAGTCGTATGCGTGGACGCGGAGGGCAAGGAACGCCGCCAAGCGGTGCTGGAATGGGAACGCCAGCAGCTGGCGATGGAGACGCTGGGCCTGAACCTGGATGAGAGCAAAACGCTCCTGGAAGGCGTGCAGAGATGCATGGTGGCCGAGCAGGTCGCAGAAGACCTCAAGCAACGGAGGCAGTGTGTAGATTGTGGCGAGTGCTACGGCGTCAAGGCGGGTGGAACCGGGGTCAAAACCTTGTTCGGAGTCGTGAAAGTAGCTAATCCGCGCTGGAACCGTTGCGATTGTCAGGAAAGCGGTCCCGAGACCTTCCGGCCCGCCGCAGGCTGGCTGCAGGGTCGCATCAGCCCTGAACTGCTGTACATGGAAACCAAATGGGCATCCATCCTGCCTTTTGCCAAGGTCGCTGGACTGCTGCGCGAGGTGCTGCCGGTCGACGAGGCAACCAACCACGAGACGATCCGCCGCCATCTCCAGGCAACGGCCCAGAGAATGGAGCAAGCTCTGGGCGAAGAGCGCCCGTCCGTGCGGCAGGAGCCTGAGCAAGAAGAAACTGATCAGGAGCCGCCGCCGCCCGATGGTCCAATCACCGTGGGCATCGACGGCGGTTATGTTCGGGCGGCGCACAAGAAAGGTTTCTTTGAGGTCATTGCAGGCAGAAGCGTGGTGGCGTTCCGCCGCGATGCCGAGGACAACGTGCCGGAATCAAAGTGCTTCGGTTACGTGCAAACCTATGACCAGAAGCCAAGGCAGCGGCTCTGGGAACTGCTCAAATCCCAGGGCTTGCAGGACCACCAGCAGGTGGTCTTCCTCTCCGACGGCGGCGAGGATGTGCGCGGCGTACATACTTACCTACAGCCAGGAAGCGAACACTGGATCGACTGGTTCCACATCGCCATGCGCTTGATCATCCTACAACAGCAAACCAAATCGCTGAGAGGCGAGGCTGGCTGGGACACGGTTGCCGCCGGCATCTCCAAAGAGCTTGAAAGCGTCAAGCATCTGCTGTGGCACGGCAACGTCTGCGAGGCTCTGGAGCGACAAGCCACGCTACTCACGCGCCTGGAGTTCTTCCGCCGCCGTTCTGCGGCGGCTGAGAAACTGACCGCAGGTTTGAGCGAATTCGACACGTACATCCGCAACAACCGGGAGTTCATCCCGAACTTCGGAGAACGATACCGGCAGGGAGAAACGATCAGCACCGCTTTCGTGGAGTCCACGATCAACCAAGTGGTCAGTCGCCGCTTTGTGAAGCAGCAGCAGATGCAGTGGACACCCTGCGGAGCGCATCTGCTGCTGCAAACCCGCACCAAGGTGTTGAACGGCGAGTTAGAGGCGGTGTTCCAGGAGTGGTATCCCCAGTTCCGTGCAAAAGCTGCCTGACTCCACCCCCGACTTTGTGCTGCTCTCCTACATTTGCACGATCCTTAAGATGCTCTTTTACACGCACGCTCTCAGCCGCTTCGACAAAAGCCCGGCAGAGCGCGCGGCAGATAACCTCATCCTCCTGTGTGCGGACGAGGCCCAGCAGTTCGTCTCGGCGGCCGAGGACGGCATGAGCGACTACAATACGGTGGACCGCATCCGCGAGGCACAGGCCACGATCATCGCGGCCACCCAGTCCACTACCTCCTTCGTGCCGCCGTTGGGCCGGGACAAGGCCCGCGTGTTCGCGCTCAATCTCTCCAACCGGCTCATTTTCCAGTCGGCGGATGAGGAGGATGCCAAAGAG
>CAXTOX010000083.1:0-17581 GCA_964245885.1 uncultured Chthoniobacterales bacterium | reverse complement strand
ATCGTTTTCCCACGGCTCACGCCGTGGGCTTCACTCTGACGCCCCTGCCGGGGCTGAAAACCTACCAGACTGTACCACTACCCGGCAGGCAAGAGGCTTACTCCAAGCAAGACAGCGGAGTAGAAATAGTGCCGTCATGCCTTCTAACTCCCGGTCAGTCATCCGTTCTGCATCCGTCCCGGTTGCGCGTCCGAACGCCGTGGATCGGGCCGCCCAAGTTGCAGCCCGATTTGAAGCCGGGCAACACAATCCTTTTGCCAGCGTGGATCTATCCCGTCTCTCGTCGACAGCACGTGCGAAAGCGGATCAATGGCAGCGCGAGTGTGGTTTCACGCCGGCAGCGTAGAATTTGCCGCTACTTTTTCTTGGTGGACGCACGCGGGCGATCCACGACGAGCTTCAAGCCGTAGCGCGCAGCTTCTTTCTCTGCCACACGTTGCGCTCGCCGCATCGCCGCATCGGCCAACTTCACAAACTCAGCGGAATCAACAAAGCGGGGTAAAATCGGCTTGTTGTCGAATTTTTTCGCAGGTCTCGGGTTGGAACACCTCAAGGGATGCACCTGCCCAATAGAGCCACAGACCGTGGTGGTTTCACGGCAGCTTCGTACAGCAGCGTATCATCGGACAACGGGAGATAAAGCTCGAAAAAGTTGCGTACGCTCGGCAGGTAACGCCGCCGGATGCTCTTCGGCGGCGTTCATCGGCTCACAGCGTCACCCACTGCCGGGTCTGCGCGCTCTCGGTGATCGCGCTGAGCACGCGTTCGTTCGCCAGGCCGTCGGCGAAGGTGGGCTGCACGCTCTTGCCGTCCACCACCGCTTTCACGAAGTCTGCGAACGTGTGCACGAATGTGTGCTCGTACCCGATGATGTGCCCCGCCGGCCACCACGCGCCGACGAACGGATGTTCCGCCTCCGTGACGAGGATGTCGCGGAACCCGCGCACGTCCGCCGGGTCCGCGTGGTTGTAGAAGCCGAGGCGGTTCATGTCCTCGAAGTTGAAGACCAGCGTCCCCTGGCTGCCGTTGATCTCGAAGGTGATGTGGTTCTTGCGGCCGGCGGCGAAGCGGGTCGCCTCCAGGTTGGCCAGGGCACCGTTCTCGAAACGGCCGATCCAGCTCACGGCGTCGTCCACGGTGACCCGCCCCGTTTGCTGACCCGCCTGCGCGGTCAGCCCGTCGCCCGCTTCGCATTGCAGGGGGCGCTCTTTGATAAACGTCTCCATCGTGCCGCAGACCTCTTTGAGGTCGCCGACCAGGTAGCGGCCGAGGTCGATGATGTGCGCGTCGATGTCGCCGTGCGTGCCGCTGCCGGCGATGTCCGCCTGCAAACGCCACACCAGCGGGAACGCCGGGTCCATGATCCACTCTTGCGCGTAGCGCGCACGGTAATGATAAAGGCGGTCCCCGAGGTCGCCGCGTTCGATCATGCGCTTGGCCAGCGCGACCGCTGGGATGCGGCGGTAGTTGTGGCAAACCATGTTGACCACGCCCGCCTGCTCGACGGCCGCGACCATGCGCTCGCATTCGGGCACGTTCATGCCGAGCGGCTTTTCGCAGAGCACCGCCTTGCCCGCCCCGGCCGCGGCGATGGCGATGGCCGCGTGCGAATCATTGGGCGTCGTGATGTCGACCACGTCGATCTCCGGATCGTCGATCACCTGCCGCCAGTCCGTGACGGCTTTTTCCCAGCCGTACTGCGCGGCGGCCGCCCGCGTTTTGGCCTCGTTGCGCCCGCAGATCGTGTGGAGCTTCACGTCGGCGGGGAGGTCGAAAAAACGGCCGACCTGACGCCAGGCGTTCGAATGGGTCTTGCCCATGAAGTTGTAGCCGATCAGGCCGACGTTGAGCGGTTTTTTCATGGCGGGGAGGGGCGGCGGGAGAAACGAGCCGTCAGCATAGGCCGCGGTCCAAAACGGAGCCAAGCGGAAATGTCCACCGGGGCCAGGCGGGAAAATTTCGCCGCGCAGGGAAGCCCAGCGTCGTGCGGCGGACGATATGCACGGTAAGAACGACGTTTTCATCTATGCCATCCGACCCCGTTGACCCATCCTCGCCGAAGCCTTCGACGAATCTCTACCAGACCACCTCCGACGCTTCCAAAGGCGGCGGGGGGGGCATCTTTTTCGCCATCCTGCTGCTCCTGCTGCTGGGTGGAGGCGCGGCCTACTACTTCCTCCTCTACAAGCCGACCGTCGCCGCCGTGGCGGCCAATCCCACCCCGACAGCCACCGTCGCGCCGGCCACTCCGACCACCAAGGTGGATACCTCCGGCAACCCGACGTACAACAACGCCCAACGCAGCGAGTACGTCACCCAGGCCGACAAGGCATTCACCGCGCTCCGCGACGCCAAGCTGAATCGATTCATGGAACCCTACAACGCCCTGCTGGCCTCCGGCGGCTTCAGCGCCACGGGTCTCACTTCCAAGGACGCGATCGCCGCCCGGCGCGACCTCATCAAAAAAGCTCTGGCGGCCAACGATGATTACGAAGCCTTCGTCAAGACACAGGAGGCGACCTTCAAAGCCGAACTCCAGAAAACGCCGTTGATCCCCAACGACGTTGATTACATCCTCAGTGACTTCAGCTACAAGGCGCAAACGGACAAAAACGTCCAGTTGCGCGGACTCCAACGGGACGCGCTCAAGACCGGCGACGAAATGCTGGCTTATCTGGACAAATCGTACGGGAGCTGGAGCGTCAACGCGGCGCAGCATCTCACCTTCAAGAAACCGGGGGAGGCCGGCCCCTTTAGCGCGCTCACGAAGACCTACAACGACCAGGTGACCGCAGCGAGCAAGCTCCTGAGCGACATCAGGGCGGTCGCCGACCCCAACAGCGTGGCGACCTCCGTGCCGTCGGCGAGTCCAGCGGCCAGCGGTGTGCCGGTCTCCCCGGCTCCGGCGGCAAGCCCCACCCCCTGATCAGGTCCCGAAGACTTGCAGGAAGGCGACTTCGAGCGCCAGCGCCTCCTGGATGTTGCGGTCCATGTTCTCGCGCAGTTCCTCGACGGTCGCCAGCCGCGGCAGGACCTCGGCGATGGACAGGCGTTGCGCCAGCGCGGCCACTTCGGGCGAACTGGCTTCGCCGTCGGTGGTCTGGCAGCGCAGCACGTCGCCCCACCAGCGCGCGAGACCTTCCACGAGCCGGGCCCGGGCAGCCACGTAGCGCGCTTCGACCAGGGACTTGTGGTAAGCCTCACGCTCGGCCAGCCACGCGCCGTCGGTGGTCTGGGCGTAGCGCGTCTCTTCCGCCTCCAGGGCTTCGTCCGCCCCCTCTTGGAGACGGGTGCGCGCGGCGGTCAGGAGCGCGGTGAACTCCCGCAGCAGCCCGTACGCGGCCGGCAGCGAACCGGGACCGGCCGCGCGTTCCCGGGCGAACCGGGCGAGGATTTCTCGCAGGGCGGCGTCCTCCGGCGAGGTGGGCACGCCGTCCGTCCCGGCGGCGGTTTGCAGGACGACCTTGATGCAGCGGGAAAGGATCGTTTCCGGCAGGCTCTCGGGCAGGCTGCTCACCAGCAGCAGCAGCGAATCGGCCGGCGGTTCCTCCAGCGTTTTCAGGAAAGCGTTGGCGGCCTGCGTGTTGATCCGGTCGGCCTGCCGGAGAATCCCGACTTTGCGACCGCCGACCGCCGAGGCGCGCAGACGCAGGGCGCTTTCGAGTTCGCGCACCTGTTCGATCAGGATGCGCCGGGCCTTGGATTCGGGTTCGACAACGTACACGTCCTGATGACCCAGCGCGCCGCCGGGTCCCGCCTGGACCACCAGCGCGGCGATGCGCGCGGCGAGGTCGAACCCCGCGCCCTCCTCCCCGATCAGGAGATAAGCGTGGCCGAGGCGGCCGGCGGCGTGGGCGCGGCGCAGGTAATCAAGCGCGATGGGAGGAGCGAAGGCCATGGAAACGGTCGTTCAGATGGGTCCAGACGAGGCCGGCAAGTTCGTCCGCGCTCAGGCTGGCGTCGAGCACGACGAAGCGTTCGGGGTGCAGTTTCGCCAGCCGCAGGTAACCCGCGCGGACGGCCTCGTAAAACGCCGCCGGTTCCTGTTCCATGCGGTCAGGCGGCAGGAGCAGCGGCCCGGCGCGCTGGAGGGCGCGGAACAGCCCCACGTCCGGCGGCAGGTCGAGCAGGAACGTCACGTCGGGGCGGCGTTCGCCCGCGGCGAACTGGTTGATGGCATCCACGGTCGCCGGGTCGAGCCGCCGGGCGACCCCCTGGTAAACCGTGGTCGAGTCCAGGAACCGGTCGCACACCACGATCCCCCCGCCCGCCAGCGCGGGCAGGATCGTCTCGCGCACGAGTTGGGCGCGGCTCGCGGCGAACAGGAGCAACTCCGCCTCCGGGGCCACGCTCCAGTCCGGCGCGGCCCGTCGCAGCAGGCGACGGATTTCCTCGCCTAGCGGCGTGCCGCCGGGTTCGCGCAGGAAGGTCACCGGCCGCGGAGCGCCCCCGCTGGTCAGGCGCACGCGCAACCGCTCGATCTGCGTGGACTTCCCGCAACCGTCCGAGCCTTCGAAGGTGATGAAAATGCCGCCGTCCACCGGGGAAGGATGAAGGCAAAATGCAAAATGCAAAATGCAAAAGTTCAGAAGGAGAAAGCAGAAGGAAAATTGTGCGGTAACGTGCACGGGCTGATGCTTTGTTCTCCGACTTCTGTTTTCTGACTTTTGCATTTTGCGCTTTGCACTTTGCATTTTCCCATGAGCATCTATTTCCTGGAGGTGGACCCGTCCGACGCCGCGTATTTCCAGGCGGAGTTGCCCGGTCATGACGTGCATTTCGTCTCCAAGCCCGGGCGGGTCGGCGCCGGGGCGGAGGTCGTTTCGGTGTTCATCCACACGCCGGTCGACCGCGCGTTCCTCGAAGCCCGCCCGGCCCTGCGGCTCGTCGTGACCCGCTCGACGGGAGCCGAGCACATCGACCTCGACGCCTGCCGCGAGCGTGGCGTGGCCGTGGCGAACGTCCCCAGCTACGGCGAACACACCGTGGCCGAACACACCTTTGCCCTGATCCTCGCCCTGTCGCGGCGGCTGCGCGAGGTCACCGGCGAATCCGCCCGCGAAGGCAAGCTCTCCTACTCGGCCGCGCGCGCCTTCGAGCTGCGCGGCAAGACGCTCGGCGTGGTCGGCGCGGGACGCATCGGCCGACACGTCATCACCGTCGCGCAGGCGTTCGGGATGCGGGTGCTCGCCTTTGACATCCACGCGCCCGCCGCCGTGGCGAAACACGCCGGGTTCGATTTCGCGCCGCTGGAACAAGTGCTGGCCGAGGCGCACGTCCTCACGCTGCACGTTCCCGTCGGCCCGGACACTCACCATCTCCTCAACCGCGCCACGCTCGCGAGCTGCCGGAAGGGCGTGCTGATCATCAACACCGCGCGCGGCGCGTTGATCGACACCGACGCGCTCCTCGACGCGCTGGATTCCGGGCAGGTCGCCGGGGCGGGTCTGGACGTGCTCGAAGAGGAAGGCACCGCGCGCCAGGAAACGACCAAGATCATCAGCGAGCAGATCATCACCCGCCTCCATGCCGTTGGCACCCCCGCCGAACTGCACGACCGCGAGGCCAGCCGGGTGCGCGAGTTGCAGGACCTCCTGCGCAACAAGCGGCTCATCACGCGGCCGGACGTGATCTTCACCCCGCACGTCGCCTTCAACAGCGTCGAGGCCGTCGAGCGCATCAACTCCACCACCGTGCAAAACATCCTCCGCTTCCTGGCAGGCCAGCCGGTGAACCTTGTTTGAAGGCAGAAGGCAGAAGGCAGAAGGAAAAGGCAGAGCGGATCAATCAGGATTCGGGAGTCAGACGGATTTTGCTTTCTATCTTTTGACTTCTACCTTCTGCCTTCTGCCTTCTGCCTTCTGCCTTCCCCTTTCATGAAAGTCGGTGTCTTCTCCGCCATCCTCAGCGGCCTCCCCCTCAAGGACGCCCTCGCCCACATCGCCGGTCTCCAGTGTGACACGGTCGAACTCGGCACGGGTGCCTATCCCGGCAACGCCCATTGCAAACCGGACGAACTCCTGGCCAGCGAAGGCAAGCTCAAGGAATTCCAGGCCGCCATCGCCGAGAGCGGGCTGACGATTTCCTCGCTCTCCTGCCACGGCAACCCGATCCATCCCGACCCGGAACTCGCCGGCGAACACCACGCGGTGTTCCAGGCCACGGTCAAGCTGGCGGCGAAGCTGGGCGTGGAGGTCGTGACGACTTTTTCCGGCTGCCCCGGCGACGCCCCCGGCGCGAAGTACCCGAACTGGGTGACGTGCCCGTGGCCGCCGGATTTTCTCGAGATCCTCCAGTACCAGTGGGACCACGTCGCCATCCCGTACTGG
The DNA here is from genome assembly GCA_964245885.1 of uncultured Chthoniobacterales bacterium. Taxonomy (GTDB): domain Bacteria; phylum Verrucomicrobiota; class Verrucomicrobiia; order Chthoniobacterales; family SZAS-18; genus CAHJWO01. The sequence continues at coordinate 11,252 of CAXTOX010000083.1, read as the reverse complement.
AAGGAACAGACGAAGTTCGCCGCCGACCACGGCATCAAGAAAATCGCGCTCGAAGCACATCCCGGCTTCCTCGTCTACAACCCGGAAACGATGCTGCGCCTGCGCCATGCCACGAGCGAGGTGCTGGGCGTGAACCTCGATCCCAGCCACTTCTTCTGGCAGGGCATCGACCCCGTCAAGGCCGTGCGCAAACTCGGCGCGGACGGTGCCATCCACCACGTTCACGCGAAGGACACCGGTTTGTACAAAGTGAACGCCGACTACGACGGCTACCTCGACACCAAGCCGTACAGCGACGAGGCGAACCGCGCGTGGATTTTCCGCACGGTCGGCTACGGACACGGGGAGGATTTCTGGCGCGACTTCGTGAGCACGCTGCGGCTGGTCGGCTACGACGGCACGCTGAGCATGGAACACGAGGACAGCCTCCTGTCGCCCAATGAAGGGTTGCGCAAGGGCGTCGAGTTTCTGCGCGGCATCGTCCTGCGCGACGCCAGGGGCGCGGTGACGTGGGCGTAAGCGCCTCCGCTACGGATTGAGAAAGCGCCGGTCTACGCGCGGCGAAAAAACGCCGGGTTTTCAGCCAAACGGCGGCGGAAAGGCTTTCGCCGACAGGCGGGTGCTGCTACGGGTTGCCGCAGCGCATGATCACCCTGAACGAAGTTGTCGAAGCCCTGCCGGTGATGGCGTCGCTGGTGCTCATCGAGGGATTGCTTTCCATCGACAACGCGCTGGCCGTGGCCGCGTTCGCCGCGCACCTGCCCGCGCACCAGCAGAAATTCGCGCTGCGCATCGGCATTTTCGGGGCGTATTTGTTCCGGGGGGTGGCGTTGTTGCTGGTGTCGCTCATCATCGCGAATCCGTGGCTGAAGATTCTCGGCTCCGTCTATCTGATCTACCTGATGGTTTCCCACGTGCCGGACGCCGACCCGGAAGAGGGCAAAGAGGAAACCGCCGGCGGAAAGTCCCGCGGTCTGTTCATGACCGTGCTGCAAATCGAAGCGATGGATCTCGCCCTCGGCCTGGACAACGTGGTGGCCGCCGTCGCGCTCGACCGTCGTTTCTGGGTCGTTTGCACGGGCGTGTTCATGGGCATCCTCGCGCTGCGGTTCGTGGCGGGCTACGGCATCACGCTCATCGCGCGGTTTCCCAGTCTCAAAGCAACCGCCTTCCTGCTCATCGGTTTCGTAGGCATCATCCTGCTCGTGGAGGTTTGTTCCGAGCTGGCGGGCAGTCCCGTGCACATCAACACGCTGGAGAAGTTCGGCGGCATCGTCACCATCCTGGCCCTGTCGCTGTTTTACGACCGGACGGCGGTGGGGAAAAGGCTCCTCTCCCCCTTCGTCGCGGTGGGCTCTCCCCTCTTACGACTGCTCAACAGAACTTTTGAGGTCATCTTCTGGCCCCTGACGGTGAGCATCCGTTACGTGGTCTCGCTCTTCACGCGCCGCTCTGCGGAGGAAAAACCATCCTCCGTCTGAAACGGTCTTCACTTCACGCGCCGGATTTTTCGGAGCTCCGGCAGGGCTTCTCCCCGTGGCGGAAAGTTCTCCGGGGAACCCGTGACTCCAACGCTTCTCTTCCTTGGCGGCTTGGCGGACTTTGCGTGAGGTTCCTTCTGACCAGAATAGCTCAACCTGGCACGTTCCGGCGCAACTCCTCCAGCCAGATCGTCGCTTCCGAATCGCTCGGCGCCCGCCAGTCGCCGCGCGGACTCAACGACCCACCCGACCCTACTTTAGGACCGTTCGGCAGGCACGAACGCTTGAACTGACTAATCTGAAAGAACCGGAACAGGAACACCTCCAGCCACCGCTTGATCGTCGGCAGATCGTACTGCCGGTGCCGCGCCACCGGCAGACTGTCCGGCCAGCCGCCGCGCTCCTTGTCCGCCCACGCGTGTTCGCTGAGGAACGCCACCTTGCTCGGCCGGAAGCCGAAGCGGGTGACGTAGTACAGGTTAAAGTCCTGCAAATCGTACGGACCCACCTTGGCCTCGGTGCTCTGCGCGGGTTCCTTCGCGTCGTCGTTCTCGTGCGGCACCAGTTCGGGGGAAATTTCCGTGTCGAGAATGGACTGTAACACGGCGTCCGTCTCCGCGTCGAACTGCCCCGTGCTGATCACCCAGCGCAACAGGTGCTGAATGAGCGTCTTGGGCACGGACGCGTTGACGTTGTAGTGGCTCATGTGGTCGCCTACCCCATAAGTACACCAGCCCAGCGCCAGTTCGCTCAGGTCGCCGGTGCCGAGCACGATGCCGTTGTGAAAGTTCGCCAGCCGGAACAGGTGCGAGGTGCGCTCGCCGGCCTGCACGTTTTCAAACGTCACGTCGTACACCCTTTCGCCTCGCGCGTAGGGATGTCCGAGGTCGGCGAGCATCTGGCGGCAACTCGGCCGGATGTCGATTTCGCTCGCGCTGATCCGCAACGCACGCATCAGCGCGTGCGCGTTTCGGAGCGTGGTGTCGCTCGTTGCAAAACCCGGCATCGTGTAACCCAGGATATGTTCGCGCGGCAGGCCGAGGCGGTCCATCGTTTTCGCCGCGACGATCAGCGCATGGGTCGAATCCAACCCGCCCGAGACTCCGATGACGATGCGCTCGACCTTCGCGTGCTCCAGGCGCTTCATCAACGCGTGGACCTGGATGTTGTAAGCCTCGTAGCAGCGTTCGTGGCGCGCGGACGAGTCGCTCGGCACGAACGGGAAACGTTCCACCGCCCGCGCGAGCGGGATGTCACCCGCCGGTATTTGAAACTCGAACGGCACGCGCCGGATCGCGCGCACGCGTTCGCGGTGGTCGGCCACGGCGTCGTTGAAGCTCGACAGCCGCATCCGCTCCTGCGCCAGCCGTTCGAGGTCGAGGTCGGCCACGACCATCTGCTCGTCGGCTGCGAAACGCTCGGCTTCGGCGAGGAGTTCGTTGTTTTCGTAGATGAGGGCGTGGCCGTCCCAGGCGAGATCCGTCGTCGATTCGCCCGGACCGGCCGCGCTGTAGAGATAGGCCGCGAGACACTTGCCGCTCTGCGCGGCGCACAGGTCGCGCCGGTAGTCGGCCTTGCCGACGGTGATGTTGCTCGCCGACAGGTTCGTCAGCACGGTCGCGCCCGCCAGCGCGGCAAACGTGCTCGGCGGAATGGGCGTCCACACGTCCTCGCAGATTTCGACGTGCAGGGAGAAATCCCGGATGTTGGTCGCGTCAAAGATCAGGTCGCTGCCGAACGGCACGGTACGTCCGAGAAACGGCACCTCGCGGCTGACCGCGTTGCGCCCGGCGGTGAACTGCCGCTTCTCGTAGAACTCGCGGTAGTTGGGCAGGAAGCTTTTGGGCGTGATGCCGAGGGCTTGTCCGCGGTAGATGACCACCGCGCAGTTGAATAATTTTCCCTCGAAGCGCAGCGGCGCGCCGACGAGGAGCACCGGCGTCAACTCCGCGCTGGCCGCGACGAGTTCTTCCAGCGCCGCCAGGGTCGCATCGAGTAGCGCGTCCTGGTGGAAAAGGTCCTCGTTCGTGTAGGCCGAGACCCCGAGTTCAGGAAAAAGCGCGACGGCGGCGCGCGCCTCCGAGGCGCGCCGGGCTAACCCGACCGTGTGTTCCACGTTGAACCCCGGATCGGCCACGCGCACCCGCGGCACGCAGACCGCCGCACGGATGAACCCGTGGCGGTAAATCGAGCGGAAGGAAGACGGCGTCGGCATGCTCGGCGGATGGAACCGTCATCCGTGGGTTTTGCGCTTCTGGTGGTAAGCCGGCAGATCATCCGCCAGACGGACCCAGGGCAACTGGTCCTCCACCCAGGTGTGGTCGCCCGGCGCGTGGATTTCCGGTTCGTCGAAGCTGCAAACGGCCACGTCCACCTCGTCCGCGCCCGGGCCGATCGTCGTCGCCAGCGGCGTGCCGCAGTGCGCGCAAAACAGACGGTGCCGCCCCGACCAGGCCAACTCGGCGGGTTCTCCGGCCGTGAACTGGAAGTCGTCGCGCCGGAAGGAAGCCCACGTGACAAACGCCGCCCCGCTGCCCCGGCGGCAATCCACGCAGTGGCAGTGGGTGATTTCGTGCGGCTCCCCGGCCGCCTGGTAGCGCAACGAACCGCACAGGCATCCACCGGTAATGGCTTTGAGGTTCATGGGAGGTGGAGGTTAGCTTCAGCGGTGGGCGCGAGGCTCGTCAAGCGCGGAAATCCCACCGCGCCCTCGCCGTCCAAACATCAGGTGGGGACGGCTCTCCGAGCGGTCCCAAATATTTCCGGCGAGGCGCACCGTGCGCACACTGGTCATCCAAGCCAAATTTGGGACCCGTCGGAGACGCGTCCCTACCTGATGTTACGACGCCGCGGTCCCGGCGGGCAGTTCCACGCTGAACGTGCTCCCGCGCCCCAGTTCGCTGCGGCAAACCACCGCGCCGCCGCTGGCTTCGACCAGCCGCTTGACGATGGACAATCCCAATCCCGTCGAACTTTCCCCGCCGGTCGTGCGGGCCGACAGCCGCGCGTACTTCTGAAACAAACGCGACTGGTCCTCCGCCGACAAACCCGGCCCGGTGTCACGCACGAGGAGCACGGCGCATCCGTCCGCCTGTTCGACGCGCACTTCCACCGCTCCCCGGGGCGGCGTGAACTTCACGGCGTTCGACACCAGATTATCCACCACCTGCCGCACCACCCGGGCGTCGGCGCGCACGGTCACCTCCTCCATCGGCGCGGCGAGCTCCAGGCGGATCCGTTTGTCCGACGCCCGCCGCCGGTAACCGTCCACGACGTGAGCCACCGCGGCATTCAGGTCGAGAGGTTCCGGACTGAGGTTGAATTTTCCCTGCTCGATGGCGTTGATGTCGAGCAGGTTGTGCACGAGGTGAGACATGTACTCCGATGATTGGAGGATGTCCGCCGCGTGGCTGCGCACCTGTTCGGGATCCTCGGCGTCGTCCACGATCAGCCCCGCCATGCCGGTGATACCGCTCAAGGGGTTCTTGAGGTCGTGGCTGCAAATTCCCATGAACGTATCTTTTTCCGCGTTCAACGCGATCAGCCGTTCGTTGGCTTCCGAGAGTTCGCGGGTGCGCTCCCGCACCCGGGCTTCCACGCCGGCTTTTTCCGCCTGCAACTGCGCGACCCCCGCCTCCACCTTGCCCTGCATCGCGTTGAACACGCCCGCCAGTCCGGCAAACTCGTCGCCCGTGGCTTCGGGCGTGGTCGCGTCGTCCACCGGTTGGGAATAGTTGCCCTGGGAGACGCGTTCGGCCGCCGCGCGCAGTTCGCCCAGACGCCGGGTGAGACCACGCGCCACGAACACCGACGCGATCACCGCCAGCAAGAGGAGCGCGATCATCCCGGCGATCAGGAGCAGGTTGGCGAGGTTGAACTCCGCCTCCTGGCGCGAGATGCGCGCGGCCTCCTCGCCGATGCGGTCCGACACGGCGAGGATGCTGTCGATCCCGTGCGTCGAGGCAGTGATCCATTCGTCGGTCGTGAGCGGGTACGGTTCCCCGCGCGCCGAGGCCCCGTACACGCTCGCGCGCACGTTCTCGTATTCGCCCAGGAACACGTCTTCCATGTGCCCGATGCTCTCCAGCACGGGGCCAGACATGGCGGGATTGGCGCGCAACTGCGCGATGGCCGCGAGGTTTTCGTCCACGACCCCGCGCCAGCGTTGCAGCTCGTCGAGCCCATCGGCCGGGATGGGTTTGCCTCCGGCGATGATCCGGCCGATGCGGGCGCGCTCCCTTCCGGCGAACTCACTGGCGATGAACACGTTGCCTTTGATGAATCCGTTATATTGGATGACGAGTTCGTACGGGTTCTGCGCGAGAAAGAGGGTGCCCCCGAACATGCGCTCGGCGAGGATGAGCCGCGTCTGGGCGTCGAACCAGCTCTGCACCCGCGCCTGGTCGATCCGCTGCTGACGGGCGAGGTCGGCGTCCACTTCCGCGCGTTTGGCGTCGCGGGCGCGGCGGGCATCCAGAAGCCCCTTGCGCGCGGCCGACAACACCGGGTTGCCGCGCAGGGCCGGCTGCGCTTCGACCAGGGCGGCATCCAGCAGGTTGTCGCCTTCGGTCCGCAGCCCGGGGAGCGCCCGCCGCGCGCCCAGCGCGCCGGGATCGGACAGCGCGGCGCTGGTGAACCCGCGTTCCTTGGCCTGCGCCGCCGCCGCCCGGATGAGATCGGTGCTGGCAGCATTGGCGGTTTCCAGCACCCGCGCCCGCTGGTAGCTCGCCACCACCCGGCCCAACGCCAGCAGGCTGCCGATCAACGCCACCACGCTGGGGACGCCCACGATCAGGGCCAGTTTTAAACGAAACGACCGGTTGGCCAACCAGGGAAAACTCGCGGAACGTCGTCCGTTTCGTTCCCCCTCGCTGGTCCTTGCAGGATGGATGCTTGCCACGGTCAGATTTTCTAAATTGCTGGAATCCGGCCTGTGATGCCGTTGGTTGACGCCCCGCCCCCACTTCCGACCGCCGACGGAGTTTGGATGCCGGCGGCGAGGGATTATCTCTCCGGGGAAGGAACCACCATTGCTTGCCGTTGAAAACCATTTTATCGGGTGGGCATGCCGAAGACGTTTTCGCTCGTGCCGCGCTCGCTGGTGTTCGCCGGCTGCTGGCTGCTGGCCACGGTGCCCACCGCGCCCGCGGACCCGCCGGTGCCCGCGCCGACGGCGGACGGCGACACCTTCCTGCGGGATTACGCCGAGACGCGCGGCTTCATGTTGGGACGGCCCGTCAACGCCACGCCGACGCCGGACGGCAGCGCCGTGCTGTTCCTGCGGGCGAAATCCGCGCGCGAGCCGAGCCAGGAACTCTACGAGTTCAGCGTCGCCACCCGGGAAACCCGCCGCCTGCTCTCGCCCGAGGACGCGCTCAAAGGCGCGGCCGAGAGTCTTTCCCCCGAGGAAAAAGCCCGCCGCGAACGCCAGCGCATCAGCGTGGGCGGGTTCACGGCGTTCAGCATTTCCAGGAACAGCGCGCTGGTTTTGCTAAGCCTCTCCGGCAAGCTCTACGTGCTCGACCGCGCGAAGGGCAGCGTGCGCGAACTCGCCACCGGGCCGGGCACGATGGTCGATCCGAAATTTTCGCCCGACAGCCGGAGCGTCGCCTACGTGCGGGATCAGGACGTGTACGTGTTCCACCTCGCCTCCGGCAAGGAAACGGCCGTGACGACCGGCGGCACCGAAACCGTCTCGCACGGGCTGGCGGAGTTCGTCGCGCAGGAGGAGATGAACCGGTTTTCCGGCTACTGGTGGTCGCCGGATTCGCGCCGGATCGTGTACGAGGAAAGCGACGCGTCGAGGGTGGAAAGCTGGTACGTCGCCGACCCCGCGCAGCCGGGCGGCGAACCGTCGCGCACGTTCTATCCGCGTCCGGGCAAGGAGAACGTCAGCGTGCGCCTGGGCGTGGCCTTTGTGGACGGCAGCGAGGAGACGGTCTGGCTTGATTGGGACCATGCGAAGTATCCCTACCTCGGTAAGGTGACCTGGGGCGAACACGGCCCGCTGAACCTGACGGTGCTTTCGCGCGATCAGACGGAGCTTGCGCTGTTGAAGGTTGACCCGACTTGGGGCGAGACGAGCATCCTTCTCACCGAGCATGACGACGCGTGGGTGAACCTTCCGCAAGATGTGCCGGTGTGGCTGTCGGAGGAAGACGGCGGCGGTTTTTTGTGGGCCAATGAACGTGACGGCTGGCACCACCTCGAACGTCGCACCGTAGACGGCCGCGCGCCCGACGCCGCAGGCGCCGATCTTCTCGGAGAAAATCTACACTCCTTGACGGGCGTTGCGCGCGGCCAGGCTTTCGGCATTACCAGCAGCACGCTTCCGTTCAGGACGCGGCTCACCGTCGGATCGCTCGATGGCAGTGGCGGTTCCGGCGCGCATTTTCCCACGCCGAAGACAGGTCAGTACCAAGCGAATTTCGGCGATTGCCAAACGGTGTTTGTGCTACAGGAGCAAACGCCGAATCAGATGCCCCGTACCACCGTGCGGAGTGCCACCGACGGCTCGGAAATCGGTGAGTTGCCGTCGATTTCCGCCGAGCCTTCCTTTGTGCCGAGCATGACGCTCGGTCAGGCGGGCACCGATGCACCGGATGCTCGGAAAAACGGCTGCTTCACAACGTTGATCCGCCCGCGCGACTTCGATCCCGCCGCCAAATACCGCTACCCGGTAATCGTCGATGTCTACGGCGGTCCTGGACATCAACAGGTCGTCGCCTCGATGCGTTCCTACCTGCTCGACCAATGGATCGCGGACCACGGCTTCATCGTCGTCGCCATCGACGGCCGCGGCACGCCGGGCCGGGGACACGATTGGGAACGCGCCATTGCCGGGCACTTCGGCAGCGTGCCGCTGGACGATCAGGTCGAGGCGTTAAAACTCCTCGGCGCGAAGCACCCCGAGATGGACATGGACCGCGTCGGCATCACGGGCTGGAGCTTCGGCGGATACATGGCGGCGCTGGCCGTCTTGCGGCGGCCGGATGTTTTCAAGGCGGCGGTCGCCGGCGCGCCCGTGTCGGAGTGGATGGATTACGACACCTGCTACACCGAGCGTTACCTCGGCGTCCCCGGTGCCGGCCGCTGGCCGGAAGCGTACAAGGAAGGGTCATTACTCGCCTACGCCGCCGGTTTGAGCCGGCCGTTGTTGGTCATCCACGGCACGGCTGACGATAACGTCTACCTGCGCCACAGCTTGGCATTGATGAACGCGTTCTTCCGCGCGGGCAAGACGGCGGAGTTCCTCCCGCTCAGCAGTTTCACCCACATGGTGCCCGATCCGGTCGTGCGCACCCGGCTCGAAGAGCGGATCGTGGATTATTTCCGCCAGCGCCTCGCAGCGCCGTAATCTCCTCTTGGAAAATAGCTTCCGTCCGGACGTTCCGCCATCGACGCGCGCCATCCTTTCCGTACGGACATTCCTGTGCCAGCGCCGCCTCCGTGACGGTGCACGAATCCAATACAAACCTGTTTTCTGGGGAAAACTCCCCATAGACAAAAGCGAAAAATCTCTAATTTTCCCAAAAACTCCTTGGCAGTGTCCACCACCCATGCTTGTGTTGACCGCATGACACTCGGAGAAAAACTCAAGTTGATCCGGCGCGAGAGCGGCCTTTCACAGGAAGCCATCGGCGCGCAGGGTTTTGTTTCAGCCCCAGGATGGATCAAGCTGGAGAACGGCCAACGTTCGCCCAGCGAGAAGCTCATCGAGAAGCTGGTGGCCTGGCTGGTGCAGGACAAGCACGTCAAGGCCAACGCCGGCAAGAGCCTGCGCGAAGAGCTTTTGACGCTGAAATATCTCGGCAGCCATTCGACGTTTGTGCGCGGCCTCGCCCAGACCCACGCCAAGCAGTTGCCGACGGGCGAAGCCCTGCTGGCACCGTCGACGGCGGGCAAGCCAAAGCGCGGCCGTCCGAAGTTGAGCACGACGCGCTGACCCGCGCGTCGGTCAAGGCGCGCGCGGAGATCGCGCTGCTGCAGCTACAACAAAATGGGTGGAGGTCGGCTGTCCGCCAACTCGGGATGGACGCTAGTTCCCGGCGGTGATGGCAGATCGCGGGTCCGTTTCATCTACAGCGTTTTTCGTTTGCATGTGGAGTCCTCCTAGCCCCGGCAGGGGCGTAAGAGTTTAGCCCACGGCGTGAGCCGTGGGAAAGGTTCCCATCCACGTCACAGCCCCGGCAGGGGCGTAAGAAGAGACGCGGGCATTGTCGGACCACGAAGCGATGTTTTCTTACGCCCCTGCCGGGGCTAAGTTCAACCGGTGCTTGTTCCCCACGGCTTGCGCCGTGGGCTAAATTCTTACGCCCCTACCGGGGCTGAGAAAGCGTTTGAGAAGCCCCCGCCGCAGACACTTCTCACACTCTCTGAGAGAACAACTCTACAGCCAAGCGAGAAACGCTTTAGCGCAGCAGCCCGAGCAGGACTCCCGGGTCCACCGGCTTGACGAGGTGCTGGTCGAAACCCGACTCCTGCGAACGCCGCCGGTCACTTTCCTGTCCGTAGCCTGAGACCGCCACCAACTGGACCCCGGCCAGGGCTGCGTCCCGCCGCAGGTGTTGCGCGACCTCGTAGCCGTCCATCCCCGGCAGACCGATGTCGAGCAACACAAATTGCGGCCGATGTTCCTGCGCCGCCGCGAGGGCACCGGGGCCATCGTAAGCCACGCGCACATCGTAGCCGTTGCGGCTGAGAATGAGCGCCGTTCCCCGGGCGGAATCCACGTTGTCGTCCACCACGAGCACCCGGCGGGCATTGCCGACGGGCGACATTGCCTGAGGAGCGGCCGACGCTCGCGCCGGACGGGACGATCCATTGGAAACGACCGCTTCCGTGCCGGGCGGCGGCGCGACTGGACTCGCCGGCAAACGCACGACGAACTCACTCCCTCTGTTTGGCCCCTCGCTGAACGCCTCGACCGTACCCCCGTGCATCTCGGTCAGCGAACGCACCAGCGTCAAGCCGATGCCGAGCCCCCCCTCCGAGCGCGCCAGCGTCCGGTCGCCCTGCGCGAACAACTCGAACATCTGCGGCAGCTTCTCGGGCGGGATGCCGACGCCGTTGTCGCGGACGCGGATGACGATTTTACCGTCTTCCTGGCGCGCGCGCAGCGAAATCTCGCCTCCCTTCTCGGTGTACTTGGCGGCGTTGGCCAGGAGGTTGACCACGATCTGTTCGAGCCGCGTCGGGTCGGCGTCCAGTTGCAGCGTGCCCGGGCGCAGGGCGACGGTCAACTCGTGTTGACGCTCCTCCATGACCGGGCGCACCGTCTCGACGGCGCTGTGGAGGATCGCCGCGGCATCGAGCGGTTCCTTGCGCAACTGCACCTTGCCCTGGGTGATGCGCGAAACGTCCAGGAGGTCGTCGATGAGCCGCGAAAGCTGGCGCATCTGCCGGTTGATGACCTCCATCGCCCACTCGATTTCGGCGGCGTCGGTCGGATCGCTGCCCAACGCGACGGCGTTGCGGATGGCGGCGAGCGGGTTACGCAACTCGTGCGCGAGCATGGCCAGGAACTCGTCCTTGCGCTGGTCCTTGCGGCGAAGTTCGTCGTAGAGCCGGGCATTCTCAATGGCGACGGTGGCGATCTGCGCAAGCTGGGCCAGGAGGGCTTCGTCGTCCTCCGTGAAATCATCGACGGCCTTGTCCAGGAGCTGGATCACGCCCAGCCGGCGCGTGTTGCGCCCGATCAACGGGGTGGCCAGCCAACCACCCGCCGCGCCGGACTCGCCCGCCGCGCGCAAGGAGGTCTGCTCCTCGGCC
>CAXTOX010000082.1:9536-18322 GCA_964245885.1 uncultured Chthoniobacterales bacterium | reverse complement strand
CGGCGGCGCGGATCCGACGCTGCTCTACGGCGACGACGTGAATCTCAACCACGTCCTCGACCCCGAGGAGACCAGCACGGCGGGCAGCCTCGGCAACGGCCAGTTCACCGCCGGACTGCTGGAATACTGCACCGTCTACAGCCGCGAACCGAACACGGCGAGCGACGGCACCAAGCGCGCGTCCATCACCGACCGGAACGCCGTGAGGCAAGCCATCGACACCGTACTCGGCTCCGGACGCGGCGCGCCTCTGGTGGCCAGAGTGAGCGCCAGCGTCGGAGGTCCCGGCTACCAGCCAACCCCGGACGTTCCGCCGCCCTGGGTCAAGAGCGTGCTCGAATTCTACGTCCGCAGTGGTCTGAGTGCGAGCGACTTCGAGGCGATTAACCCGTTCCTCGCCAACGGCACGGGTGACTACGCGACCGGCCTCATCAACGTCAACACGGCCAGCCAAACCGTGCTTGCGTGTGTGCCGGGCATTGGAGACACGTTCGCCGCCGCGCTCGTGAGCACCCGCGCGGCCCGCGGCGCTTCGCCCGACCAGAGCGATTGCAGTTGGGTGGCTACCACCCTCGGTCTGCAGAACTGTACCGCCGCCGGTCCGTACCTGACTACGCGCTCTTACCAACTGAGCGCCGACGTGGCTGCGGTCGGGCGTTTCGGACGCGGCTACCGGCGCACGCGCTTCGTCATTGATACCAGCACGGGTACGCCGCAGGTTGTCTACCGGCGTGACCTGTCATTCCTGGGTTGGGCGCTCGGCCGCGACGAACGCACGAACCTCCAGAACACGTTGAGCAATCCGCCAGGAGGCGTCGCGCGATGAAGACGCTTCCTCCCCTCGTGGAAAACCTGCGCGGCAAACTGCCGCTCGCCAAACTGCGCGTCGGCCGGACCGACGTGGAACGTTTGAAGAAACGCCTCCAGCCGCGTTCCGCGCTCGCGCTGACGCTGGAACCAGATCACATCGCCGTCAGCGTCGTGCGCCTGCGCCTCGACGACGACGGCCGCGACGTGGTTCCCGCGCAGTCGGTGCCCATCGGTGCGGACGACGTGTTCAGGAACCCGGAAAAAGCGGGCACGGTCCTCGCGGCGGCGTTGGACGCGGCCGGGTTGCGCGAAAAACGTTGCGCCGTGTGCGTGCCGCCCGCCTGGGCGCTGGCGGCTTCCTGCGACCTGCCCGCCGTCGAACCCGACGACCTGCGCGGCTACCTCGAACTGCGCGCCGAAAGGGAATTCCCTGTCGCGCTGAGCGAACTCCGCCTCGGCCACTCGCCTTACACGCTGCCCGACGGCACGCGCCGCGCCACGCTGGCGGCGCTGCCCTCCCGCCGCGTGGAAGCCGTGGAGGCCATGCTCGCCGCCGCCGGTGGCCGCCGCGCCCTGTCGGTCTCGCTCGCGCTGGGCGACACGCTCACGGCCGACGGCGGCGATCCTGCACCGACGCTGCATTTCCTCGCCTCGCCGGGCCACGCGGACGTGATCGTCACGGCCGGGGGCGGCGTGGCGGCGCTGCGTTCCCTCGCCGGCCCGGCGGAGGACGCGGCGAAACCCGATGAAGGGTCGGCGCTGCCCGGCGCGGAGGCATCGGCGGGCGTGTTCGACCCGGTGACGTTCGCGCGCGACATCCGCATCACGCTCGGGCGGCTGCCGCAGGCGGTCAGCCAGGGCGTGCGCCTCGCGCGGTTCGGCGGCGGGCCGGAGTCCGCCGCGCGTCTGCGGCGCGAGATCCGCGACAACCTCTGGCGCATGGGCATTGAGTCGCTGGAGGATGAACCCTCCGAAGGATCGCCCGCGCGTGACGTGAACAACGCCACCGCCGAGCACGCCGCGGCGTTGCGGCTGCGGCGCGGGTTCGTGCCGTTCGAGTTCGTCGTGTTCCAGCCGCACCGTCTGGAGGTGCTCTATAAGCGGCACAACACGCGGTTTTACCGCCGGATCGCAGCGGTCGTGGCCGCGCTCGTCTTCCTGCCCGCGCTCACGTTCTTCGCGCGCGGGCAGTACGAAAGCCATCTCACCTCGCAATGGGAGACCATGCGCGACAACGTCGCCGACCTCGACGGCCTGCAACAAAAAATCCGCCGTTTCCGCCCGTGGTTCGAGCCGAACCCGGTCACGGTCCAGACGCTCGAAGGATTGTTCGACGTGTTCCCCGAGGGCGGCGACGTGTGGGCCAAGAGCATCCAGGTCAACGCCGCCGGACTCGTCACCTGCACGGGTTTCGCGAAGACCCAGAAGGCGCTCATCGACCTCACCGAACGCCTGCGCAAGAAGCCGGGCGTCAGCGGCGTGACCCTCAAGAACCAGCGCAGCGAAAACCCGATCCAGTTCACCTTCACCTGCCAGTGGGGAGGCGCGCACTGACATGGCAGGTTGGAGGGACATTCCACGGCCGACGCTATTGAAGATCGTCGCCGGGGCGGCGGTGGGGCTGTTCGTGCTCGACAGTTTCGTCATCGAACCGGCGTTCCACGCCTGGAGCGAGCAGGGCGAACGCATCGCCGCGCTCCGGAAGAAGGTGGACAACGGCAGAAAATTGCTAGAGCGCGAGACTATCATCCGCGGACGCTGGGCCGACATGCAGCGCACGAACTTGTCCGACGACAACTCCGTGGCGGGCGGTGACATTCTCAACGCCGTCAATCGTTGGAAACTCGCCAGCGGCATCGGCCTGTCGAACCTCGTTCCGCAGTGGCAGGAGCACGAGGACCTCGGCTACGACGAGAACGAATGCCGCATCACTGCTACAGGCGACCAGGTGACGCTCGGACGTTTCCTCTACGAACTGGAAACCGACGACATCCCGGTCAGCCTGGAAGAATGCGAGATCGCCACGCGCGACGCCAAGGGCCAGGCGCTCACGCTGACGGCGCGTTTCTCCTTCGCGCGGCTGGCGGCGGATGCGGGCAACAACGGCGGGAGGAACGCGCGGTGAACCGGCGCACGCAGATCCTCGCCGGACTAGCCGCGCTTGGGTTGGTCGTCGCGCTGGTGGCCACGTTCAGCGGTGGTGGGGGCACCGGCGTGGCGAAGCCTCTGCGCACGTCGACGGGATTCCCTTCGTCGCCCGCGCCGACGGGATCGACGGGGGCTGCCCCGCGCTCGGGTTACGATGCCTTCCGGCTTTTTCACACGCGCAACGTGTTCGATCCCGACCGCCGTCCGCCGCGCGCGGTTGGCAGCGCGCCGCCGCCTTCCGCGACCCCGCCGGCCACGCGCGCGGATTTCGTCGCGCTCACGGGCATCATGCTCGCAGACCACCGTTCGCTGGCGTTTTTTTCGGGTTCGCGCGCGGAGTACAACAAGGTGCTCTCGGTGCGCGACCGCATCGCCGGGGCGGAGATCACGCAGATCACCCCGGTGAGCATCGAGATCGACCGCGCCGGCCGCAAAACGCAGGTGTCCGTCGGCCAGACCGTGCCCTTCGACGGCAGCGCCGCCCCGGGAGCCGCGCCGGCGCCGGAAACCTTCGCCGGCGCGCCTTCCACCGGGTCGACCGCCGCCGCAGGCACCGCGCCCGGCGCGAACGGCAACGCTTCGGCTTCCACCAGCCCCACCTCTTCGAGTAAACAGGATGAAATCCGGCGTCGTCTGGAAGAACGCCGCCGCCAGGAACAAAAATGAACGCACGTCCCTCCTCCTTTCTGCCGTTGATCGCCGTCTTGACCGCCTTGCTGCTGCCGCTGACCGGCAGCGCCCAGGGACCCGACGAGTTGCCCGGCGAGGCTCCGCCGCCCCCGCCGCCGCAAATGGACCTCACGCAGATGCCGCTCGACGTGACCCCGCCGCCGATCCAGCCGGGCGCGTCGGCACTGCCATCGCAGGCACAACCGACGACGAGCGTCACGCCCGCCTCGACCCCCGCGCCGACGCCCACACCCGCGCGCTCCAATCAACGCCGCCCGGGCAACACCGCCGCCACGCCCAACGTCGCCGCGCCGTTCGCCAGCGCCAGCAAGCCCGCGTCTTTGCCCGTCCTGACTCCCGCGGCGGCCGGCGCGTCGATCCGGCTGAACTTCCAGAACGCCTCGCTCCTCGACGTGCTCAACTACCTGAGCGCCGCCGCCGGGTTCATCATCACGCAGGAAACGCCGGTCACCGGCACGGTTAACGTCGTCAGCCAGCAGCCCGTCACGGTCGACGAGGCCGTGGACCTGCTCAGCTCCATCCTCGCCGACAAGGGCTACGCCGTCGTGCGGAACGGCCGCATCCTCAAAATCGTCGCCCTCCAGGACGCCCCCAAGCGCGGAGACGTGCCGGTCTACAACACCGCCGACCCCGAAAAAATCCCGCGCAAGGACAACCTCGTCACCCAGATCCTGCCCGTGCGTTATGCGGAAGTGGGTAAGCTCGTGGACAACCTGCGCCCGCTGCTCTCCAACAACGCGACGATCTCGTCCAACGACAGTTCCAACGCCATCATCCTCACCGACACGCAGACGAACATCCACCGCCTGGCCGAGATCATCCACGCGCTGGACACGTCGATCTCGGGCATCTCGCAGATCAAGGTGTTCACCCTGCGCTTCTCCGACTCGAAGGGCTTGGCCGACGTGCTCACGCAGCTTTTCGCGCCGTCGCAAAACGCCAACAACCGCAACAACCAGCTCGGCAACCTGCCGCCGCAGTTCCAGCGGTTTCTCCAGCAGCAGGGCGGCGCGCCGGGCGGCAACACCTCGCCGCAGAGCGAGGCACGGCAGGCCGCCGCGCGCGTGGTCGCCGTGTCCGACGAGACGAGCAACTCGGTGATCGTCGCCGCGCCCGACGAGGTGATGAGCGAGGTCGCCGAGGTCATCGGCCAGCTCGACACCAGCACGAGCGACATCACCGAGACGCAAATCTTCCGCCTCCTCCACGCTGACGCCACGGAGTTGGCCGCGATCCTGACGAACCTCTACGCCGACACGAGCACGACGCAGAACGGTGGCAACAACCAGCAAAACCGTGGCGGCAACAACCAGCAAAACCGCGGCCCGCAACAGGGTCAGAACGCAAACTCCGGCCAGAGCCAGCGTTCCCTGCTCCAATCGCGCGTGGTCGCCGTGGCGGACGCGCGGACGAACTCCGTGCTCATCAGCGCCTCGCATGACACGATGGCCCAGATCGGGGTCACCATCGGCCGGCTCGACGCGGACAAATCCAAGAAGCAGCACGTCACGGTCTACACGCTCAGCCACGCCGACCCGGACAACGTAGCCACCATCCTGCGCGGCATGTACAGCACGGCGAACGGCAACAGCAACAGCACCGCGACCCAGCCGTCCACCAGCGCTCTGGCGACCCGCTCGCTCAACGGGGCCAGCACGGATGTCACCAACTCGCTCAACACCAGCAGCAGCCGCTCCGGGACGAACGGAAGGTGAGCAGAAAATACAAAATGCAAAATGCAAAATGCAAAATGCAAAAGTCCAGAACTAACATCGCCCGCCGAATGTGGAAGAATCGGATGACTGCCTTCACGAGGCTTGTCATCTGGTTTCCGGCATTTTGCATTTTGCATTTTGCATTTTGCATTTCCTCCGCCTCCGCCCAGACCGGCACCACCACGCGGCCTACGACCACCACGGGCAACACCGCGAACAACGCCAACCGCAACACCGGCGCGGGTTCCTCCGCCAACTCGAACTCCGCCGGTTCCACCCGCCAGTACCGCAACGCCACGCAGCTCGGCGACGCGCTCATCCAGATCGACCCCGAGAGCCGTTCGCTCATCATCGTCGCCGACGACGACACGCAGGCGGAGATCACCCACGTCATCAAGAACCTCGACCGGCCCAAGCCGCAGGTGCTCATCAAGGTGCTCTTTGCCCAGGTGACGCTCGACAATAACCTGGACTTCGGCGTGGAGGGCGGCTACGCGTTCAACGTCGGCCAGCCTTCGCTCACGCAACTGGGCACCTCCGCGTTACAGGCCATCACCGGCACGACGCCGACCTCGACGCCCTCGACCACGACCACCACGACCGTGCCCCTTGCCAATGGCGGCACGCAGACGACCGCTACCACCGCCACGGGTTACCCCGCCGGCACCTCCGGGTACGCCGGACCGGGCTCGAACTTCGGGCTTGCCAGCCAGAGCACCGGCGCGTTCTTCAAGCTCAACACGCAAAACGCCACCGCCACGCTCTACGCCTTGGCCACAAAGGGCAAGGTCAGCGTGCTCTCGCGTCCGTCCATCCTCGCGCGCAACAACCAGCAAGCCGTTATCGTCGTCGGCCAGGAAGTGCCCATTCCGACGAGCAATCAGATCACCGACACCGGCCAGCAAATCCAGAGCGTGAGCTACCAGGACGTGGGCATCATCCTGCGCGTGACGCCGTTCATCACCGTGAACAAGACCGTGGAAATGATCGTCTCGCCGGAGATCAGTTCGTTGTCCACGCAGACGGTGGCGCTGTCGTCGAACTTCGCCGCGCCGGTCATCAACAAGACCTCGGCGGAAACCGTCGTCGTCACGCCCGACCAGACGACGGTGGTCATCGGCGGCTTGATGCAGAAGCAGACGAGTTCCACGATCAACAAGGTGCCGCTGTTGGGAGACATCCCGTTCGTGGGCAATGCTTTCAAGCGCACCACCAAGACCGATAACAAGACGGAGCTGCTGATTTTCCTGACGCCGTACATCGTCGAGGGCACGGACAAGCTGGACGAGTTGACGGTCGATCAGGTGAACCGCACCGACATCCCGCAGCAGGCGTTCCCGACGCAGAAGGACGTGAGCCAGTATCTGGACAGCACGTTGAGCCTGATGCCCGGGCCGGTGCGCCAGCCGCTGCCGACGCCCGCGCCGGCGGACAAGCGGACGGTGACGACCAAGAAGACCACGACCAGGAAGACGACCACGACGGTGAAGCCGACGGACAATCAGTGATGTTTCCAGCCCCGGGAGGGGCGTAAGAATTTAGCCCACGGCGCGAGCCGTGGGAAGAGGATCGCCAACCAGCACAGCCCCGGGAGGGGCGTAAGAAAACAACCGTGGTCAGGCCGGAAGCACGCTGCTCTTCTTACGCCCCTCCCGGAGCTGAGTTCAATGTTCGGATGATTCCCACGGCTCGCGCCGAGGGCTAAATTCTTACGCCCCTCCCGGGGCTGTAAGCCGGATGTTGACAGCCGGCCAGGAACCACCCGCGCTTCTTCTCCAGCTTGCGCCGTTCGCGTTCGTAAGCCTGCTGGAAATACAGGCTCCGCGGGTCGGCCGCGGTCCTGAGCAGAGCCACGATCTCCTTGCCGTCGGAACGCCGCCGGAACCGGTATCCGTGCGTATCCGCCGTTCCCGGCTCGACCAGTTCCGTCTCATAGAGCCAACGGAAGTACGCCAGACCACCGGCTCCGATCCCGTCGCAGGACGAGTCCTTGGTCTTGCGTCCCTGCGCCATCATCTCGCCCATGAGCCAGCCCACGTCCACGGTCTCACGTCCGTAGGCCAGCGCCGCCTGGATCGCCAGGTAAACCCGCCCCACCGGATGATCCCGGGAACCCTTCACCAGCATCCAGAAAACTTGGTGTTCCCGGGCGAAGTCTTCACGGTCGGGAGCGGGGTTCATCGAGCGCCAACCTACCAGAAACGTCCGCGTAGGCACGCCGGCATTTGAACCTTCGCGCAACCCGGCGGAAGCTCTCCGCATGACGCCTTCTCCCCGGCAGTCCTCTTCCCCGCTGCCCGCCTTCGAACCCGCCGCGCTCCAGCGCATTCTCGACGGCGACCAGGCCCCGGTCCGTCGGCGCGTGCGCGAAATCCTCTCGCGCCCATCCTTCCGTTACCTGCCGCCGGACGCTTCCATCGAAAGACAGCGCGAGGCCGCCAGCGACTGGTGCCGCGAACTCGCCGCCGAGGGCATCGGCGCGCTCCTAATTCCGGTCGAGTACGGCGGACGGGGGGACTACGCCGCGTTCACGGCGGCGTTCGAGACCATCGCGTTCCACGACATCAGCCTGACGATCAAGTTCACCGTGCAGTTCGGCCTGTGGGCGGGCAGCATCCTTTTGCTCGGCGGCGCCCAACACCACCGCCGCTACCTGCGCGACATCGGCACCTTCGCGCTGCCGGGCTGCTTCGCGCTGACCGAGATCGGCCACGGCTCCAACGCGCGCGAACTCGAAACCCTGGCCCGCTACGAACCCGCCTCCGGGCAATTCGTCGTCAGCAGCCCCGGTTTCTCCGCCGGCAAGAACTACATCGGCAACCTCGTGCGCGACGGCCGCGCCGCCACCGTTTTCGCCCAACTCGAAACCGGCGACGGCGAGCGCCACGGCGTCCATGCGTTCGTCGTGCCGCTGCGCGACGAGGCGGGCAACCTCCTGCCCGGCGTCCGCATCGAGGACAACGGCCCGAAGATGGGCGAGAACGGCGTGGACAACGGCCGGGTGTGGTTCGACGACGTGCGCGTGGACCGCACGGCGCTGCTCGACCGCTTCGGACGCGTGGAAGCGGACGGCACGTACGTCAGCCCCATCAAGAGCGCCGGGGCGCGGTTCTTCGCGATCATCAGCGCGCTGGTCGGCGGACGCATCAGCATCGCGGCGGCAGCGGTCAGCGCGGCCAAGAGCGGACTGGCCATCGCCGTGCGCTACGCCCAACGGCGGCGGCAGTTCCGCACGCCCGGCGTCGAGGGCGAGACGCCGCTCTTGCAATATCCCACGCACCAGCGCCGGCTCCTGCCGCTCCTGGCAAACGCGTACGCGGCGGATTTTACGTTGAAATACCTCGTGCGCCGACGTGTCGAGACGCAGGACGGCCACGACCCGGCGGGCACCCGCGAGGTCGAGACGCTCGCCGCCGGCTTCAA
>CAXTOX010000082.1:0-9526 GCA_964245885.1 uncultured Chthoniobacterales bacterium | reverse complement strand
CTGGGCGACGTGGAACACCACGCGCACCCTGCAAACGTGCCGCGAGACGTGCGGCGGCGAAGGCTACATCAGCGCGAACCGGCTGCCGGCGCTCAAGGCCGACACGGATATTTTCACGACGTTCGAGGGCGACAACACCGTGCTCATGCTCTGGATCGGGCGCAACCTGCTGGCCGTCACCAAAAAGGCCGGCGGTGCCGACCGCGACGCGGCGACCCAGGAAGGGGCCAGCGAAGCGGATGGTTCCACGAACCCGCACCTGCCGCTCTTCGTGGAACGCGAACGTGCCATGCTCGCGGACATCCGGGCGGAACTCGCGCGGCTGAAGGCGGAAGGTGTGAACGCGCACGAAGCGGCCTCGCGCCAGCAGATGCGGCTGTTCCGGCTCGCGCAGGCACACGTCGAACGCGTGGTGCTGGAGCAGTTCGGCGCGGCGGTGACGCGCGTCGAGGGAGAAGGTGTAACGTTGGGTCAGATCCTGCGCGCGCTGCACGAGTTGTTCGCGCTGACGCTGCTGGAGGAGCAGCGCGCGTGGTTCCTGGAGCACGGTTTGGTGACGGCCGAGCGTTCCAGGACGCTGTCTGCCGAGGTGGAAGGCCGGTGCGCGGAACTCGCCCCGTGCGCGGTGGCGCTGGTGAACGCGTTCGGTATCCCCGCGCAGTGCCTCGCCGCGCCCATCGCGCTGCCCTGAGCAGGCCAAATTCTGGCTGGTGACGACCAGGGTCACCGCCCGCTGTCGGCCTCGGGTCTGATCTCGTAAACCGTGCCGTAGTCGCCCTTCGCCACCGGCTCGTCCGGGTCGGCCCACGGGAGGGTAGAATTCGTGTAGTGCCGCTCCTCGCGCGGTCCCCAGAACACGTAGCGCACCTCCAGACGCGCGGCGGCCTCGCGCCAGCCGGGCAGGCCGAGCATGAGCGTGTCGAGGTCCTCGGACAGCGGCCGGTAGTCGATCCCCTGGCTGTGCAGATGCCCGATGTAACCCATCGCCAGCTTGCGACCACAGTACACCAACGGATGGTTGTAGTCCGGGACCGCCGCGAGGCGCGCCTCCGCCGGGAGGGAGCGCACGATTTCACGCACGCTGTCGAGTTCGGTGGTTTCGAGCAGGTTCCAATATTGGGCCATTTCTATCTTACCCTTGTAGGTATGTGGCTTGCCGAGGCCGCCCGCCAGCGTCGCCGCGCCCGAGAAAAACAGCAGCGCGCAGACCAGCACGCGCCCGCTCGCCGCCAACGGGCGCACAAAGCGTTCCCAGACGAACGGCAGCGCGGCGAGATAGCACCAGATCATGAGCTTGGTGTTGTCCCAGGCCCACGGCGCGAACAGCCAGACGCACGCCGCCACGAACAGCACGCCCGCCGGCAGCACGAACGCCGCCGCCGCTTCCGCCGCGTGGTCCGGCGAAACGCGTCGGCGGTCGGCCCGGTCATCCTCCGCGAAACACGTCTTCAGCGCGCGCAAAGCCCACCCGGCGCACAACAGCCACAGCACCGGAGCCAACAGCGCGAACAAGCCGAAGTTGTCCACCCAGAACCCGACGAACGGAACGTGCCGCGTTAACCAAAGATGGGTTATCTGATCGTCGTCCATCATCCAACCCAAGTGGCGTTTGACGTTCGATCCGGCCCGGAGATGGTCGGTCATCAGGTAGATCAACCCGGTGGCCGGCAGGAAAGCCGCTCCCACGAGCGCCAGCAGGTGCCAGCGCATCCGCGTCCGGGCGAAGCACGCGACGAACCAACCGCCCAGGAGCACCGACAGGAAGACGAAGGCGAACACGTGGAAGACCGGCAGGACGGCGTACAGGAGGAGTTCGACCCAAAACGGCATCAGGCCGCGGCGGCTCCAGGGAACCGGGTCGGCACCGGCATCGGGTGGTCCGGCCGCGAAGAATTTTTCCCGCCAATGGGTCATCAGCAGCAAGCCCGCCGGCAGCGCGAAAAGGAATGGACGCTGCGTGACGAAGATGGCCAGCGGCAGGCTTTTCCATGCCATCTGCCCCTGGAAATCGGCGAGTACGCCGGTCTGGAGATACTGGAATCCCGCCATCCCGCCGGCGAAGAGAAACCCCGCCACGGTGAAGGGGCCACCCCAACGGTAGAGCGCGAGCGCGGTCAGCAGCGATCCGGCCAGTCCGACCCAAACGAGGGAGGCGAAATCATCCGCCCCGAGCACGAACAACAAAGCCTGGAAAAGGTCTATCCCGGGGTAATACCGGAGTGCGTAACCAGGGGCCTGTGGGTGCGCGGGCCACCAGTGCGCGCCGTTGGCGAAATCGTGGGCGTAGAGGAGATGCAGGCTGATGTCGCCGAGGTTGTTGACGTTGCCGATCTCGACCTGCGCGGGGGAGCCGTCGTGTCCGCCGTCCTGATACACGAGCCAGCAAAACGAGCGCAGGGCGAACAGGGCGAACGCCGCGAACACCAACCACGCCCACGGCGACGGCGGAATCCGCGGGCGGCGCGGGGCGTTGGCCGGCAGCCGCCCGGCGTGGAGGAGCGCCCCGAGTCCGGCCAGCAGCCCGATGCACAAGGAGACGCCGCCGATCTGCGGATTGAGTCCGCGCCCGCCGCCGGACAGCAGGATCGCGAGCGCGGACGCCACGGAGGCGGCGACGAAGGTCAGGACGGCGGCGAGGAAGGGGACCATGCAGAGGAAGGCAGAAGTAAGAAGGTAGAAGGCAGAAGTCCAGAAGGATCAGACGAGGATGATTCGCGAGCGTGCGAGACGGTTAGTCGTCTGTCAGTTGCACGACACGCGAGTGCCTGCTGCTCTGAACTTCTGCCTTCTGCCTTCTGCCTTCAAAACGTCAGCGTCGGCTGTTCCTCGTCCCAGTCGTCGAAGCTCAGGACCGGGGCCGGTTTGACGGCGCGGAGCAGCGCGTCGCGCGGTTGCTGCACGCACACGTCGAAGGGCACGACCCCCTCGGGCGTGCGGAACACGTTGGCCGTGTGGGCGTCGGAGACGAGGAGGTTCTCGCCCGCGTCGTAGAAGGTCTTGGCGTTGACCTGCGTGAAGCCGGCCGTCGTAAAATGCCGGGCGATGTCCGGCGGGGCGGCGGGGTCGCCGCGGATGTGCTTTTGCGAAACGACCAGCCGCGGCCCCGCCGGGTGGTCGATGACGCCGTGCAGCCAGAAATCATCCCCCAGCAGACGGTTGGCGAGGACCAGGCGGCGCAGGTAGGCGGAGGGCAGCGCGTCCTCGGTGATGAGCGTCGGGCGCACGCCGGGCTGTTCCTCGCGGGCGTGGAGTTCCTTGCCGCCTTTGCCGGGCATGGTCAGCTTGAGCCAGCGGCCGGTGTCGTCGTCGAGGAAAACCTCGTGTTCGACGCCGCCGATGCTCACGAGCCGGTCTTCGAGCCGCCGGTCGATGAGCCGCCGGTTTTTTTGCGCCCAGCGGAGGAGCTGGCGTCCCTGGCGCTCGAACTCGGCGGCTGGGGCGGTGGTTGTCCCGCCTGCGCCAGCGCCTGGCGGGCCTGCGCGTGTGCCTCGTCGGAGGAGACCTTCGGCTGCAAGGAGCGAATGCGCCGCTGGTTCTTGGCGTAGAGGTCGAGACGGCGGGCCATGGTGCGACCGTCCGTTGTGCCACGGAATGACGCGGTCTTCAAGAAGCGCGGTGGCGGCGTCCATGAAGGCGGTTCAGCGTGGAAGCGAACTTTCAGTCTCCCTGCGAGGCCGCCGGGTTGCCGTTTTCCACCGCGGCGGGCGTTGCCGGGACCGCCGGCGCTGTCGGCACGGGATGGAACTCCGGTTCGCGGTCGGTCGGCATCAGGTGGGCGAAGCGCGAGGCGCGCAGGTAGAGTTGCAGTTCCTCCAGCGCGGGACGCAGGCGGATGGGTTGCTTGTAGTAGGTGTCGTTGAGCTTGGATTCCGCCTCGTTCACCCGCTTGTTGCTGACGAGCAGGAAGTCCGTCTGGTAGCCTTCGGGCGACGCGGGCGCGTTGGTGCCGCTGTAGTAGCCGATGTGCTCGAAATCGCCCAGCAGCCACGGCAGCGGGTACGTGCTGTCGCAGAGGATCACGCCCTCGCGCGACTTGAACGACGGGTCCGCCTTCACCTCGTCGAGCAGGAAGTGGGTGACCGTCCAGACATCGTCAAAGCTCTGCACGTAGACGTAGCCGAGGTTCTCGCCGGGACGCTGATGGAAATTCTCGTCGGTGGGCCGGATGAAATTCAGGTCCAAGGCGAAACTCGCCGCGACCGCCGCGGCGACCGAACCCAGTCCCATCGCCACTTCCCGGCCGGCGGCGAAGCCCAGGGCGGCCATCTCGGACAGCGCCGCCCCGCCGGTGAAGAAAAACGGCCACAGCAGCGAGATGATGCACCAGGGGGTTTTATAACGAATAATGCTGTAGCCCCACAGCGCGCCGATCCCGTAGATCGCCAGCAGCCGCACCCGCCAGTCCCCCGGCGCGGGCAACGCCAGGGAGGTCGTGGCCGCCGCCAGCCCGACGAACACGAACGTGAACAGGTGCGGCTCCGCGTAGACCCGGGGCAGGCACAACGCCGCGACGCAACCCGCCACGCCGGCCACGCCGCCAGCCCGCAGCACCCACTCCGGCAACGGTGGCAACGCCGCGCAGGCCACCCCGGCGAGGGCGAGCAGGCTGCCCGCCGTCCACCACCAGGCGTGGTCCGCGCGCAGGACGGTCGGCGGCACGGGCGGCGGGGGCTGCGGGGGCGTGCTCAACAACACCGGGTCCCAGGCGTTGGCGACCGCCACGAGCGCCAGGCAGAACGCCGCCGCCGCCACCGCGCCGCCCCGCCACCGCCACCGCGCGCGGGGCATGCCCGGCACCGCGGAAGCCACCGCGGCGAAGAGCCCCAACAGCGCCCAAGGTTCATTGCGCACGATTTGCAGGCCCCAGGTCAGGAACGGCTTGGCGTGGCCCTCGCCGTCGTCGGCCTTGTGCCCCCAGGGCGTGTAGGCGGTGAAAATGTTGCGGAACCACGTCAGCGCGTTCGGATGCTCGTTCAGCTTGATCGAGGAGTAGTTGGCCGCGTCGAAGAGCAGGAGGTTGCCCGAGTAAAAGAAGACGACCAGCGCCGCCGCCGTGCCGGCCACCGCGAGGAGGTCGAGGACGTTCCAGCGTTGCGGGGCGAGCGTGATCCGCCACTGCGCGAGCAGCCCGGCGTCCTCGGGCAGCCTGATCCAGCCGGGCGGCGGCACGGCCGGGTCCGCGCCCGGGGGCGGCGGTGCGTGCGGGGGAAGTTCCTCCGGGCGCAGGAACGTGCGGCGGCTGGGCTGGAGGAGTTCGATGATAAACACCGCCACGCCCGCCAGGAGCAGGCAGCCGATGTGGATGACCCACGTTTCCTTGGTCAGGATCATGCCGGCCAGCGCCATCCCCGTGGCCCACAGGTGTCTTTTCTCCCCTTCCTGGCACAGCCCGCACACGCCCCAGAACCCCAGCACGAGGAACCCCAGCAGCCACGCCTCGTGGATGGCGTCGCGCTGGAAATACAGGGTCGCCGGGGAAACGAGCATCGCCACCGCCGCCCACGCGCACGTCCGCCGGCCCAGGAACCGCTCGAAGCGAAAGCACCATTCCACGGTCAGGATTCCCACGAACGCCGTCGGCAGGCGCAAGGCCCAAAGATTGCGTCCGAGCAGGGTCTTGAACAGGAACAGGACGTAGAAGTGCAACGGTCCGTGGTAGTTGGTAGGATCGTACTGGTAGCAGTAGAGGTGGCGCATCTGGTCGGTGAACCAGCCGTTGACGCCCTCGTCGAAGTGCGGCGGACGCCAGGCCAGCCACCAGAGCCGCGAGAACGCCGCCAGCGCCACGACCGACCAGCGCAGGGCCAGCCAGCCGGTGTCAACGGCCGGCCGGGCGGCGACAACGGTGGGAACGGTGGCGGCGGGAACGACGGCGGAATCCATGAAAGGCAGAAGGCAGAAGGTAGAAGGAGAACGACGGAAAATGCAAAACGCAAAACTCCCCGAAGGAAAGCCGAACCTGCACCCATTGTCATCTTGACTTCCACCTCCGCCTTCCGCCTTCTGCCTTCCGCCTTCTGCCTTCTGCCTTTTGCCTTTTGCCTTTCCCTCCGAGTCGTGGCAGAAATCCCTTCCCTCCGTGCCTTTGAAGCCTGCCCTCTCCATCGTGATCCCCGCCTACAACGAGGTGGGCCGCCTGCCGCGCAACCTCCCCGCGGTGGCCGCGTGCTGCGACGCGCTCGACCTGCCCGCCCGCGCGGGCCTGCCGCCGGATCTGGACACCTACGAGGTGCTCGTCATGGTGGAGCGTTCCACCGACGACACCCTGGCAAAGGCGCGCGAGGCGGCGAGGTCCTTCCCACGCATCGAGGTCGTCGACAACGGCCCCCAGCGCGGCAAGGGCCACGCGGTGCGCTCGGGCATGCTGCGCGCGGCGGGCGAGATCGTCCTGTTCATGGACGCCGACCTGAGCACGCCGCTGGCGGAGGTCGGCAAGTTCCTGGATCATTTTGCCGCCCACCCGGAGGACGACGTGCTCATCGGCAACCGCCGCCACCATGCCAGCCACATCGGCCGCGCCCAGAGCCGGTTGCGCCAGAACCTGGGCCGGGTGTTCAACTCCCTGGTCACCCGCGCCGGCCTGCTGCCCGGCGGCTGGGAGGATACGCAGTGCGGCTTCAAGGCGTTCCGGCACGCGGCGGCGCAGGAGGTTTTTTCCCGCCAGCGCCTCGACGGGTTTTCCTTCGACGTGGAGGCGCTCGCCCTGGCCGCTGGCCTGGGTCTGCGCGTGGTGGACCTGCCCGTGGCCTGGTACGACGAGGACGCGACCCGCGTGCGCCTGTGGCGCGATGGGCTGGCGATGCTGCGCGACCTGCAACGGGTCCGCGCCCTGGTCGGCCGCAGCTTGCGCGAACGCCCCCCGACCCGGCCGGTCGCCGGGCGTTAAGGGGGGGGGTAACCCCAGACCGGAGAGCGGCGGTTCCCGACCCAGAGGAGGGAGGAAAAGACCGCATCTTTTTCACCACTCGGATGTAGACAGCGGCGTCGCCGGTCGCTAATTTTCCCGGGATGCCGTTTCCGGCCTCGACCCTCGAAATCTTGTTCCTTGGAGCTTTGGCACACAACCTGCAACGCCGCCTCATCGGGCCTGCCTGCCCTCTTGTCCATGGAACCTCCCGAGCCGCCCTCTTTTCCCCCGGAAGGACCCGTGGCCGGAACGTCGCCCGGTGACCTCCCGCCGGCGGCGGAAAACACCCCTTCCGTCCCCGCCCGCAGCAACGGCTACGGCCCGGCGGCACCCGCCAAACGCGGCGCGACAGCGGCCGAGGCGCTGGCCGCCGAACTGCACCGTGAGATCGCCGTGCGCGAGCGGGCCGAACGCCGGCTCGGCGAGGCCGAGGCCCGGCTCGCGGAGGTTGAGCGGCGGCTGGCGGCCCCTCCCCCCGCCCCACCCGCGTCCTCGCCAAACCGGGAGCGCATCCTCCCGCCGGACGGCGAGCGGCCGCGCGCCGACCTGGCGCGGCGGCTGGCCGAGACCGAGGCCCGGTTGGCGCAAGCCGAAGGCCGCGCGTCGCAGGCCGAGCAGCGGCTGGCCTATCTGACGACCAGCAGCCCGCTGGGGTTCTTCGACGCCGACCTCGTCACGGGCAATTCATATTACTCGTTCGGATTCAAGGAGATGCTGGGTTACCTGCCGGGTGAGCTGCCCGACACGCACCAGGCCGTCTTGGAACTGCTCCATCCCGACGACCACTACATCGGCTGGCAGTCCGAGCGCGAGGCGATCAGCGACTCCCTGAGCCGTTTCAGCCAGAACTTCCGGCTGCGGCACAAGGACGGGACGTACCGCTGGGTGGAGAGCACAGGCATCGAGTTCAAGGACCCGGCCGGCCGGCCGGTGCGGCTGATGGGCTTCCACCGCGACATCACCGCGCGCAAGCAGTTGGAGGAACGCCTCCACCAGAGTGAGGAACGCTTCGAGCTGCTGATCACCGGCAGCCCGCTGGGATTCTTCGAAGCCGACCTCACCACCCAGCAGGCGTACCTCTCGCCGCGGTGGAAGAGCATGCTGGGCTACCTGCCGGACGAACTGCCTGACACCGTCCAGACCTGGCTGGATCTGCTGCATCCCGACGACCGGCCGCAGATCGTCGCGCTGCACCAACGCCGCGACGATGGCGAGAGCCAGCGTTCCTACAGCCACCTCTCGCGTCAGCGGCACAAGGATGGCACGTACCGCTGGGTCCTCTCCAGCGGCGTTGACCTCTTCGCGCCCGACGGCCGGTGGCTGCGGACCCTGTGTTTCGTCGCCGACATCCACCCGCTCAAGGCGGTGGAGGAAGCACTGGCCCACGAAAAGGAACGCTCTGAGTTGACGTTGTATTCCATTTCCGACGGGGTCATCACGACGGATGTGCACGGGCACGTCACCTACTTCAACGCCGCCGCCGAGACGCTCTGCGGCCTGAGCAGTGCCGCCGCCGCCGACCTGCCGGTGGAGGAGTTCTACCGCCGCACCGGGGCGCAGGCCCGCCGGCAGGACGACAACCCCGTGCGCACCGTCCTGGCGAGCGGGATGCGCGCCGCCCCGTATGATCCCGTCCACCTCCAATCCCCGGGACGGCCCGAGCGTGTCATCGCCGACAGCGCCGCGCCCATCGCCGATCCGGCGGGGAACATGATCGGGGCCGTGCTCGTGTTCCACGACATCACGGAACGCTACCGTGCAGCGGAAGAAATGCAGAAAGCCGGACGCATCGAGAGCCTGGGCGTGCTGGCGGGCGGCATCGCGCACGACTTCAACAACCTCCTTACCGCCATGCTCGGCAACCTGTCGGTGGCCCGCAGCGGCGGCGATCTTCCCCCGCGTGCCGTGGACGCCCTCAGCCGCGCGGAAAAAGCCTGCTGGCGCGCGCGAGACCTGACGGGTCAGCTCCTGACCTTTGCCCGGGGCGGCGACCCCGTGCGCAAGACCCTTTCGCTCGTGCCCGTGCTCGAACAGGCCCTGCGCAGCGCGACGCAAAACTCGGGCGTGCAGCTCCACCACCGCTTCGAGCCTGGCCTGCCGACCATCGAGGCGGACGAGAACCAGCTCATGCAGGTGTTCCACAACCTCGCGCTCAACGCCGTGCAGGCGATGGCGGGAGGCGGCTCGCTGCACGTCGAGGCGTCCCTGGCGTCGGCGGCGGACCTCCTCGCCGCGGGGGAAGACGCGGCCGACACGCCGGCGGGCGCGTACGTCGAGATCAAGCTCCGGGACACGGGCATGGGGATTGCGCCGGAGCATTTGCCCAAGATTTTTGATCCCTTCTTCTCCACGCGCACCAACGGCACGGGCCTGGGGCTGGCGATTGCGTACTCCGTGGTCCGCAAGCACGACGGCGTGATCCGGGTGGAATCGCATGTGGGCGCGGGCACGACGTTCACAATCTACCTGCCCGTCTCGCCGAACGCCGCGCCGCCGCCGCCCCGGCCCGCGGAACCGCCCGCGAAAAGCGGCGCGCGCGTGTTGTTCATGGACGACGACCCGGACATCCGCGACCTGGCCGGGGCGATTTTGAAGCTGATAGGTTACGAGCCGACGCTG
>CAXTOX010000081.1:9112-18365 GCA_964245885.1 uncultured Chthoniobacterales bacterium | reverse complement strand
CCAAGAGCGTCGAGCGTCACTTGGAGGCCATTCACCTCTTCATCGCCACCCACAACCTGCGCCTCAAACACTCAACACTCGCTTGAACATTACCACTCCTTGATCTCGGTGTGACGCGGCACGGGCTGACAAGCCTTCGTAACTGGGTGTTGGTACCAATCGTGCTCGCCACCGTGGCGGATGAAAACGGCTCCCTGTCGCTCCAAGGTGCGAATCAGATCGCGACGCTTCACGCCACTTCGAGTTCGGCGTGCTGACGCACCGCCGGGATGACACCCGAGGAAAGATCGCGGTAGAGGTCGAGCAAATGCTCCTTGAGGTCCTCCAAGCTGTTGCCCTGAGTCATGTAATCAGGATAGGTATCAAGGTAGCCCAGCCAGTCGTCGCCGTCTTGCCAGAAGGTGTAACCGAGGGAGCGCATAGCGAGAAAATAGCGGAAACTGCTTACGTGGTCAACGCGGCACCTGGAGGCCTGACGATCTAAGCTCAGCGGCAGAGGCTGGCCACGCAAGACAAAACCAACACGAGAAAGCCTGCCGCAAGCCTCTGTTCGCTGGAGCGCGTTGTATGAGCAGTTAGGCAGCGAGGCTATGAAGCTACGAGCGGCGAAGAACTACCAAGCCACGTGTCTTATAATAAGACGTACGCCACACCAAAGAGTAAAAGATGGACTTGAGAGCGCCTCCTTTGTAACTGGCGTTCCCCCAGGCATCAGCCCGAGGGTAGATTCGGGCATCTGTAAATCCCGTGCTTTTTCCAGCTGCGATAACACGCTTCGGATGCATATCTTTTTCTGTCACATCAAAGCGTTCCGCTACTTCACGCGAGCGTACAGCGTGACCCTTGCTGGTCTCGTCAGCGATACAAATTCCACCCGGCTGCAACGCCCTGAAGACGCAACGTAATGCAGCTATCTCATCAATGGTATGATGGAGTGCGCCGAAGAAAACGGCTGCATCGACTGGCTTCTCCAGCGTAAAATCTTCCACGTCAACTGCCAGGAACTGAGGAGTGTTGCATCGACTGAAAAGCGCATTGTCTTGGGCCAATTGAATGGCGTGTGGCGAAACATCTATCCCGATTGCTTGGTAGCCACACTTCTGCAAGAACCATGTTAACCATCCAGTGCCACAGCCTGCGTCCAATACGCGCGCGGGTGGTGGCGGTAACAAAGAGAGGATAGCACCAACTTCCATGAGCATTGTGCCCCTAGCAGGGTCGCTGAAGGGCTTATTAACTGCATGGTGGCGGCCTTCTTCGCCGATACTTTCGAAGTAGCTCAACTCTCCCGGCCTAGGCATAGGGCATGGATGATAATGGCGGTCATTTTGATGTCAAAGCTTTTCGTGCTAGAGGAACTGAAAAGCTGTGGCGAATGCGCAGGTATATTGTCGCCGACACAAACGATGAAGGGACAGTCAGACGGTGAAATGTGACACAGTGCCTAACAAACAATAGGCGAACGAATACCGTGAAGAAAGGTGAAGGCTATTCGCCTCACACCACGGTCTGCCGCACCTCTCACACGTTCGACGGCAGCTTGTACGCGCCGACCATCCCGGTGTTGGGTGGCAAGAGCCGACGTGTCAATGCCCGGTCGACGGAATACTGCCCTCCACCGCAAAATACCAGCGCCAGCGCGATACCGCCGAGCGTCAGCGGATACTCAAACCCGCCCCCGGAAGCCAGGAACCCGTTGTGCAGGTGCACGAGCAGGATGGCCATGACCATCTGTCCGAGCAGCAGCAACGCCGCCAGCCGTGTGCAGAGGCCGACCAGCATCCCCGCCGCGCCGACCACCTCCGCCAGGATGCCGACCGCCGCCAGCGAATACGACAAATCGAGCCCGTCCGGGCTGGTCCACTTCACCAACTGCGCGCTCCAGCCCAGCCCGCCGAACCACCCGAGCGTCTTCTGGCTGCCGTGAACGAAAAACACGGTCGTCAGCACCAGCCGCAGGACCGTCGGCGCGAAGCTATTGATCGTGGCAAGGAGGCGGTAGACCGGGTACATGGCTCGCTGGCAGGACGGCGGAGCCACGAGGATGCCGGACGCGGCGCAAAAGAAAAGGGTAAAGTTGCGCGCGGCCCCAGCCGCAGGCGGTGTTCACCGACCGGCCCCACTCCGCCGGGGCGTCCGAATTGTTTCTGCCACCAGACGAGTTCGCCGGGCAGACATCCACGGACACCCCGGGGAGTGGGGCCGGGTGAAGGCAGAAGGTAGAAGGCAAAAGTTCGGAGAAGACTTTTCTCCTTCTGCCTTACTTCTTCCTCCCCGCCCCCGGTATCGTCGGTACGAGGGTCAGTTCGCGGCCTTTGTAATCGAGCACGACCACGCCGTCGGCGATCTTCTTGACCTTCACGAACGTCTGCGCGCCCGCCGTCCCGCCGGGTACCGGCATCTGTTCGCCGATTCCCTTGGTCTGACCGTTGATCACGGCCAGCGGCGGGTAATCCACCGAGATCGACGTGACCGTGAACATGTCCGCCCGCACGTCCACCACGGGAGCCGGCCCCGCCGCCGTGGGCGCGGCCACCGTCGGCACCCAGCCGATGGGCCAGAACGGGTTGCGGCTGTCGATTGGTGGCGGGGTGAAGGACGACACGTTCTTCAGGACGTATTCCTTGCCCGAGTTCCGGCCGGCGGCGGCGGCGGGTGCCTGCGCCCCGGCGCGGCCGGCGGCGAGGGCGGCGCAAAACGCCGCGGCGGCGTAGGTGGGAAGATGGTGGCGGCGGATGGTCATTTGAGCAGGGTGAGAAGGTTCAGCGAGACGCGTTGCTTTTCGGGGGCGTCCGCCTGGGTGGACACCTGCAAGCGGGTGACCTCCAGCAGCTTTTCCTCGTTCTCCAAGCCGGCGAGGGTGATGCCGAGCGCCGAGGCGCCGACCTGCGGGATGTCGAGCGTCCAGTTGGCGTTGCGGTAGTCGTGCATCACGGGGTCCGGCGTCGTGTCGATCCCGCTGCTGCGCGTGGTGATCCCCTTGAGGTTGTGCCGGGCGAAGAACGCGGCCATGCGCGGCGGGAACCAGGCGATGGGCGCGCCCTCCGGGATCATGTCG
This sequence comes from uncultured Chthoniobacterales bacterium, assembly GCA_964245885.1. Lineage (GTDB taxonomy): Bacteria > Verrucomicrobiota > Verrucomicrobiia > Chthoniobacterales > SZAS-18 > CAHJWO01. The sequence continues at coordinate 15,307 of CAXTOX010000081.1, read as the reverse complement.
TTGACCTGGGCGATCGTTTCCTCCGCCGAACGCGCCGAATCCTCGACGCTGCCGCTGCGTTTGATGGTGCTCTTGGCCGTGGCAATCTTCTTGTCGAGATCTTCGATGCCGGCGGCGTTGGCAAGATCCGCCTTGTTGAGCCCGGCGATCAGGAACGTGAAATAGCAGTAGATCAGGCCAGCCATCAGCAGCGAGCTGAGGATGATCTTCTGGAGTTGGTCTTTGGTGAACTTTTTCATGCGGGGTCAGCGTTTGCGGCGCGGTTCCGGCGTGGGGGTGGGCGCGGGCGCGGCGTTGGGTTTGGTGAAAAGCGACTCGATGGTGAAGCGCGCGGTCGGCAGCGCCCGGCCGCTGACGGCGACGGTGGCCGTGGTGTCGTCCAGCCCGCGGAAGGTGCTGGTGGCACCGGGATATTGCTTGGCCAGCCGCTCGTTGAGCTGGGTGCGGAACTGGTCGGCGGCGATGCGCGGCACCTCCCCGGCGACGATGCCTTCCAGCAAGACGGAGACCTTGTCCGCCTTCGGGTCGTTGGTGCCCGTCAGGTTGACGACCTGGACGTTGGGCGGCACGGTCTTGAGCAGCCCGTCGAGCAGGGGTGCCCAGTAGAAGCGGCTTTCCATGCGCTTGGTCACCGCGTCGGCTTCCGCCAGCTTGGCGCTGAGGTCGGCCTCGCGCGCGGCGGCGGCTTTGGCAGCCGGTTCCTGCTTGGCCCACTCGGCCTGCCGGTCGCGCAGTTGGCCGCGCAGCACGCCGCTGGAGGCGAAACGGACGGCGTAGTAGAGGAAGAAAAGCATCGCCACCGCCCCGAGGGCGTAGAGGCCCAGTTTGAGCGGGTCGCGCTTGCGTTGCTGGAGCAGGAACTGCTCCTCGTGCAGGAGGTTGATCGTCAGCGGCATAGAAGAAAAGGTAGAAGGCAGAAGGCAGAAGTTCAGGAAGCAGAAGATAGAAAGAACAAGGAGGAGAACGAGGGTTCGGGTTTGCTGGTTTTTTCCTTCTGCCTTCTGCCTTCAGCAATGGCCGGCACGGCGGTCGCGTTGGCGCGGTCGCTGGGCACGCTGGCAGGCAGGATGGCGGCGGGAACGGGTTCCACCTCGGCGGACGACGACGACGGCAGCAAGGCGTCGAGCGCCGCCCCGGCGGCGATGTTCAGGTGCGTGCGCTCGACGTCGAACGCCGCCAGTTGCGCCTTGGGCAGTTCGATCTGGCAGGTCTGGAACGGGTCCCAGGTGTCGCAGGCGATCTCCAGTTCGTCGCTGAGGATCTGCAACGGCATGAGCGCGCGCACCAACCCGCCGGAGAAGTAGACCCGGCTGATGGGTTCCTCGCGCTGGCCCTCGAAGAAGCCGATGGACGAGCGCAGTTCGCGCGCCAGCAGCGTGAGCGAGGCGCGGCCCGCCTCGACCATCCCGGGGTCGTTTTGTTCGACGAGCGTCATGGCGGACTCGCGGTCGATGCCACCCTGCGCGGTGACGGCGTTCAGAAAATGGTCGCCGCCGTAGTCGATGACGCGCACGAGCACGAGTTCGCGCTTGGCTCCGACGATGACGCGCGTTTCCGTGCGGCCGATGTCCACGAGCACGAACGCCTCGCGGGTGAAGACATCCGTGTGCGAGAACTCGAACGCGTTGTAGTTGCACACCGGCGCGAGCTGGAGCCGGTCGAGGCCGGTGCGGTTTTTGCCGAACGCCTCGCTCACGCGGGTGACCTCTGCGCGCGGCAGTCCGCCGACGAGGTAGCGCGAGGTCGGCCGGCCGTTAGCCGTCGGCGCGGGGGCATGGCCGGGGGCGGAGGTAATCGCGTCGCAGTCGAGCACGTAGTTGCGGCAGTCCTGGTTGAGCAGCGTCAGGCCGTTGAGGCGCAGGGCGTCGCGCAGCAGGTGCGTGGGCGTGGTGGGCTGGTCGATGAGGCGCAGGAGGGTGTCCGGGCTGGAAACGGCGGCCACGCAGGCCTTGCCCGACGCTCCGAGGTCGCGCAGGAGCAGCTTGAGATGGTGGGCGAGGATGTCGGCGTTCAACGGGCCGTCGCCCATGCCGACCGCGCGGGTGGCAAAACCGCCAACGGCAACGCGGTTGCTGCCTTTGCGCAGGAGGTGGACGGCTTTGAGCGCGTATTGCCCGAGGTCGATCCCGACGACGGAACTGGGTGCTTTCGGCATGGATAGCGTTTAAGCAAAAAGCGTGACCACCAGAGTAGAAACGGCGAAAAAAGTGTGAAAAAGTTTTCCGGGATGCATTTGCGCACGCGGAAAAGGGCTGGCGGCGGAGCGCCGGCGGCGCGTTGCGGTGGCGCTGCGCGCCGTTGCGGATTGAATTCCACATCTCTTCGTCTTCTTGCCCCGCGCTGATAAGAAGGGCACTGATCGAAACGGGCCTCCATCTTCGATGATTCCGGAACTCGCAACCCGCAACGCGCCGCAGGCGCTCCGCCGCAACTAAAGGAACATCTCCTTCTGCTCGCTAATCCAGATGAACATTTCCAAGTCCTGCCCCTGCTTGAGGACCAGTTCCACCGGATCATCCTGGAGCACGCTGGTGGCGACGCCGACCAGGAAGATGCGTAAAATTTCCCTGGGCAGCCACTTGCGCTCTTCCCGGGTCAGCGGCTGCGGGGCGGATTCGTCGTAATGGTCCACCCAGAGCCGGATGTTTCCCCACTTCAGGTCGCCCCAGCCGCGCAGCCGCGAACCGTGCACGTTGCGCAGGTGGCTGACGACATTTTGCAACGCGTACGCGATGTCGAAGATCCGTTCGCGCTCCTGCACGAAGTCGTAGTCCACGACCGCCGCGATCTGGTCGGCGCGGTAGAGCACGTTCCAGAAATGAAAGTCACCGTGCACGGTCCTCCACGGCAGGCTGCCGATGATCCGCGGATAATCCCGCAGCATCGGTTCCAACACCTCCCGGGCACGACGGCAGGTGTCGGTGGCTTCCTCCGTGCGGGCGTCGGGTCGGGCGGAAAGGCTGCCGAGCATCGCCTCGCCCTCGTCGAGCAAGGCCCAGGTCTGTTCGGGGGAAACGTCGTTGCGCATCTCGGGCGGCACAGGCGTCTTGCCGACGGTGGCCTTGCCGAGGATGCGGTGAAGGTCGCCGAGCGCGGTGGCGGCAGCGTACATGCGCTGCCAGTCGCGGTGGATGCCGGGATCGTGCGGGACGAACCCGTGGATTTCCACGATGCGTTCGCCCCAGGTTGTCCACGACGCGCCCTCGCGCGAGCGCATCACCGGCGCGGCCGGAAAGCCGTGCGAGCACAGGTAGTCGATGATGTAGTGCAGGTACTCGACACGCGCGCCGAACTCCTCGCCGTGGCGCGCGCGCAGCAGGAACGTGCCGCGGCCGGTGCGAAACGGGTCCGTCGTGTTGCACTGGGTCGTCAGCGGCTTGTCCATCTGGATGACGCGCCCCAGGTCGAACACGTCGGCCATCTTCTGGATCTGCGCGAGCGTCAGCTCCATGAACGTGTCGCCCCGCCGGAAATTCTCGGGGTTGAACCTCAGCGTGCGCTGAAATTTCTCGACGGGTTGCGTGCTCATCTACGGAAGCCAGCGGTCCGGTCGGTGCCGGTTCGCCCAACCATAGCAACTATCGGTCCCGGACTTCTCCGCAAGGGTGTCTTGGAAGCCGCCGCCGCGGTTTTTGGTAGGGTCTTATCGGTCCCATGATAGGACGGATAGGACAAGCCCCCTTTCAAGGACTCGGTGGACTCACACTGGTGGCCGGGGACGACTGCCGGTGCATCCGACGGCTGCCTTGCAAGGAAGTTTGCAGATACCACATCGCGCCGATGGCTGCCGCCAGCAGCGCGAAGAGCATGCACACGCTCAGCAGCCGGATCGTCTGGCGTTGGCTGTCCCCCATGCCGGACAACCGCTGCGCGCGCCGCAAAGCCGCCGCGGTGTGGATCACCTTGAGCATCTCCGCCGGGTCCTGCGACGCCACGACCTTGCTCTCGACGACCGACAATTGCCTCGGCAGCTCGGTCGAAACTCTTTGCCTGGGCACGGCGACCGCAATCGCCGGTCGTCTCTTGGACATGGGCGCGGTGGGAACGAGGCGCTTCTCGCGCCGTGGGGCGGCGGTCGTGGGAGGTTTGATGGTGGCAGTGGCGTTTTCCTGCGGCATGGTGGCTTTGGTAGAGCACTTTCCTCGCCACGCGCGCGGCAAATCGCACCACAAACCGAACCGGGCGGCAGCCGTCCGGGTCCCCCGCCCCGTTCTTACCTTGGATGGACCCCGCCCCTGCCCCTCCTCCCGCCGCCCCGGCCGCGCCTCGTGCCTCGGGCCGCGAGTTGCTGGCCTACGCGGGTCCCTTTGCGTTGTTCGTGCTGCTCAACGGCCTGCCCGGTCTGCTGCGATCCGGGGCTTCCGCGCCTTCCTCTTCGCTCTGGCATTCGGCCCCGGAACTCTGGGTCTACCCGCTCCAGACGCTGCTTTGCGCGGGCATGCTCTTCTATTTCCGGCGCGACTATCCGCCGGCGCGCCTGCCCACTTCGCTCGCGATCTTCAGCGTGGTGGTGGGCTTGGTGGTGTTCGTGATCTGGGTGTCGCCGCAAGCCATCTTCCAGGCGGCACCGCGCAACGAGGGCGGCTTCAACCCGACGCTGCTGGCTGCCGTGCCCGGGTCCGAGCAGGGCGGCGCGCTGTACTGGGCCTCGGTGACGCTGCGGTTCGTGCGTCTGGTGGCCGTGGTGCCCGTGTTGGAGGAAATCTTCTGGCGCGCGTTTTTGCTGCGCTACCTCGTGCGCGAGGATTTCCTGTTCGTGCCGTTCGGGACGTGGACGCCGCTGTCGTTCGGCGCGGTGACGCTCGGTTTCATGCTGGAACATTCCTTCCCCGACTGGCCAGCCGCGCTGGTCACGGGTCTGCTCTACAACCTCGTGGCGGTCCGCACGCGCAGCCTGCCGGCGTGCGTGGCGGCCCATGCGATGACCAACGCCCTCCTCGGCGGCTACGTGATGTACACCCATCAGTGGGGCTTCTGGTAAACTCGGCGCGATTGCTGCTTGGGGAGTGAAGCCATGCAAAACGGTTTTTTCCAGAAGGTTGTCTTGTGTATGATCATCGGCGCGGTCATGGCCGGGTTCGTCGAGTTCTACAAGAACTTCGTCGAAGGCGCGGACCAAGCGCTCAACGGCAACCACAAGCACGTGCATCCGGCCATCGCCGCGCCGGCGCATTGAACGATGTCCCTTGCTTCCAGAACCGTCGCCGTCGTCGGTGCGTCCACGGACCGGCGCAAGTTCGGCAACAAGGGCGTGCGCACCTTCGTGCAGGCTGGCTGGCGGGTGTTCCCGGTCAACCCACACGAACCCGAAGTCGAAGGTTTACCCACTTCCGAATCGGTGACAAACATCGCCGAGCCGCTCGACGTGGTGAGTCTGTACGTCCCGCCGGCGGTGGGTCCCCCACTGCTGCCCGCCATCGCCGCCAAAAGTCCCGTCGAACTTTGGGTCAACCCCGGCACGGAGAGCGACGAACTCCTCGCCGAGGCGGAACGGCTCGGGCTGCGCGCGGTCGAGACGTGTTCGATCATCCGCGTGGGCTGCCGGCCGGCGGATTTTCCTTGAGCGGCGGCTGTTTTTCGCGCTGCTTGGACGAAGCTACCTTTATACCCTGTAGCGTTTTCCATTTGGCTGTGAGAGTTCCCAGCCCCGGCAGGGGCGCAAGAGTTTAGCCCACGGCGCAAGCCGTGGGGAACACGTGCCGAGTGGAATAGCCCCGGCAGGGGCGTAAGAAAATCAGCGGGGCATTCCTTGATGGCCCGCCTTCTTTCTTCCGCCCCTGCCGGGGCTTTGACCTTTCTGAGCCACCTTTCCCACGGCTCACGCCGTGGGCTAAACTCTTGCGCCCCTGCCGGGGCTGAAGACGTTGCGAGCAACCAGAAAATGCTTTATGCCAACCCTGCTCGACCGCATCACCATTGCCCCCGAGATCTGCCACGGCAAGCTGACGGTGCGTGGGCTGCGTTATCCGGTCGAGACGATCCATGAGCTACTCGGCGCAGGCATGACAACCGACGAAGTCCTCGCCGATTGCGAAGACCTCGAACGCGACGACATCCTGGCTGTGCTGACGTTCGCCGCACGCCTGAGCCAGGTGAAGCGACTGGAGCGTTTCGCGGCGTGAAGTTTTTCGTGGACGCGCAACTGCCGCGCCGGCTTGCACACACGAACAATCAGCATCCGAGGAACGCCGCCGC
>CAXTOX010000081.1:0-9083 GCA_964245885.1 uncultured Chthoniobacterales bacterium | reverse complement strand
TGACCTCCACCTCCACGAACTCGCCCACCGGCGCGGGTATGTCGAGCAGCACGCGGCCGTCGACTTCCGGCGCGTCGGCCTGCGTACGCGCGACCAACGGCGCGTCGGTCAGCACCCGCAGCCGCCGGCCAACCTGCCGCGCGGAAACTTCCTTCGCCACGCGCTGCTGGAGCTTCATGGCCCGGGCGTGGCGGCGGCTCTTCACGGCGTTGGCGATCTGCCCGTCCATCTTCGCCGCGCGCGAACCTTCCTCCTGCGAATAGCTGAACACCCCCAGCCGCTCGAACCGCACCCGCTCGATGAACTCCAGCAGGCTCTCGAAATGCTCGTCCGTCTCGCCGGGGAAGCCCGTGATGAACGTCGTCCGCAACGCCAGCCCCGGGATGCCCGCGCGCAGGCGCACGATCAGATCCTCGATGTGCTCGCGCGAGGTCTCGCGGCGCATGAGGTTGAGCATGTCCGGGTGGATGTGTTGGAGCGGCATGTCGACGTAGCGCGCGACGCGTTCGTTGCGCGCGATGGCGGCGATGAGTTCGTCGCTCCAGTGCGCCGGGTGGGTGTAGAGCAGCCGCACCCAGAAATCTCCCTCGATGGCGCCGAGTTCGTCGAGCAAGCGGCTCAGAGTCGGCCCGCGTTGCGAATCCACCGGCTGGCGCGGCCCGGCCTTTTGCTGCCACAAGTCCATGCCGAAATAGGTCGTGTCCTGGCTGATGAGGCAGATTTCTTTCACCCCTTCCGCGACCAGCGCGCGGACCTCGCGCGCGACGCTCTCGATGGTGCGCGAACGGTGCCGTCCGCGCATCTGCGGGATCACGCAAAAACTGCACGGGTGGTTGCACCCCTCGGCGATCTTGACATAAGCCGTGTGCGCGGGCGTCAGGCGGAAACGCGGCGTGTCCCAGTCGGGGAGGTAGCGCGAGCCGCGCGTGACGAGGTTGAGCGGCTCCAGTGTTTCGAGGCTCTCGGCTTCCTTGACGAGCGGCCCGCAAAACGTTGGCACGACGGCGGCGCTTGCCTCGGTGCGTGCGAGGACACTCCTGACGATCTCGCCCGCCTGCGCGACCTGATCCAGCCCCATGAACGCATCGACCTCGCGCATCTCGACGCTCAGTTCCGTGGAAAACCGCTGCGCCATGCAGCCGCTGACGATGATCTTCTGGCCCGGACGGCGGCGCAGGCCGCGCGACTCGTGCGCCTGGAAGATGGCCTCGATGGATTCCTCCTTGGCGGAGTCGATGAACGCGCAGGTGTTGACGATGAGCACGTCCGCGTCCTCAGCCGAAGCGGTAACTTCCATGCCCTGCGCGCGCACACTGCCGAGTATGATCTCGGCATCAACGAGATTCTTCGCGCAACCAAGGGAGATCATGCCGACTTTCTTCATAGGACAAAAGGCCCGCAAACTACGCCGGGGTTGGCCACATGGAAACCGGGAATTTCGCTCGGGCTGGCACTTCACGTCGCGTCACGTCGGCATTCCGTCTTGCGGTCGTGTCATCGTTTCTGGTTTCCTGCCTTTTGCCACTCCGCACTTCCGCTATGCGCCGATTTCTCCTGTTCGCGTCGATGGTCTTCCTCTCCGCCTGCTCCCGCCATCCCGGCCTCACCCCGGTCCAGCAGGGCAACCGCGACGGGATTCTCCACCTGGGCAACGGCTCCGAACCGCGCGAACTCGACCCCGAGACCACCGCCGGCATCCCCGAATCCAACATCGAGCGCGCCCTCTACGAACCGCTCGTCAACTACGACGGCAAGGACCTCCACCCCGTTCCCGGAGTGGCCCAATCGTGGAAAATTTCCCCTGACGGGCTGTCGTACACCTTCCACCTGCGCCCCGAGGCGAAGTGGAGCAACGGCGCGCCCCTGACCGCGGCCGACTTCGTCCACAGCTTCAAGCGCACGCTCTCGCCCAAACTCGGGGCGGAGTTTTCCTATTTCTTATGGGTGCTCAGGAACGGGCAGAAATACAACGACGGCACCCTGACCGACTTCGAGGAAGTCGGCGTCCACGCGCTCGACGATCACACCCTGCGCGTGGACCTGGAGGGTCCCACGGCGTACTTCCTCAACCTCATCGCCGGCCGCACGTGGTACCCCGTCTACCTGCCCGCCATTGAGAAAACCGGGGCCTTCGACGACCGCGGCAACCAACGCTGGACCCTGCCCGACTCCTTCGTGGGCAACGGCCCGTTCGTGCTCACCGAATGGAAGATCAATCAGCGCATCACAGTCAAAAAAAATCCGCAATATTGGGACGCCGCGCACACCCGCCTCAACGAGATCGACTTTTATCCCATCGACAAAAACGATGTCGAGGAACGCGCCTTCACCGCTGGGCAGCTTCACAAGACTTATCCCAGCACGATCCCGCCGGCCAAGATCGACGCGTACCGCCGCGACCACCCCGAACTCCTGCGGGCACCGCCGTACATGGGCAGCTATTATTTCATGCTCAACATCACCAAAGCCCCGTTGGACGACCCGCGCGTGCGGCGCGCGCTCTCCATGACCGTGGACCGCGCGAGCATCGTCAAGAACATCACGCGCGCGGGTCAGCCGCCCGCGAGCAGCTACGTGCCGCCGGGCCTGGACGGCTACGCGTGCTCTCATCCCGTGCCGTACGATCCCGAGGGCGCGCGCAAGCTCCTCGTCGAGGCGGGCCATCCGGGAGGCGGGGGGCTGCCGGCGTTCGACCTGTTGTTCAACGTGTCGGACGTGCACGAGCAGATCGCCGAGGCCGTCCAGCAGATGTGGAAAAAGGAACTGGGCGTGACCGTGAACCTGCGCAACGAGGAATGGAAGGTGTACCTCAACGACCGCAAGTCGATGAACTACACGATGGCCCGCGCGGGCTGGATCGCGACGTACCTCGACCCGCTGGCGTTCCTGGAGCTTTTCGTGAAGAACGGGCTGAACAACAACACGGGTTTCGCCAACCCGGAGTACGACCGGCTCCTCGCGCAGGCCCACCGCGACACCGATCCCGCCGCGCGCAACCGCGACTTCGACCAGGCCGAGACGATTCTGCTCGACGCCGCGCCGGTGATCCCGCTGTATTTTTATACGAACCCGTATTTGATCGCGCCGAGCGTGCAGGGTTGGGACGACAACCTGTTCGACTTCCATCCGTACCAGGACGTGTGGCTCAAGCCGTGAGTTCCGGGCGGCGTACCGAGTTCACCCGGGGCTTGTCACACATCTCAGGAGTACGTAGTCTGTTCATCTATGACACAGAAGGAACTTGTGCTCGATGCCATCGGCGAGCTTCCCGACGACGCCTCTCTGGATGAGATTGCCGGGCGAGTAGACTTTCTCGCCGCCATCCAGAAGGGGTTTGACCAGCTCGACTGTGGAGAGGGCATCCCGCACGAGGAACTCAAGCGGCAGCTCGCTTCATGGCTTACCAACTGATTTGGTCTCCGGCCTCCCGCGACGATCTTCAAGACATCATTCGATACATTTCCCGCGACAGCCCGCAGCGCGCCCAATCCTTTGCCGTGCGCCTCATTGCCCACGCTGACGTGTTGCAGGAGCAGCCTGAGATCGGCCGGGTGGTTCCCGAACGTCGTCTGCGGCACATCCGAGAGATCATCTTCAGGCCGTACCGGATTGTTTACCGCGTGGATCATACCCGCCAGCTTGTTGAGATAGCGCGGGTCTGGCACGCGGCACGCGGCACGCCAGAGATCGCACCGGCTTGAGCCGCATCCTCCCTCAATACTCCACTCGCGCCGACAGGCTCACCTGCTGGATGTACACGCTCGTGACGCTGTTCGAGTATTCCCCCGCCGCCAGACCGCTGCGGCCAACGCGCGCCGTTGCGGGCACCGACCACTGGTACGCCGCGTCGAAACGCCACCGGCCCACCCGGTAGCCCACGCCCGCCGTCAACAGGTGCTCGGTGATCGCCGCCGTCAACGGGGTCAGCGTGTCGTCGGGCACCGGGTTGTTGGCGTAGGAATAACCGGCGCGCACCGTCCAGCGCGGGCCGAACGCCTGTTCCACCCCCACCCTTCCCACGTACTGGTCGCTCCAGCGCAGCGGGATGTCGTCGTCCAGCCGGAACCCGCCGACCAGTCCGTTGAGGTCGACGTTGTTGCCGCTCGTCAGGCGCACCGGCAGCGAGGTGAACGCCCCGCTCCAGTGAATCCAGTCGAACTGCCCGGCCAGCGTCAACCCCGGGCGCGCCTGCCACGCCAGCCCGGCACTGAGCGTGCCGGGAAACGCGTTGATCACCTGCGCACTGTATTCAAAATCCGGCCGCGCCGCCCCCAACCCGAGGTTGGCCAACTGCACGCCGGCGTTGCCGCTGGCCTTGCCGTGGGTCTCAACCCGCGAGGGTGTCGTGTACGCGAGGTTGAACGTCCACGCACGCGCCGGCTGCCAGCGCAGCCCGAACTGGCCGTCCACCCCGAAGCCGTCCGTTTGCAGGTCAAGAAGGGTCTTCACGGTGCGCAGCGTCGGCTGCTTCTGGAAAACGTAGGGCGTCTGGAGCTGGTTTTCATTGTAGAGCAGGCCGACGCTCGCGCCGACGGAAAACTGCGGCGTGACCTGCCAGCCGATGCCTGCCGCCGTGCGGAAAAGCAGAATTTCGGACTGGTTGGCGTTGAACCCGTAGCTCGTCGCGCCGTCCGCGCCGCCGGGGGCGTCCTCGTAGTGCCAGCGGGCGTGCACCGCCATGTCCGGGTTGAAACCGATGGCCAGCCGCACCGGTCCGAGCGGCAGGCTGGCGGCGAACTCGCCGATGGCCCCGGCGGCGTCGCCGGTGGCGTGGGCGTTGGCGCGGTTGTGGAAGGTGCCGTGCTCGAACGCGCCGTCGATGTCGAGCTGCGCCGTCGGACGGTCGAGGCTGCCGAGCGCGGCCGGGTTGTCGAAGAGCGCGCTGAGCGGATCGTCGGCCACGGCAGTTCCCGCCCCGCCCATCGCCTTGGCCCGCGCGCCCGCGCCGTCCTGGTACAGACTGGCGGCGGGGCAGAGCGAAGGCAGAAGGCAGAAGGCAGCGCCGAGTCCGCGAGACATCGCCCGGAACGGGCGGTAACGCAGAAGGACGAAAGCGAAAGCGGCGCGGAGAAGGTTGGCAGGCATGGGGCAATGGATCGGAAAAGTAGTTCTGTCTGTGTGCAGCATCCATGCCACGCCATCTTGCACGAGTGGCTCGCGGTTGGAAATCGGGTGATTTCCCGAGTGAACGCCGACACTTTCCGGTTGTCTCCTTTTTGAACAATCCCGATGGACGATCCCTTCCAAAGCGAACTCGACACCCTGCGTTCCCGCTCGCTGCACCGGCGGCTGCGCGAGATGAGCGCGTCGCCCGACGGCACCGTCGAGATGGCGTCGCGCAACCGCCTCGTCAATTTCGCCTCCAACGACTACCTCGGCCTCGCCGACGATCCGATCTTGCGCGAGGCCGCCAAGGCCGCCATCGACCGCTGGGGCGTCGGCGCGGGGGCGTCGCGGCTGGTCAGCGGCACCCGGCCCGCGCACACCAGCCTGGAGGAGAAGCTCGCCCGCTTCAAAGGCAAGGACGCTGCCCTGACGTTTTCCAGCGGCTACGCGGCGGCCTGGGGAGCCATCGGCACGCTGGTGGACGCGCACGACGTGCTCATCCTCGACAAGCTCTGCCACGCCTGCCTGGTGGACGCCGCCCGGGCCAGCGGTGCGATCCTGCGCGTCTTCCCGCACAACACCCTTTCCAAGCTGGAGGACCACCTTGCCTGGGCCCGGCGCGAACACCCCGACGCGCGGGTGCTCGTCGTCACGGAAGCGGTGTTCAGCATGGACGGCGACCACGCCCCGCTCGCCGAGATCGTGGAACTCAAATCCCGCCACGGCGCGATGCTCCTGGTGGACGAGGCGCACGCGGTCGGCGTGATCGGCTGGCACGGTCGCGGGCTGGCGCACGAACTCGGCGTGGCCGACCGCGTGGACATCCTCATGGGCACGCTCAGCAAGGCGCTGGGCGTCAGCGGCGGCTACCTTTGCGGACGGCGCAGCTTCATCGACCTGCTCGTCAACCGCGCGCGGCCCTTCATCTATTCGACGGCGCAGCCTCCCGCGCTGGCGGCGGCGGCCGAGGCGGCGGTCGATTTCCTCGAAACCGACGAGGGCGAACGCCGCCGGCTGGCGTTGTGGCAGAACATCCGGCTCCTCGCCACGCAGCTTCCCCCGCCCCCGGCGGCAGCGGAAGGCGTGCAGCTCCGCGCCCGGCCCGGCGGCAGCGCGATCTTCCCGTGGATCGTCGGTCACGAGGCGGACGCGGTGGAGCTATCCGCCGGTCTGGCAAAGAAGGGGTATTTCGCCCCGGCGATCCGTTACCCGACCGTGGCCAGGGGCACGGCGCGCCTGCGGTTGACCGTCACCGCCCGGCACCAGCTCGAGCAGATCATGGATCTCGGACGAACGTTGACGGGTCTGGCGCGAACGCTGGTCTGAGCGCCAAACTTGCTCTCAAAAGTGAGAATTCGTCGGACCCGTTCAGCGTTCACCCACTTGGATCGGGCAAAAAATCCCTCCGGGGATGTGAGTTCCACCTTTCTGTTTGGACTGCTTCCTGCTTTTTTCTAATGCCACTCCGCCCGGCGGAACGCCCGCGCATGTCCAAGAGCGACTTTTTCAGTTTCATCACCTCGTTGCGGCCCATTGAATTGAAGGCCATCGGTGAGCTGTCGCAAACGCTCCACTTGGAAGAGGCCGTCACGGTTTGCCAAGCGGGCGAGGAGAGCGACGCCATCTACATCATCAACCGCGGCACCTTGGAGGTCGTCCACGAGTCCTCTGGCTATTCGTCAAACACCCCCGTCAGCTACCTGTCGCGCGGCGACATGTTCGGAGAGACTGAAACGCTCAGCGGCGTCCCGCGCAAGAACACGATTCGCTCCTGCGAGCCCGTCAGCATCCAGCGTTTTAAGAAGAAGGACTTCCCGGAGCTGATCCGCCGGGTGCCCGCCTTCTTTTATTACATGAGCCAGCAGATCGCCAGTCAGATGACCAAGATCACCGACCTGGCCTTCGTGCAGAGCAACTGCCTGGAACTCAGCGGCAACCTGGCGAACTTCGACATGGTCACGATCTACCAGACCATCCTTAACTCGGCGCAGACGGGCGAGTTGTCGGTCGTGGACGAGGGTAAGGAGACCATCGCCACGTTCTTTTTCGAGGACGGCCAGACCAAGCACGCCCGGTATTATCATCTGGCGGGGGAAGAGGCGTTCTGGCAGTTGTTCCTGCACGAAAAACTCAGCGGGACGTTTTCGTTCTCCATCGCGGACTGTGAGAAAACCGGGATGCAGGACGATCCCCCCATCCGCCGCAACCCGACCGACCTGCTCATCACGGCGCTGCAATACCGGGATGAATTCAAGGGGATGCTCGACGACGTGCCCGATCCCACCCGGCAGTTGCGGCGCGAAAAGCTCAACCTCGACTGGCCGGACGCGCAGGCGGGCCTGCAGCCGGTGGCGGAAGCGATCTGGCAGACGTGCTACAGCTCGGTCATGTCGCTGGAGGAACTCTGCCAGCGGCTGCCGTATTGCGAGATGAAGTTCTTCAAGACCATCCTCGTGCTGCTGGAAACCGGCCATTTCTCCCTGTCCGAAGACCACCACGCCGCCGAGATGGCCGTGTAGATGCACGCGCGTGACAGCAAGACGTGTTGATTGAACACAGAGGACACGGAGGAGCACGGAGACCAGAGGAGGAAAGGCAAAAAAGAGAGAAGTTTTTTGTCTGCCCTTCCTTTCTTTTTCTGTCTCCTCCGGTCTCCGTGCCCCTCCGTGTCCTCTGTGTTAAATCAACACGTTACCCCCGGGACCGGCGGACCACACCGTGCGGGCCTGTTCCGCGTCATGTGCGATCTGCGCCCGGAGTTCCTCCACGCCCGCGAACTTCCGTTCCGGCCGCAGGAACGCCCGGAAGCGCACCTCCAGGTCCTCACCGTAGATCTCCTGCTCGAAGTCGAACAGGTGCAACTCCAGCAGCCGTTCGCCGCCCGGCTCTGCCACCGTCGGGCGAAACCCGAGGTTCACCACGCCGGGGTATCTTTGCCTGCGCCATTCCGCCTCCACCGCGTAGACGCCGTTGGGCGGGAATTGTTCGTTGTGCGCGGCGAGGTTGGCGGTTGGAAAGCCCAACTGCCGGCCCAACTGCCGGCCCGCGACCACCGTACCCAGGATGGCGAACTCCCGTCCCAAAAAGCGCGCTGCCTGCGCGAGGTCGCCCGTTTCCACCGCCTGCCGGATGAGCGTCGAACTGACCGTCTGCCCATCCACGACCACCGACGGCAGCCCGACCACCGCAAAGCCGTGGCGTTCGCCCAGGCGGGTGAGCAGGTCGAGGTTGCCCGCGCCGCCGCGTCCGAAGGTCCAGTTGAACCCGACGCAGACCTCGCGCAACGGCCGCGCCGCCTCCGCCAGCTCCGTGATGAACGTCTCCGGGGCCGTCGCCGCGAACTTCGTGTCGAACGGCAGCGCGAGGCAGTGCGTCGCGCCGAGGCCGGCGAAGAACTGGAACTTGTGCCGCGTGGAGGTCAGCAGCCGCGGGGCGGCGTCCGGGCGCAGAACGCGGAGCGGGTGCGGGTCGAAGGTGACGACGACCGCCGCCGAGCCGGGTTCGCGCCGGGCGTCGTCCACCGCCCGGCCGATGACGGCGCGGTGGCCGAGGTGTACGCCGTCGAAGACGCCGATAGCCAGGTACGCCGGCCCGAGGTTTGCGAGCGCACTGGGTGAATGGTGGATTTCCAAGGGCTAGCGGAGGGAGGTTCCACCGTACCGCCCGGCGCGCAAGTGAAAACAAAGGCGCACGGCTCCACAAGGGGAAATCCTGGCTTCCGGCGCGGACGCCGCCCATCTCGAAACGGCGGCAGGTCCGGGGGCCTGCCGCCATCGAGTTTTGACGCTGCCTTGCGCGTTATTTGCGCGTGGTGTCGGTCTCCGTCACAGTCTTGCCGTCGCGGAGCACTTCCACGTCTTCCTTGCGCACCGTTTCGCTGACGTTCTGCGTCTCGGCTTCGGCGGTCTTGTGCAGGCGGACGGCACCCGTGACGTGCGCTTCCTTGGCCACCACGACTTCCTCGCGGGTCAGCGGCA
>CAXTOX010000080.1:0-18368 GCA_964245885.1 uncultured Chthoniobacterales bacterium | reverse complement strand
CGAACGGCGAGCCCGCGAACAGTTCCATGCCCAAGCCGTAGTGCAAGTCGTGGTAGAGGTTCGCGCCGGTGGACACGATCCAGTCTACGAACCCGGCCTTCATCAACGGGACGATCGCCGCGCGCCCGAGTCCGGCGGGAGTCAAGGCACCGGTGAGGGTCATGCCGACGGTGCCGTCCTCGGCGAGCATCTTTTCCACGAACAACCGGCACGCCTCGCCCAGACGGGCGGCGTTGTACGCCTTGAAGGTCGTGTCGATCAGGTCCGCCACGCGGGCGTTCTTTTTGATCGGCTCGGGCAGCAGGCGGGGAAACTGTTTGTTGAGGGTAGCCATGAACGGGAGAAGATGGAGCACGATGCCGCAGAGTTGAAAGCGGAAACGTGCAGAATTCCTTCATCCGCTCGCGGACAAGCTTTCGACAACATTAGGGAATGCTCCCGATGCGGGCTTAGAGGGATTGCCCCGAGGACATCCGTTGAGTCCCTTATGGCCGAAAGGCATCCAACCCATCCCAATGCGCCGATGCTGCTGTGAGGTCCTGCTTTCCAACCATAGAAATTGCGTTTATGTCTACCGCCTTACCGCATTTCTATGGAAGCTCAGACTCTCTCCGCGCCGGAGCCTACCCCCATCGGCGACGAAACATTGATGGCGCAGATCCAAGAGCGTGCGCCCGAGGCGTTGGAGGCGCTGTACGACCGCTACAGCGGCATCTTGAAATCGCTGATCATGGGCGTCATCCACAACGATGCCGAGGCGGACGACCTGCTCCAAGAAATCTTCATGGAGATCTGGAACCAGGCGGCGCACTACTCCGCGCAAAAAGGCAAACCGCTGGGCTGGATCGTCACGCTCACGCGGCGGCGTTCCATCGACCGGCTGCGCAAGAAGCAGGCCTACGCCCGCGCGGAGGAGCGGCTCCAGAACGAAACCGAGCAGCAGCCCGAAGCGTGGGTGCACAACTCGACGGAGGACGATATCGAGGTCTCCGACACGCGCCGCTTGATCCTCGGCATTCTCAAGAACCTGCCGCCCGCGCAACGCGAGGCCATCGACATGGCCTTTTATCATGGCATGAGCCAGCGGGAAATCGCGGCAAAGACCGGTATCCCGCTCGGCACGATCAAGACCCGGCTCGAACTGGGTTTGAAAAAAATCAGCGAGGCCCTACGAGGGATGAGAGATGAGTTCTGAGGCCTTTGAGAGCAAGGCACGGCTGTACGTGCTCGGCGCGCTCGACGACGAGGAGCTTGCCCATTTTGAAACCGAGCGTCATCAGCTCGGGCCGGCCGCCGAGCGCGTCATCCAAGAGTGCGAGCGGTTGAATTCGATGTTTGCCTTGAGCCTGCGTCCGACGCCCCCGAAGGCGACGACCAAGCAGAAGCTCCTGGACATGGTGAACGCGGCGATGGCGGCACAGGGAAAGAAAACGCCGCCGGTAGGATAGGCGCGACTCTTGGCCGGGGTCGGTGGCAACGGGCCGCCCGCAAGAATTCACCCCGGGCGTCCGTTGACACCCGTCGGCGCAATCCCTATCTTCGGTCGGCAGCCGGCGCTTCCTGCCGGTTCCTTTTCTTCCACTTCTCTTTCTCCGAGGTGACCCCCAACGAAGCCTACATCCTGGAGCTTCTCCAGGAAGCCTCTCTCATCACGAAGGATCAAACCTTCGAAGGGCAGGAACGCGCCGCGCAGGACGATACCAGCGTCGTCCATGCGCTGACCTCCCTCGGTTACGTGACCCAGGAGGACGTGACGCGTACCCTTGCGGCGGCCTCCAACATGGAGTTTTTCGAACTCTCGCAGGTGCTCGTCAAGCCGGAGATCATCGACCTGATCCCGCGCGACAAGGCGTACCGCTACAAGGCGGTGCCCGTCACGATGAACGACGACGTGCTCGTCATCGCCATCAGCGACCCGCTGGACTTCGACACGCTGGACAACCTGCGCTTCCTGCTCAAGCGCGAGATGGAGATGGTTTGTTCGACGCCCGACCAAATCAAGCAGGCGCTCATCAAATACTACGGCAGCGCCGAGGAGGCGGGCGACGTGCTGCTCGGGTCCATCGGCGCGAGCGAGGAACTGTCTGGCGTCGACCTGATGGCTGCCAACACCGACGAGGGCAACTCGGCGGATTCCGCCATCATCAAGCTCGTATCGCTCCTGCTGCTGGAGGCCTATAAGACACGTGCCAGCGACATCCATCTGGAACCGCTGGAGAAACGCTTCCGCGTGCGCTTCCGCATCGACGGCGTGCTCCAGGAAATGCAGAACCCGCCCAAGAAGCTGCAAAGCGCCATCGTCAGCCGGCTCAAGATCATGAGCGGCACCATGAGCATCGCCGAAAAGCGCCTTCCGCAGGACGGCCGCATCCAGGTGAAGATGGGCAAAAAGGCGATCGACCTGCGCGTGTCGACCATCCCGACCAACCACGGCGAGAGCGTCGTCATGCGAATCCTCGACAAGTCGAGCCTCTCGCTCGGCTTGCCCGAACTCGGTTTCCTCACGGACGATCAGGCGGTTTTCGAGCGTCTCATCACGCTGCCTGACGGCATCCTGCTGGTGACCGGCCCGACCGGCTCGGGCAAGACGACGACGCTGTACGCGTGTCTGAACTACATCAACCGGTCCGACCGTAAGATCATCACGGTCGAGGACCCGGTGGAGTACCAGATGTCCGGCATCAACCAGGTGCAGGTGAACGCCGATATCGGCATGACGTTCCCGGCGGCGTTGCGTTCGATGCTCCGGCAAGCGCCGAACATCATCATGATCGGCGAGATTCGAGACCTGGAGACGGCTTCCATCGCCATCAACGCCAGTTTGACGGGGCACCTCGTGTTCAGCACGCTGCACACGAACGATGCTCCCGGTGCCGTGGCCCGGTTGGTGGACATGGGCATCAAGCCCTTCCTCGTGGCCACGTCGATCCGCGCCATCATGGCCCAGCGGCTGGTGCGCAAGCTTTGCGGCCAATGCAAGCAGCCGGCGGAACTCACCGAGGGCGAACTTCACGCCCTCCGCATCGAGGAAAGCCAGATGGACCACGCGCATCCGATGGGCGCGGTGGGCTGTGACAACTGCCGCCACAAGGGTTACCGCGGGCGCATGGGCATTTTCGAGGTGTTCGAGATCAACGACGAGGTGCGTTTCATGATCAACGACCGTCTCTCGACGATGCAGCTCCGCCAGCGTGCGAGGGAACTCGGGATGCGGACTCTCCGCGAGGACGGCGTGCGCAAGGTCCTTTCCGGCTCGACGACGGCGGAGGAGGTGGTCAGTGCTACGATGGGAGACGCCGCTTAAAGGCGGAAGGTCAGAAGGCAGAAGGTAGAAGGAGAAAATAGAATGAAGACCCGGCTACCAACCTTCGCTTTCGATTTCTTGTTCCCTCTCTCTGCTCCTTCTACCTTCTGCCTTCTCACTTCTGCCTTCGCATGACTCCCGTCGAAGACCTCTTGCGGCTCGTGCTTGAAGAGGGCAGTTCAGACCTGCACATCAGCGCGGGTTCGCCGCCGGCGATCCGGCTCGACGGTCAGATCGTGAAGCTGGAACTGCCGGTCTGGAGCGCCGCCGACACCGAGGAGGGCGTGCGCAGCATCGCCAAGGAAGAACACATTAAGAAGCTGTTCGCGGACGGCGGGGTGGATTTCGCGCTGGCGTTCCGCGAGGACGCGCGTTTTCGCATCAGCCTGTTCTTGCAGCGGGGTTCCGTCGGGATGGTGGCCCGGTTGATCCCCCGACGCATCCTCAGCATGGAGGAGATCGGGTTGCCTGCCGCGATGCACGAGTTGATCCATCTGCCCCGTGGTTTGATCCTCGTGACCGGGCCGACCGGCTCGGGGAAATCCACGTCGCTGGCCAGCATGATCGACGTGATCAACGCGCGCTCGCGGCTGCACATCGTCACGATTGAAGATCCCATCGAGTATTACCACACCCACAAGCAGAGCCTCGTGAACCAGCGCGAGGTCGGCGTAGACGTGCCGACCTTCAGCGAGGCGCTCAAGCGGGTGCTGCGCCAGGACCCGGACGTGATCCTCGTCGGGGAAATGCGCGACCTCGAAACGATGGAAGCCGCCATCACGGCGGCGGAAACCGGCCACCTCGTCTTCTCGACGCTGCACACCACCGGAGCGGCGCGGACTGTGGACCGCATCATCGACGCGTTCCCCGCGAACCAGCAGGAGCAGATCCGCATCCAGCTCGCCGCCAACCTTAAAGCGGTCCTGAGCCAGCTCCTGGTTCCCCGGATGGACAGTCCAGGGCGCGTGGCGACTTTTGAGCTGATGGTCAATACCCCTTCGATCTCCGCGTTGATGCGCGAGAACAAGACCTTCCGCCTCTCCAACGACATCCACACCGGCAGCAAGTACGGCATGGTGTCCCTGGAATCGCACATGGTCGACCTCCATCATCGCGGCCTCATCAGCCGGAACGAGGTCCTGGCCCGCGCCCAGGACATGAACGTCGCCGAGCAGCTCCTGCGCAGGCGCGACCCGGTCGCTTCCGCCGCCTGAAAGGAAGGCAGAAGGAAGAAGGAAGAAGTCAGAACTGAATTTGACAAGGACCCTGGCAGGTAAATCCCCAGCGTTTACCTTCTTCTGCCTTCTGGACTTCTGCCTTCTGCCTTCTGCCTTCCTCCCATGACTACCGACCAGCAGATCCTCGACCTCTTCGTCGAACAAAGTATCGTCCAACGCGCCCAGACGGAGGACATCCTCGCGGAGATCACGAACTCGGGGAAAACGCTCCTCCAGGTCATGACCGACTACGAGTTGACCGACGAGGATGGGTATTACCAAACGCTCGCAGATTCTATCGGCGCGGACTACGTTAAGCTGGCCAACTACGAGGTGCCGGTGGACATCCAGCGCCTGATCCCCGGCGGCACGGCGCGCCTGCACGGCGCGCTGCCCATCGGGCAATTGGGCGAAGCCATCGTCACCGCGCTGCTCGATCCGCTCGACTCCCAGGTGGCGGACGACCTGCGCTTCGCCTTGGGGCGGGACATTCAGGTGGTGGTCGCGCCGACGTACCAGATCTTGGAGCGGCTGAGCCAATACTACGGGGCCGACATGGCCAACATGGACGAGGTGCTCAAGGAAATGAGCAATTTCGGCGCGCAGTACGGCGAAGGCGGACCGAACCAGGGCGACATTGCCAACGAGGCCAACGCGGCACCGATCATCCGCTTCGTGGACCTGATCCTCTACCAGGCGATCCAGGACCGGGCGAGCGACATTCATTTCGAGCCTTTCGAGTACGAGTTCAAAATCCGCTACCGGGTGGACGGCGCGCTCTACGAGATGGCCCCGCCACCCCGGCACCTCGCGCTGCCGGTCATCTCGCGGGTGAAGGTCATGGCGAATCTCAACATCGCCGAACGCCGCCTGCCGCAGGACGGCCGCATCCAGCGCAACATCGCCGACCGCGCCGTGGACCTGCGCGTTTCCACGCTGCCGACCCAGTACGGGGAAAGCGTCGTGCTGCGCGTGCTCGACCGCTCCTCGGTCAACCTCGACCTGGAGGCATTGAACATGCCTCCCTACATCTTCAACTACCTGATCAAAACGATCGAGAAGCCCAACGGCATCTTCATCGTCACGGGTCCGACCGGCTCGGGCAAGACGACGACCCTCTACGCCTGCCTGCGCAAGATCAACAACGTCGAGAGCAAGCTCCTCACGGCGGAAGACCCGGTCGAGTACGACATCGAAGGCCTGATCCAGGTGCCCATCAACGAGAACATCGGTCTGACCTTCGGCCGCGTGCTGCGGGCGTTTTTACGTCAGGACCCCGACCGCATCATGGTCGGGGAAACGCGCGACCTGGAGACGGCGCAGATCGCGATCCAGGCTTCGCTGACGGGGCACCTCGTGTTCAGCACGCTGCACACCAACGACGCCGCCGGGGCGGTCACGCGGTTGGTGGACATGGGCGTGGAACCCTTCCTGATCTCCTCCAGCCTGGAGGGCATCCTGGCCCAGCGTCTGATCCGGAGAATTTGCACCAACTGCCGCACGGCCTACGAACCCAAGGAGGAACTGCTCATGCAGATGGGCCTTTCCGCGCACGAGATCGGCGACAAAAACTTTTACTACGGCATCGGTTGCGACGCTTGCAACCAGACCGGTTACAAGGGACGCAAAGGCATCTACGAGCTGCTGGAAATCACGGACCCGATCCGCGAATTGGTCAACCAGCGCGCGCCGTCCATTGTCATCAAGCAAAAGGCCGTGGAACTGGGAATGGTGACGCTGCGCGAGGACGGTTTGCGGAGTATTTACGATGGCGACACCACCATCGAAGAAGTGCTGAAATACACCTGACCATCGGTTTGGCAGCCCGAAATTTATGTCGACAACCCCGGTGTCCACAAGCATTACTGACTAGGGGCGTCCACCCCCTGGAATATGCCAAGATTTAACTACGTCGCCCTGGATGCCCGCGGACAAGAATCTGTTGGCCTGATCGAAGCTTCCAACACCAACGACGCCGTCGGGCAGTTACGGCAGGCGGGTTATTTTCCGACCAGCGTTTACGAGGAGGGCAAGAGCGGTGGCGGTGCGAAAACGAAGAAGAGCACGGCGGTCGCGAAGACGACCTCGAAAGCTCCTGCCGCCGCCAGGAAGCGCGGTGCCAGGGTGGCGAATAAAGCCGTCAAACCGAAAATCCTGATGGTTTTCACTCGGCAATTGGCCACGTTGATCGACGCCGGCCTGCCGCTGCTGCGCGGCCTGATGGTGCTCGAAAAACAGGAGCGCGACCCCGTGCTCAAGGCCACCATCGCAAAGCTCAGCGACGCGGTGCAGGGCGGCAGCACGTTCTCCGAGGGACTCGCGCAGCACCCGAAGATTTTCAACAAGCTGTACATCAACATGGTGAAAGCCGGCGAGGTCGGCGGCGTGCTCGAACTCGTGCTCATCCGCCTGGCCGAGTTCCAGGAAAAAGCACAGAAGGTCAAGAACAAGGTGGTCGCGGCGATGTTCTACCCGGTCATCGTGTTGGCCATCGCCGTGGTGATCATGTGGTTCCTCCTGGTGTTCATCGTACCGAAGTTCGAGCAAATCTTTAAGGACATGCTCGGTGGCAAGCCCTTGCCGGCTTTGACCGAGTACGTCATTGCGACGAGCCGGTTCGTGCAGACATATTGGTATATCATCGGGGCGGCGGTGGTCGCGCTAGTGTTGGCCTACCGGGTCTGTTCCGCCTCTCCCGGTGGCAAGGTCGCGTTGGACAAGTTCAAGTTGCGCCTGCCGCTCTTCGGGGACTTGGTGCGGAAAAGCTCGATCTCGCGTTTTAGTCGGACGCTTGGAACGCTCGTGACCAGCGGCGTACCGATCCTCCAGGCGCTCAACATCACCCGCGAGACGGCAGGCAACCACGTCGTCGGCGAGGCCATCGGCAAGGTGCACGATAGCGTGAAGGAAGGCGAATCCATCGTGCAGCCGCTGGAGGCCAGTGGCATCTTCCCGCCGATGGTCATCAGCATGATCGACGTGGGCGAGGAAACCGGCCAGTTGCCCGAGATGCTCCTGAAGGTCGCTGAAGTCTACGATGACGAAGTGGATAATGCCGTTGCCGGTTTGACCTCGCTCTTGGAGCCAATCATGATCGTCTTCCTGGCGGTGGTCGTCGGCACAATCGTCATCGCGTTGTTCCTGCCGCTAATTACGATCATTCAGACGATGCAGGGTGGTTAGGACCGACGGGCAGGTTGGCCCGGATCAAATCGATCCACCTGCTCGTACGACGACCACAACAACGCAGACGTTCCCCCAATGATTTGCCCATCCTCCCCACAGAACGCAGTTGGCAGGCGAAATGCCGCGTTCACGCTCATCGAACTGTTGACGGTGATCTCGATCATCTTGGTGCTTGCCGGTTTGCTGCTGCACGTCGCTGGCAACGCGAATTACAAAGCGTCCTTGGCGCGGGCAGAGACGGAGATCAAAGCGATGTCGACCGCGCTGGAGAGCTACAAGGCGGACAACGGCGCATATCCCCGCAACGACATCACCGATACGCCGAACGCGCAAATCACCGATGGCGCATCACCTTCTGCCCCGAGCACGTACAACACCTCTTGCGAATATCTCTACCAATGCCTGAGTGGATACAACGGGACGACAACTTACGGGAAGCATTACATGGACTTCGTACCTGGACAGTTGTCTACCGGCTCAGCAACCCCGTCGATGACGACAACCTTTATCATTGACCCTTTCGGCATTTGCTACGGGTATTCTACGATCAACCAGAAGGCGCAAGAGGCGGTCAACTCCGGCGGTACGCCGCCCGTCGCAACCAGCGGGTACAATCCGACCTTCGATTTGTGGTCGACCGGCGGCTACGGCTCCGGTGGAAAACAATATCCTTCCGGGGCTTCGACCGGTTCGGCGGCCGTGGCTCTTTGGGCAAAGAACTGGTAATCGGTAGATCGACCCAGTCCCGCCACCCGCGTTCTTTCGGCGCGGAGCGAATGAGAGAGGTGTCCATGCAATACACCTCCCTCGGAAAGTCAGGTCTCCAAGTCTCACGCATCTGTCTCGGATGCATGAGCTACGGCAGCTCGAAGTGGCGGGACTGGGTGCTCGACTACGATGCCGCCTTGCCGTTCTTCCGGCAAGCCCACGAAGGGGGCATCAACTTCTTCGACACCGCCGACATGTATTCGGACGGTGCCAGCGAGGAGGTGCTCGGCCGCGCGTTGAAGGAATTGGCTGTGCCGCGCGAACAAGTGGTGATCGCCAGCAAACTCTTCAATCCGACCGGTAAAACGCCCAACGAACGCGGCACCGCCCGCAAGCACGTCCGTCACGCCATCGAAGGCACGTTGCGCCGCTTGGGCACGGACTACGTCGACCTTTACCAGATCCATCGTTACGACCGCAGCACGCCGGTTGAAGAAACGATCGACGCGCTGGGGCGGCTCGTTGACGAAGGCAAAGTGCTCTACCTCGGTGCGTCCAGCATGGCGGCGTGGGAATTTGCCAAGTTCCTCTACCGGGCCGACGCGGGTGGCTTCCACCGGTTCGTGGCCATGCAGAACCATTACAACCTCGTGTACCGCGAGGAGGAGCGGGAGATGATCCCGCTTTGCCAGGAAGAAGGCATTGGCATCATCCCTTGGAGCCCGCTGGCGCGGGGCTTCCTCGCGGGCAACCGCGACAAGGCCACCAAGGGTGAGACGACCCGCGCCAAATCCGACGATTTCGCCCATCAGATGTACTACGAGGACAGCGACTTCGCTGTCGTGGACCGCGTGGCCGAGGTCGCCCAAGAGATCGGCGTGAGTCTGGCGCAGGTCGCCCTGGCGTGGACCCTGCACAAGCCGGGGGTTACCGCGCCGATCATCGGTGCGACGAAGGCGCACCACCTCGACGACGCATTCAAGGCGTTGGAGGTCAGACCCTCGCCCGAACAGATCGGCCGCCTGGAAGAACCCTACCGCCCGCACCCGGTACTCGGATTCTCCTGAGAAGCACGATTCCGACAAAGAACCTCTGGCGAAGTCCAGGGGCTCTGCGGATAGTTTGCGGATGACTTCCGCCGGTCCCCGTCACTTCGCTAGCGACAACAACGCCGGGATGTGTCCCGAGGTCCTCGCCGCCATGACAGAGGCCAACGCGCACCACCTGCCAGGTTACGGCGACGATCCGTGGACGCGCCGCGCGGAGGAACTGGTCCAGGGCGTGTTCGAGACCGAGTGCGAGGTGTACTTCGTTTTCAACGGCACCGCCGCCAACTGCCTTTCGCTCTGGAGCCTGTGCGAGTCTTTCCAGCGGGTGATCTGCCACCGGTTCTCCCACATCCAGACCGACGAATGCGGCGCCCCGGGTTTTTTCATGCATGGGGTGAGTCTCCACCCGGTGGACACCCCGGACGGCAAGCTGACGGAAGCCGCCCTGCGCGAGGGCAGCCAGACGCCGCACGGCTTTCACGGCTCTGAACCCCGTGCGGTGAGCCTCACGCAGACGACCGAACTCGGCACCGTGTACACCCCGGAAGAGTTGCGCACCCTCGGCGGCGTGGCCCGAGAACTCCGACTCGCCGTCCACATGGACGGGGCGCGCTTTGCCAACGCCGTGGCCGCACTCGGCGTGAAGCCGGCCGAAGTGACGTGGCGGGCGGGGGTGGATGTGCTCAGCCTGGGCGGCACGAAGAACGGCGCGGTGTTCGGCGAGGCGGTGGTGTTCTTCGACCGCGCGCGGGCCGAGAACTTCCGGCGGCGCTGCAAGCAGAGCGGACAACTGGCGTCGAAGATGCGCTTCCTCTCCGCGCAGTGGGTCGGCCTCCTGGAAAACGGCGTCTGGCTGCGCAACGCTTCAACCGCCAACCGCGTGGCCGCCTACCTAGAACGGCGGCTTGCCGACCTGCCGGGGGTGGAGGTAGCTTTCCCGCGTCAGGCCAACGCGGTGTTTGCGCTCCTGCCCGCCAAGGCTGCCGACGCCGTGGCAACGCGCGGCTGGCGTTTTTACAATGATGTCGGCCCCGGCGGCGCGGCGCGGTTGATGTGCTCGTGGGATTCCACCGAGCAGGATGTCGACGCGTTCGTGGGCGACCTCGCCGCGGCGTTGTGAAGCGCGTTCACGCTACGCGGGGAACCTCCGCTGGTACGACACAAACAATCCTTTCCATGAACTCCGCACCTCGTTTGACGACCTATTCACCGGAAGAACTGCTCGCCTTCGCCCGTGAGCACGTGCCGTTTTACCGGACTGCCTATGCCGGCCTGCCCGCAAAGCTGACGCTGACTGACGTGCCGATGGTCGAACAGAAAAGCTACTGGGAGGCGCACAGTCGCGACCCGAGGGAACTGCTCAGCGAGCCGGTACCCCTTGGCTTGGTCTTGAACAGCGGCGGAAGCACCGGCGAGCCGAAGTTCGCTTATTTCAACGACGACGAATGGGACTCGGCGGTCGCGTTGGAAGCACGGGCGCTGGAGGGCACCGGCCTGGCCGACGGTGATCGGGTGGCGAACTTCTTCGCCTCCGGGTTCTTGTATTCGTCCTTCGTTCTCGTGCTGGAGGCGTTGAAGGCGACGCCCGCGAAGGTGTTGCAACTGCCGATCGGCTATTTCGCCCCGCTGCCGGACGCGACCCGGCTGGTGCGCGCGTTCGGCGTGAACGTCGTGGCCGGGTTGCCCACCCACCTCATGGGATTGGTGGACCACATGGAGAAGCAGGGGGTGGGCGACGTGCGCCTGAAGCGCATCCTCTTCGCCGGTGAGCCGTTCACCGCGGAGCAGCGACGCTACCTGCAAGGGCGGTTCCCCGGCGTGGAAATCCGTTCGGTCGGTTACGCCAGCGTGGACGGCGGCATGATCGGGTTTGCCGATCCGGGCTGTGGACCGGGGGAACACCGCGTCTTCGACGGGGCGGCGGCCGTCGAGATCATCGACGAGGAGACCGACGAACCCATCGACGAGGCCGGCCGGCCGGGGAAGATCATCTTCACCAACCTGACGCGCCGGCTGATGCCGATGCTGCGCTATCCCACCGGTGACCGGGGGCAATGGGTGGAACCCGCCAACGCCGCGGAGCGGAAGTTCCTGCTGCTCGGCCGGGCGGAAGAATCGGCGCGGCTGGCGAGCTTCAACGTCCCGGTCACCGAGGTGGCCGCGCTGCTAGCACCGTACCGTGAACGGTTCGACATCCGCCAGTTCCAACTGGTGGTCACGCAACGGAACCTGCGCGACCAACTGACGGTCCGGCTCGTCAGCGGGATGGCTCAGGAAGAACGTGCCGCCGCCGGAGCGGAGATCGTCGAGACGTTCCTCAAACAAAAGCCTGTCCTCGGCGAGATGGTCGCGCGCGGCGTCGTCAACCCCGTTCTCATCGAGTGGGGCGACACGGTGGACCTCGAAGTCAATGCCCGCACGGGGAAGGTACGGACCGTGGTAGACCGCCGCGTGGGCTGAGAACAAACTCACCCACCCGGTCAGAGGCTCGGTTTCCCGGTCGGTTTCCTGACCTGCCGCACGCGCCGGGTGGCTTGCAGCGTCGTGGCGGGTGGTTCGTCCAGGCCGAACGGCAGCGGGCACACGTCGCCCAGGTGGAAACTTGCCTTGTCACCTCGCAGCTTGCGGAGCGTGACTTCCACGATGTCCGCGAGGGTGTACCGGTCGAGGACGTTGGCGATGGCGTTGCGTACGTCCAGCATCAGCATCCGCAGGCCGCAATGGGCTTCGTCGGGACAGGTACACCGGGCGTAAGCGGTTTGGCTGACGCAGGCAATCGGCGCGAGAGGGCCGTCGATCAGACGCACCACCTGCCCGAAATTGATCTCCGCCATCGGCCGGGCGAGCGCATACCCACCGTGCTTTCCGCGCTTGGTCTCGATGATGCCGGCGGCGCGCAATTGTACGAGGATCTGCACGAGGAAGGTCTCGGGCAGCTTTTCCTTTTCGACGAATTCGCTGATCTGGAGCAGGGGACGCCCGAGTTCCTGGGCGATGCCGAGGTCGATCAACGCCCGTAGCGCGTATTCTCCCCGCTTGGACAACTTCACGCGGAAACTATCGCCGCCGCGTCCGCGCTTGGCAATGCTGCCGTTGTCTCGCGTGCGTTTCCAGGCACCGGTGTGCCCGCGGCGAGAGCCGGGAGCCGGTCAGCGGCTATCCCGCGTTCAGGCTTTGGATCAACCGCTCGTAGCGGGTGAACAGCAGCTCCTGATAAACGTCCGCGCGCTGGTCGAGGAGTTCAAGGAGCGCCGTTTTCAAGGAGTGTCCCGCCTGGTCGGAGCCGGTGGCAAGCGCCACGTCGGCGGCGTGATCCAACTGGTTCGCAGTCTTGTGTTCATCTAGGAGAAGCTCTGTGGGGACGCTGGCACCCCCCTCCGGCGTGATCCCGCTTGCCGCGATGATTGCGTTGAACAGGTCCGGCTCCATCCGGCAGGCAAGCCGCAGAGCTTCCACGTAGCTCTCGGTGGACGTTTTGTAATGCAACAAGTCCCCGCAACGCCGGCCGATCACCGGAACCAGGGCCGGATCGTGCATGGCGCTGCTGAAGCTCAACTTGTACGGCCCGCAGAACGATGCCACGGCGAGATGGTCACCTAGGGCGGCGTCAAACGCGAGCGGGGTATCATCGGCCATGCGCAATGCCAGTCCGGTGAGCCGGACGCCGCGCGCTTCGAGTTCCAGGCCGAGAAAGAGGTGTTCCGCCGCCGTGACCGGCGAAGCGATGCCGTCGAGCGAAACCTCGATCTCGACAGGGCGGCCGCGGTTGGCACGCACCACCGTCTCGTACATGCGCACGCCGTGCAGGATGGCACCGGCAAACTTCACGGCGGCGCGGCGGAGTGCGTCGATTTCCAGCCGCAATCCCTCGACCCCCGGCAGGTCGACCGTGCGGTCCAGATAAGGAGCGGCCCAGTCGTCTGGCAGTTCGCCGCTCGTCACCATGGCATCCACGGTGGCGGCGAGAGCGTCAGGGGACATCTCGTCGGCGTCGCCACGAGCGTGGGGAGCGAGATCAAGGGTGAAATAGGTGAAACCGGCCGCGGCGGTTTCGTCCACCTCCTGCGGCGTAAGCAAGCCAAAGGCATCCGCTCCCCAAGGATGCCGATACCGCGCTCCGGCCACCGCACGCGCGGCGGTGGCGAGGGTGTCCTGCGGCGTCCGGCGATCCCCGTCCGTCCCGTGCGCGGAGTGCTGCGCGAAGAACGGGACGAAACCCGGGTGTGCCGCCGCGACCGCGATCTGCCCGGCAGCGGCCTTGCCGAGGCGGTCCGTGAACCCGAGGGATTTGCGCACGCCGATGGCCTGCGGGCGGGGTCCCGCGCCGGAAGCGCCGGGCGTTCCCGACCGCCGTAGACGTGGCGGGACGATGATCCTGGTGGTGTAACGCACGGCGAGGAGCGGAGGGCGAACGCGCATCTCGCCACCGCAGCCTCCATACCTAGAAACACGGCCCGGTCTTGTCAAATCCGATGTCGCCGCGCGATCGGTGCGTGCCGGCCGGGCTGGATTGTGGCATAACTTCCGCCATGCGCTCCCCGATCTGCCAACTCCTGTTTGTTTGCCTCGCCGCCGCGCTCGTTCCGAAAACGGCACCGGCGACCGAAGAGATGCGCGCGGCTTGGGTAGCCTCGGTGGCCAACCTGAATTTTCCATCGCGTTCGGGTCTGCCCGCCAGCGCGCAACAGGAGCAGATCCGCCAGTTGGTCGATACGGCGGCGAGTTGCGGCCTGAACGCCCTGATGGTGCAGGTCCGCCCGGAGAGCGACGCATTGTACGCGTCGCGGTTGGAGCCGTGGAGCCGTTTTCTAACCGGCACGCAGGGCGGCAACCCCGGCTACGATCCGCTGGAAACTTTCATCTCCGAGGGCAAACGGCGCGGCGTGGCGATCCATGCGTGGATCAATCCGTTCCGCGCGGCGTCGATCAGCAGCACTCCACGCACGGAATCACACGTCAGCCGCCGCCTGCCCGGCGCGACGCACAAGGTGGGTTCCTGGCTGTGGATGGACCCCGGCGACCCAGCCGCACGGCAACAGGTCGTGCGCGTGGTGGAGGACATCGTCAGCCGCTACGCGGTGGCCGGCGTGGTGGTGGACGATTATTTTTACCCCTACCCGGGCAGCGGTCTGCCGCGGGGGACGTTCCCCGATTCCGCGTACTATGCTCGCTACAAGGAATCCGGCGGCGACAAAGACGTGGCGGATTGGCGGCGCGCGAACATCGACGAACTCATCCGTGATCTGAAACACGCGGTCGCCTCCACGCGGTCGGGCGTGTTGTTCGGGGTCAGCCCGTTCGGGATCTATCGTCCGGGGATGCCCGCCGGGGTGCAGGCCGGGGTGGACCAATACGCCGACCTCTACGCCGACCCGCTGAACTGGATGCGCAACGGCTGGGTGGACTACCTCTCGCCGCAGCTCTACTGGCCGGACGCCGGCCCGCAGAGTTATTCGGCGCTGCTGCGTTGGTGGCGCAGCCCGGCCGTCAACCCGCGCGGCGTGCCGATCTACCCGAGCATCGCGCTGGACCGCCTCGGGGAAGGGTACAACTGGCCCACCGCCGAGATCGCGCGGCAGATCAGCCTGGAACGGACCATCGGCACAAAGGGCGGCGGCGGTGGTTTCATCCTCTTCAGCATCGGGCCGGCCCTGCGCAACCAGAAGGGGATCGACCGCGTGCTGCTCTCCCAGGCGCACGCGGAATGACCCTTGCCGAGCGCCGGAGTGAGGGTTTTAGTGCGGACATGTTTATGCCCGGCCAGAAAGTCGCCTGCGTGGACGACAATTTTCCCCTTGGAATCGAGAAGCTCTACCAAGCACTTCCAAAGAAGGACGAAATCTACATCGTGCGCGACCTCGTGCCCGGGGTCAGCCTGAGCAACTCCGAAGGCGAAACCGCTATCTACCTCGTGGAGTTGGTCAACCCAGCGAACAGCCACGGCATCGAGTACGGGTTCAACGCCGAACGCTTTGTGCCGCTCAACACGGTCGAGGACGAACTGGAGGAATCCATGCCGCAGGAATCCTTCATCGAAGAAAAAGAGCTGGTGCCGGCCTGACCGGAGAACCCCGTGGCGGACTACGACTTCACGGCGATCACGCCGCACGAGCGCTACAATCTCATCATCGGGTTGGTCGCGCCGCGGCCGATCGCGCTGGTGACGAGTCTCGATGCCTCCGGCCGCGTGAACGCCGCGCCGTTCAGCGCGTTCAACTATGCCTGCGTCGACCCCGTCCTGGTGACACTCGGCGTCGCCAACCGTCCGGACACGCAGGACCCGCAGTCGGGACGACCTACCCCGAAGGACACCGCGCAGAACATCCGCGCGCGGGGCGAGTTCGTGATCAACGTGGTCAGCGAAGCCATCGCGGAGGCGATGAACGTCTGCGCCATCGACTTTCCACCCGGCGTCGATGAACTCGCGGAAGCCGGGCTGACAACGCTGCCTTCCACGCAAATTGTGGTCCCGCGGATCGCCGAAGCCCCCGCGAGCCTGGAATGCCGTGAGGTCACGACGGTCGAAATCGGACGTTCGAGGATCGTCATTGGCGAGGTGCTCTTTGCCCACGTGCGAGACGAGTTCATCGACCCGGCGGGTCCCTACGTGAAAGCCGACGAGTTGCACGCCATCGGCCGGATGAACGGCGCTGGCAATTACGTACGGACGCGCGACGCCTTCTTCAAGATGCCGCGCATCCCTCTCGACGACTGGCAAAAGCGTCAAGGGCGCTGACCACCGGAAAAAGCAAGAGGCGGCTCGAAGAGCCGTCCCTGCATGTCAATCGCTGGGCCTCGCCGAGGCGGTGCAAACTACTTTTTGGCGGTCGCCGCGCTGTCCTTTTCGAACAGCGGCAGGTAGTCGCCGTAGCCTTCTTCCTTGAGCTTGTCGACCGGGATAAACCGCAAGGACGCCGAGTTCATGCAATAACGCATGCCGCCTTTGTCTTCCGGACCGTCATCGAACACGTGTCCGAGGTGGGCATCGCTGTCTTTGGCGCGAACCTCCGTGCGTTCCATGCCGAGGGCGCGGTCGGTCTTCTCGACGACGTTCTCCTTGGCAAGAGGCTTGGTGAAGCTCGGCCAGCCCGTGCCGCTGTCGAATTTATCGGCCGAACTGAAAAGCGCCTTTCCGCTGATCACGTCAACATAAATGCCGGCGCGATGGTTGTCCCAATAAGCATTGTGGAACGCGGGTTCGGTTCCTTCCTCGCAGGTAACGCGGTACTGGATCGGGGTCAGACGTTTTTTGAGTTCGTCCTTCGTGGGGCGAGCGGTGTCGTTGATGGTGGCAGCGGTGGGATTCATGGGTGAAGAGGTGGGTGACGGAGATGCCGCCGGTTTGTTAGGTTCTTGGGCGCTGACGAGGACGATGCAGGCGACCAGCAGCGCAGCTGCTCCGGCAAGGATCAGCCCGGTCGCCGAATAAAGCAGGGGACGGGTAGGAAGGGAGGATTTATCCATAGGATTAAAAGGTGTTTGAAGCGGACTCATTCTCCCGACATCTTCTTGACGTAGCCAGCGCGGCCGGAGCCGACCTCGTAGCGTTGAAAATGGTCAGGGTTTTTGCGGTAATATTCCTGATGCTCTTCCTCGGCCGGATAGAAGGTGCCGGCCTTCGTGATTTCCGTGACGATCGGCTTGCCGTACTTGCCGGATTTGTCGAGTGCCGCCTTACTGGCTTCCGCGACGTTTTTCTCGGTGTCATCGCGGTAGAAGATCGCGGTGCGGTACTGGGTGCCCCGGTCCGCAAACTGCCGGTTGAGCTGGGTGGGGTCGATGTTCTTCCAGAACACGTCGAGTAGCTGTGAGTACATCACCTTGCCCGGGTCATACTGGACCTCGATGGATTCCGCGTGCCCGGTGGTGCCGGTGGACACTTCCTCGTATTCCGGGGCGGCGACCTTGCCGCCGGTGTAGCCTACGACGGTCTTCGTCACGCCTGGCACGCGGTCAAACGCGTACTGCATGCACCAGAAACAGCCGCCGGCGAAGTAGGCGCGCTGTACGTCGGCGGTTGCAGGTTGAGGGGAAGTGGCCGGGATGTCTTGGCCGTGCAGCGCGGTCACCGCACAAGCCACAGACAGGGCCAGCAGAAGGGAAAGTTTCATAGAGAAAGCGTTCTCTAATTTCGCCCGAAGGGCGCTTTTTGCAACTACGCCCTTCGCCCCCGGCACCGATCTCGCGCTAACTCTGGTGCGCCAGGCAAGCGCCGATGAACCCCCGGAACAGCGGGTGCGGCGCGTTCGGCTTGGAGAGGAATTCCGGGTGGAACTGGCTCGCCAGGAACCACGGATGCTCTTTCAGTTCGATCATTTCCACGAGCGTGCCGTCGGGCGAGGTGCCCGCGATCACCAACCCATGATCAGTCATTTGCTCGCGGTACTCGTTGTTGAACTCGTAGCGATGGCGGTGGCGTTCCTGGATTTCCTGGCGACCGTAAACCTGCGCCGCCAGGGTGCCCGGCGTCAGCGTGGTCGGCCAGACGCCCAGGCGCATCGACGCGCCCTTTTCCTGCACGTGGCGCTGCTGTTCCAGCAGGGAGATCACCGGGTGCGGAGTTTCCCGGTCGAACTCGGTGCTGTTGGCGTCTTCCAGGCCGCAGGCGTTCCGCGCGAACTCGATGGTCGCCACCTGCATCCCGAGACACAAGCCGAGGTAGGGCACCTTATTGGTGCGCGCGTAGCCGGCCGCCTGGATTTTGCCCTCGATGCCGCGTTCGCCGAAGCCGCCCGGCACCACGATCCCTGTCACGCCTTCCAGGATGCGCGCCACCGCGTCGCCGCCGCCTTCCAGCGTTTCGGCGTCGATGCGCAGCAGGTCGATGGCGCTGTCGTGGCTGGCGGCGGCGTGGGTGAGCGATTCGTAGATGCTCTTGTAGGCGTCCTGGTGCTCGATGTACTT
>CAXTOX010000079.1:0-18369 GCA_964245885.1 uncultured Chthoniobacterales bacterium | reverse complement strand
ACCGGCACAAGGACATCGCCGGAATGCGCGATGAGGCCGAGGAAGACCCGCGCGAGGTGGAGGCCAGCAAATTCGGCCTCAACTACATCGGCCTGGACGGCGACATCGCCTGCCTGGTCAACGGCGCGGGCCTGGCGATGGCGACGATGGACATCATCAAGTACCACGGCGGCAACCCGGCCAACTTCCTGGACGTGGGCGGCGGCGCGACGGAGTCGCAAGTGACGGAGGCGTTCAAGATCCTCGTTGCCGACAAAAACGTGAAGGCGATCCTGGTGAACATCTTCGGCGGCATCATGCAGTGCGACATCATCGCGCGCGGGATCATCGGCGCGGTGAAGGCCGTCAACCTGCCCGTGCCGCTGGTGGTGCGCCTGGAAGGCACCAACGTCGACGCCGGCAAAAAGCTCATCCAGGAAAGCGGCCTGCCGGTGATCACCGCCAACGACCTGACCGACGCCGCCGTGAAGGTCGTCGGCGCGGCGGCGACGGTGGCTTGAGCGCCGTCCGCAAATCTTCAAAGTCGACAACATCCTCCGCGCGAACGTTGACTCGCCCGCCGCGCCTTCGAAACATGATTCTTCGCACTAACCCCGCACCCGCGCGGCGCGTTCTGGCCGCGCTCCTCGTCACGGCGCTGGTGGCGTGCCTCGTCGGCGGCGTCCTGGCAAACACGCGCGCGGCACCTCAATGCACCGGCCGCGTCCTGTATCGTTCCAACCGCAGCCCGGTGCCCGGCGTGCTCGTGGAAATCGTGGAGGCCGAGAACGACGGCAGGCCGACCGACGAGGTGCTCGGCAGCACGCACGCCGACGCGGAAGGGCGTTTCACGGTGGAGTTGACAAAGGCCACGGATGAGCCCGTCACGCTGGTCGTCTCCGCCGTGCGCGAGTCGGCGGCCAGCGGCGGTGACCGGCGCGGCGAGGGGTACGAGATCAAGACCCACCGCACGCTCCTGGGTTTCCTGCCGCATCCGAGCCTGACAAAGGCGAACACGGTCCTCATCGAACGCCGCCGGCCGGGGCAGAATGTGGGCGACTCGGAAGACAATTAACGCGGTGGCTTAGCTGCTTTATGGGACTCGCTTCTGCCAAAATCATTCTCGCCAATCCACGAATCGACTCTCTCAAGCCGTTAGAGGTGGAGGCGCTGGCGGACACTGGCGCGATGTTCCTCTGCATCCCGCAGCACATCGCCAATCAGCTCCAGTTGGAGACGATGATGGACAAGGAAGTCACCACTGCCGGTGGCAAGCGCACTCTCTGTCCATATGTCGGACCGATCCAGGTGCGCTTCGACAATCGCGGCTGTTACGTCGGAGCCATTGTGCTAGGCGACCAAGTGTTGCTCGGTGCCATCCCGATGGAAGACATGGACCTTGTGGTCTTGCCGCTGGAACGGCGGGTCGCCGTGAACCCATTAAACCCGAACTTCGCCGCTGGCCTCGTCAAATAGGAGAGATCCTTTCCCCACCTCAAGAATCATGTCCGTCCTCGTCGATAAAAACACC
This sequence comes from uncultured Chthoniobacterales bacterium, assembly GCA_964245885.1. Classification (GTDB taxonomy): domain Bacteria; phylum Verrucomicrobiota; class Verrucomicrobiia; order Chthoniobacterales; family SZAS-18; genus CAHJWO01. Next base: position 16,859 of record CAXTOX010000079.1, on the reverse strand, counting down.
CGCCTGCTCGTGCAGGGCATCACCGGTAAATCGGGCGCGTTCCACGCGCGCGGCTGCCGCGACTATGGCACCCACGTCGTCGCCGGCGTCACCCCGGGGCGCGGCGGCGAGCGTTTCGACGAGACGATCCCCGTCTTCGACACCGTCGCCGAGGCGCGCAAGGAGACCGGCTGCAACGCCACCATGATCTTCGTGCCCCCGCCCGGCGCGGCCGACGGCATCCTCGAAGCCGCCGACGCCGGCGTGGAACTGATCGTGTGCATCACCGAGGGCATCCCGGTCATGGACATGATGCGCGTCAAGGAAGCGCTCAAGGAGCGTCCGAACGTCCGCCTCATCGGGCCGAACTGCCCGGGCATCATCACGCCCGAGCAATGCAAGATCGGCATCATGCCCGGCTACATCCACCAGCCGGGGAACATCGGGGTCATTTCGCGCTCGGGCACGCTGACCTACGAAGCCGTCTGGCAACTGACCTCGCGCGGCTACGGGCAATCGACGTGCATCGGCATCGGCGGCGACCCGATCAACGGCACCAGCCACCTCGACGCCGTCAAGCTCTTCAACGACGATCCGGACACGGAGGCGTTCATCCTCATCGGCGAGATCGGCGGCACGGCCGAGGAGGAAGCCGCCGCGTGGATCGGCAAGAATTGCAAAAAGCCCGTGGCGGCCTTCATCGCCGGGGCGACGGCACCTCCCGGCCGCCGCATGGGCCACGCGGGGGCCATCGTCTCCGGCGGCCAGGGCACGGCCGAGGGCAAGATCGCCGCGCTGGAAAAAGCGGGCATCGCCGTCGCCAAGTCCCCCGCGACCATGGCCGAGACGTTGATTGCCCGGTTGCAGGGCTGATCCGGGGCCGTCCAGCCGCCTGTGCGCCGTTTCATTGGCATTCCTTGAGGAATTGCAGGGATTCCGGCGCGGTTGACGCTCCACGCCAACCGATCGGCAACGCTTGCCAACCAAACTCCAAAAAGTAACAACCGGTTGCTCATCAAAAAAAACCGGTTTTGCACCCCCCAAAAATTAGTTATCAGCAAAGTAAGACCGGTCGGCATTGGTCGCGAACCCCTTGTCGACCTGTCATTTTATCCGCGCGGCTCGTCGCGGCGGGCTGGGTGGCCGTCGCCTTCGCCAAGGCGGCCGGACGGATCGACGGAATCAACCTGTACCTGCGGCGCGGGGCCGACGCGGCCCCGGTCAAGGTCGGTTTGTTCACGCGCCACCCCGGCGTCTGACCCGACGCCCTGCCGCGTGCCCGGCACGCCCGAGGAGAGGACGTACACGGCGATGGCCGTCGTCGCCGATCGGGAAATCGGCCTGCGCAGCGCCGCGGGGTCGGTTCTCGTCAAATAGAGGCTTCCCAGGCCCCGGCAAACCTTGACCCCGCCGCCGGGCCGGGCGAGTACGATACAACACGCTGTCCGCCCCGGTGGCAGGTGTCGGCGAGAGGCGTGCTTTTTTAATGACAATCAATTCTCTACGGGACTTGATCCATGCGGTGCCTTTCCAGGCGTTCACCATCCGGCTGGCCGATGGTCGCTCGGTGGAAGTTCCCCATCCGGATTTTATCCTCGTCACCGGCGGGGGGAGAACAGCCATCGTGGCCAGCGCGGTGGATGATCATTTCACCATTGTCGACTTGCTGCTCGTCACGCAGCTTGAGGTTGGTCAGACCACTTCCACCGCTTCCTAAATCCCCATGATCTCCAAAGGACTTGAAGGCATCGTCGCCAACACCACCCGCCTGAGCGACGTGCTCGGCGAAAAGGGCCAGCTCCTCTACGCCGGCTACGACATCAACGAACTGGCCGGCAAGGTGAGTTTCGAGGAGACGATTTTCCTGCTCTGGAACGAGCGCCTGCCCACCCGCGCCGAACTGAACACGCTCAGCCAGGAGTTGCGCGCCCACCGCGAGTTGCCCGCGCAGGTCGTCGAGTTCCTGAAAACCTCGCCCAAGACGGCCAACCCGATGGATGTCGTGCGCACGGCCGTGTCCATGCTTGGTCTTTACGACGAGACCAGGGGCTACGACCGCGATTCCAACTACGCGCGCTGTCTGTCGCTGACGGCCAAGATCGGCGTCATCACCGGGTATTATCACCGCGCGCGCCAGGGCAAGGACCTGCCGCCCGTGCGCACCGACCTCGGCGAGGCGGCACATTTCCTCTACCTCCTCAACGGCGAGGAACCCGCCAAACAGGCCGCCGACACGCTCGACCTCGCCTACGTGCTCCACGCCGATCACGGCATGAACGCCTCGACGTTCACCGCGCGCGTGGCGGTGGCGACGTTGACCGACGTGTACTCTGCCGTGACGGCGGCCATCGGCGCGCTCAAGGGGCCGCTGCACGGCGGGGCCAACGAGGGCGTGATCGTCATGCTCAAGGAGATCGGCGACGAGGACAAGGTGGACGCCTGGGTGGAGGAGCAGTTCGCCCAGAAAAAGAAAATCATGGGCATGGGCCACCGCGTCTACAAGACGCTCGACCCCCGCGCGCCGCACTTGCGCGACATGGCGGTCAAGCTCACCGAGCAGTTGGGCGAGCCGAAGTGGGTGCGCATGAGCGAGCGCATCGCGCAGTTGGTCAAGGAAAAGAAGAACCTCAACGCCAACGTCGATTTCTACTCGGCGACGGTGTACTACTCGCTGGGCCTGCCGACGGACCTGTTCACGCCGATCTTCGCCATCTCGCGCACGGCGGGCTGGACGGCGCACATCCTCGAACAGCTCGCCGACAACCGCCTCTACCGCCCGTTGAGCGAGTACACCGGTACGCCGGTCGGGCTGACCGTGGTGCCCATCGACGAGCGTTGAGCGGCGACGTTGCGGGAGAGCACCGCAATCCGCAGCGCGCCCCCGGTGCTACCACCGCGCCTTTGCCCCCATCGCGGCGTTAAAACCCACTCTCGCCGTCCTTCGGCTTGAACTTGCCCCAGTATGCGACCGCGTCGTCGATCACCGGGGCGACCTCCTTGATCGTCTCCGGGTTGACCTTCACGCCGGCCTCGATCTTCTTGCCGAAGAGGTACGGTCGGCCGGTCACGTCCTTACCGTCGGAGTTGTACACCGAGGCGTCGGTCTTGAGGAACTTGCGGATGTCCGACCACTTGAAGCTCGCGTCGGGCGGCAGGTTGTTCTTGGAGGCGTAGGCGTCGATGGCGTCGTTGATTTCGTTGGCTCCCGCGAGGATGTAATCGGCCTCCTCGTGCATCTGCAGCTTGGCGGCGGCGTCCTTGCTGATCGGAGTCACCGTGGACAGATTGGCGACGTTGACCCAGCTTTCGGTCCCCTTGGCCTGCACGCGGATCCAGCCCGTTTCCGGGGCGAGTTCGAGGACCTTGACGAGGTCGTCCTCGTTGCCGTCAAGGTAGTAGAGGCCGTCGACCTTCAGAAAAGGCGGCAGCTTGCCCGCGGCGTCCTTGGGCGGGGTGGTTTGCGCGTGGGCCCGGTCGATGGACACCACGGCGGACGCGATGATCGCCACGAGCGACGGCAGCCAGAGCAGCGCGGAAGAGGAGGATTTTTTCATGAAAGGGCTTTCTCGGTACGCTTGGACAAGAGCAACCGCAAGCTGTTCAGCACGACCAGCACCGTGCTGCCCTCGTGCGCGGCCACGCCGAGCGCCAGCGGCACCGTGCCAAACAGGCTCGCGCCGACCATGAACACCACCGTGCCCAGCGACAGGGCGAGGTTCTGGCGGATGACGCGTGCCGTGCGGCGGCTCAGGGCGTAGGCCACGAAGAAATTCTCCAGCCGGTCGTTCATCAGCACGACCGCCGCCTGCTCCAGCGCGGCGTCCGAACCGCGCGCCCCCATCGCCACGCTCACGTCGGCGGCGGCGAGGCTCGGAGCGTCGTTGACGCCGTCGCCCACCATCGCCACGCGGCGGGTGCCGCCGACCTTGAGTTCCTGCACGGCAGCCAGCTTGGCCTCGGGCAGCAGCCCGGCACGCACCTGCTGGATGCCCAGTTCGCGGGCGAGGCGCTCGGCGGTGGCGGCACGGTCGCCGGTGAGCATGATCGTTTCCACGCCGGCCGCCCCGAGTTGGCGGAGCATGGCGGCGGCTTCCGGCCGGGGTTCGTCGCGGAACACCAGCCGGCCCGCCAACCCCGGTCCACCGACGTAAACCTCGGAGGCGTCCTCGATCTCCGCCGGGGTCGCGCCGTCCGGGGGCAGGAACCCCTCCACCAGGTCGCGCCGTCCGAGCGCGTACTCCTTGCCCGCGAACGTCGCCCGCAGCCCCCGGCCCGGCAGGGACTCGAAGCCGTCCGGCTCGCGCAAGGGCAGCCGTTCCTGCTGGCCCACGCGCTTGATCGCCCGCGAGAGCGGGTGGTCGGAAAACCGCGCGAGGTTGTAGGCCGCGCGGCGGAGTGCGTCCTCGCTGCCCGCGAACGCCTCGACGCGCACGAGCTGGAGTTCGCCGGCCGTCAGCGTGCCGGTCTTGTCGAGGGCGACGACGTTCACCTTGGCGAGGTTCTCCAACGCCGCGCCGCCGCGAAACAGCACGCCGCGCCGCGCCCCGCAGGCAATCGCCGACAGGATGGCCGAAGGGATGCTCAACACCAACGCGCAGGGCGAGGCGACGACGAGCAGCGTCATCGCCCGGTAGAACGCGCTCCGCGCTCCGCTGCTCGGGGGCGTCACGAACGCCGGCAGCCCGAACCCTAGCCACCACACGAGAAACATCCCGGCGCACAATCCCAGCACGCCGTACGTGTAGCCCGTGCCAAATTTGTCGGTGAACCGCTGCGCCGGGGCGCGCAAGGTCTGCGCCTTCTCGATGAGCCGGATGACCTTTTGCAACGCGCTCTCGTCGGCGCGGCGCAGGACGCGGCCTTCGAGCAAGCCGTGGAGATTCAGCGTGCCGGCCAGCAAGTCGTCGCCGAGCGTCTTGGGCACGGGGCGGGATTCGCCGGTGAGGTTGCTCTCGTCGCACGCGCTCTCGCCGCGCGTCACGCGCAGATCGACGGGCACCTGCTGGCCCGCCGTCACGCGCACGGTGAGGCCGGGGGTCAGTTCGTCGACAGGCACCTCGCGTTCGGCCCCGTCGTCGAGGACGGTCGCGGTCTTCGGCGCGCCGTGCAGCAGCGCCCCGATCTCGCGCTGGGTGCGGTCCTGCGCGTAGTGCTCCATGGCTCCCGACGCGCTGAAGAGAAACAGCAGCAGCGCCCCCTCGTGCCAAGCGCCCACCGCCGCCGCGCCGAGCGCGACCGAGAGCATCAAGAAATGCACGTCCAGGGCACCGGCGCGGACCTTCTCCCAGGTTTCCTCCGCCGCCTCCCAGGCACCGAGCACGTACGCGGCCAGCCAGCAGGTGAGCACGAGCCAGCCCGGCGCGCCGAAACCCTCCGCCGTCAGACCCGCCGCCGCGGCCAGCAGGCACCCGGCGGCCTGGAGCGCGATGGTTTTCCATTCACCCTCGCCGTGGGCGTGGCCGTGATCGTGTTCGTGGTCATGATCCGCGCCTTTCGCGGGCAAAAGCTCCAGTTCGCGCGGAACGAACTTCGGCCAACGCAGGTCCTGCCAGCGCCAGAAATGGATGGCCGTCGTGCAGGTCTGTTTTTCGACGAGCGTGTTGCCGAGCACGCGCTTGACCACCACGCGGTTCTGGCCGGCGCGGGTGTCGACCGAAGCGCCGCACTCCGCGCAATTGCCGTCGGCGTCGGCCACCGAGCAGCGCGAACCCGCCGGCTGGTGGTGCACGGCCTCGGCCACGCGCCGGGCGAGGCGTTCGCCGGGGTCCTTGCCGAGCGTTGCCATCGCCAGTTTACGCGACTTCGACTCGAAGGCGACGGCTTCCAGGCGAGGTTCCTCGGCCAGCACGCGGGCGACGTTTTCCACCACGCAGCCGTCGCGTTCGGGCGCTTTCTTGCCGGGTGGAGTGGCGGGGGCGGGAACCTCGGGCGGTTTCATGGAAAAATTCGGTCGCCTGATCGGTCCGCGTCGGGCAGGACAAAACCAGCGGGAAGGGCAGAAACGATAATCGGTCAAAATGGAACGCGGCTCAACTGGAAACGTTATTGCGGCGCTGGCGAGTTTTTTCCTGCCCGGACTGGGGCAACTGCTGCAAGGCCGGGTGCTGGCGGCGATCTTCTTTTTCGTGCTCTCCGGGGTGATCTGGGCCGTCACGCTGGGCACCCTAGGGGTGCTCGGACACCTCATCGCCGCGCTGGAAGCAGCCGTCTGGCAGAAGAAGACCAGCCAGGGTCCCCAATGACCGGGACAGCCACAGGCGAGACCTTCGAACTCGTCCCGCTGGCGGGCGGGATCTACAGCCTGCGTTCGCTCGCCAACGGACAGACTTTTCATCCGGTCGTCGGTCCGGTGGCGGAGGCGGAGCGGCTGCACGTCGGCGGCACGCGGCTGGTCGAGCGGGCGAACGCCCTGCCGCCGGGCGAGCGGTTGGTGATCCGCGACGTGGGCCTCGGCGCGGCGGCCAATGCGCTGGCGGCGGTCCGCGCGCTGGCGGCCGGTTACCGCCGGACGGAGGACATCGTGATGGTCAGTCACGACCGCAGCGTGGCGGCCCTGGAGTTCGCCCTGGCCCACGCGGCGGAACTGGCTTATCCGCTCGGCCACGAGGCGGCGTTGCGTACCCTGCTGGAACACGGCCGGGTCTCCGTGCCCGTCGGCCAGTCGCAGGTGCATTGGTGGTTGCTCCGGGAGGATTTCACCGGCTGGACCGGCCGGCAGACCGACCTGAAGCCGCACGCGATTTTCTACGATCCCTATTCGCCCACGGTGAACCCGGAGATGTGGACCCTGGAGCTTTTTACCGCCCTCCATGCCGGGCTGCGGCCGGACCGGCCTTGCCTGCTGACCAACTACACCCGCTCGACCTGCGTGCGCGTGACGCTCCTGCTCGCGGGCTTCCACGTCGGGGTCGGCCCGTCCACGGGTGAGAAGGACGAGACGACCGTCGCCGCCAACGCGCCCGCGCTGCTCGACCGTCCGCTTTCGCGCGACTGGCTGGAAAAGAAGGTCTACGCCTCGACCAACGCCGCGCCGCTGCGGGCCGGGGCGCACGGCGAGCGCAACCCGATCAGCGAGGAGGATTTTGCGCGGCTGCGGGCGCATCCGCAGTTCGCCTGAAGGCGCTTCCACTTCGGACGGGAGCACCTCGCCGACGAGACCCTCAACGGCCGGTTCACCGCCAGCGCGCCGACGGTCGGCACCAGCGCCGGCTACGGCCCGCCCGCGCCCTGGGCCGGCCGGGGGCTTTGCTCCCCGTACCCGAAGCGAAGAATTTTGCCGCCTCCCGCCTGAGGAAAGTCAGGCGGGATTTTTCGTTGGTGGTCGTCACCCCCCGCAAACCGTCTCGATCCCGCGCCGCAAGGCGTCGACCATCCGCGCCATTTCATCGTCGGTCACGCAGTACGGCGGCATGAGCACGAGCGTGTCCAGGATGGGTCGGGTCAACAGTCCATGCGCCCGCGCCGCCGCGCACACCCGCGCGCCGGTCTGCGCCTCCCACGGAAAACACTCTCCCCTCGCCGGGTCGGCTTGCAGTTCGATCCCCGCGATGAACCCGCACCGGCGGATCTCCGCGACGTGCGCCAGCGGGGCCAGCCGCGCCTCCAGCAACCCGGCGAACCGCGTGATCTTCTCCTGCAGCCGCGTCAATACATCCTCCTCGCGGAAAATGGCGAGGTTCTCCAACGCCGCCGCGCAGCCGAGCGCGCTGCCCGTGTAGCTGTGGCCGTAGAAGAACGTCTTGCGTTCGTGGTACTCTCCGAGGAATGCCTCGTAGATGCGTTCGGTCGTCAGCGTCGCCGCCAGCGGCAGGTAACCGCCGGTCAGTCCCTTGGCCAGGCACAGGAAGTCGGGCAGGACACCCTCCTGTTCGCAGGCGAACATCGTGCCCGTGCGGCCGAATCCAGTCATGATCTCGTCGGCGATGAGCAGGACGCCGTGCCGGTCGCACCACGCGCGCAGTTTTGCAAGGGTGCCCGCCGGCCAGAGCCGCATCCCGGCCGCGCCCTGGATCAGCGGCTCGATGACGGCGGCGGCGAGCGTCGCGACCTGCGCCGGGTCCAGCGCGACCAGCGCCTCCACGTCGGGGACGCGCAGCACGTCGCCCTCGTCCGCCCCGGAGAGGGCTTTCTTGAAGAGCGGGATGCCCCCCAGGCTGGCCGCGCCGAGGGTGTCGCCGTGGTAGGCGTTTTCAAAGGACAGGAACCGCCGCCGCCCTTCCTGACCCACGAGCTGCCAATACTGCCGCGCCAGACGCAACGCGGCCTCGATGGCCGTCGAACCGTCGTCGGACCAGAACACGCGCGTCAGCGTGTCCGGCGGGAACAGGCCGACCAGCGCCGCGCCGAGTTCGATGGCCCCCGGGTGGGTCAGGCCCAGGAACGAGCAATGCGCGAACGCTTCCAGTTGCCGGGCGACGGCGGCGTTGAGGCGTGGATGGTGGTGGCCGTGGAGGTTTGTCCAGATGGAGGAATTGCCGTCGAGGTATTCGCGCCCGCGGCTGTCGCGCAACGTCGCGCCCTGCCCGGAAACGATGACCGGCGGCTCGTGCCCCGGCGCGCACCAGTCGCGCATCTGCGTGAACGGATGCCACTGGTGCCGTCGGTCGGCGTCGAGCCAGGTGCGGGTCGGGTCGGGCGAGGTCACGACACCCCCTGGCTTTCGCTGATGAGGCGGTCAACGGCCTGCAAGTCGTCGTAGGAGGCGCGGCGGCGCTGGTATTTGCGGAAGATCAGGTCGCGCAACGCCGCCAAGTCCTCGGCCGAGGGCTTGGCGTGGTAGGTCCAGCCGGGGTCGTCCTTCAGTTTGGACTGAATTTTCCACTGGCCGGCGAACTTGACGGCGCGCACCTCGCGCTTTTCGCCTTCGGCCGTGGTCTCGCGCCAGACGTGTTCGTTGGGCATAAAAAAAGGACAGAGACGTAAAGAAAAGTCGTACAAAATGACGCACTTCGGACGATCTGGTCGTGCGATCAGCAGATAAAAATCACTTTTGAAGAAAAACACTGATCGAGCATTGACGATCTCGCCTCATTCCGATAACTCCTCGGCCACGTATATGAAAGCCGGAATCAAAAAAGCAACCACAGGGCTGGCGGGCGCGGTCGCAATCGCTGGCGGATCACAAGCATACGGTGCCATCGTCAACGTGCCTGTCCCGACAAATCTGTCCGTCCCGGCGGGAGCCGACAACGAGTCGACCGTTGGTTGGGATGTCAATGGTGACGGAACCAAAGATTTTACCTTTAACATCCGCTATCCTAACCTTTCGGGCGTGTTGTGGCAGGATAACATGGACCCCGTCACCGTCACCGGCAACACCGTGCTGGGCTACGGCACGGCCTTGGGCTATCGCTTCGGTAGTGCATTTAGCGCCGGCACCAGCATTGGACCGACCGCTCCGACCGGAACGGCTTTTCAAACCGTCGGGCAGGTGATCATGGGTTCGCTCTACGACGGGACTCCCTACGGTGGGTTTTCCAATCCGATTGCGCCCGGCAATGGCAGTGTGACCCCGGGGACTCTTTCCTATGCCGGATTCAGCTTCACGGTGGGTGCCAACACCTACTATGGCTGGCTGCAGATGTCCGCCAACGCCGGGGCGATGAATTTTGTCAGCGCCGCCTACAACGACACGCCGGGTGCGTCCATCGCCGCCGGGGCGTCTGCTGCCGTCCCCGAGCCTGGCACGCTGGCTGGTCTCGCAGTCGGAGCGGTTGCCTTGGGCGGCACCGCTTGGAGCCGTCGTCGGCGCGCCACGGCCTGAGTTCGTTGAGCATTCGCTAGGATTTCCGGCCCTGCCTTGCCAAAAGCGAGGCAGGGCCGATGTTTTTCATCGTCTCTCCACACATGCCGGAACGTCGAACGAAGCGCGTCCTTTTGCTGGGATGGGACGCGGCAGATTGGAAATTTGCCACGCCCCTGTTGGAAGGGGGCGAGATGCCCAATTTACAGCGGCTCATCGAACGAGGAACCTCCGGGCGGATCGGCACGCTGCAACCCATTCTCTCACCGATGCTGTGGACCTCCGTGGCCACGGGCAAGCGCGGCGACAAGCACGGCATCCTCGGATTCCTCGAGCCGCAGCCGGACGGCGGCGGGCTGCGCACCGTCACCAGTACGTCGCGGCAGGCCAAAGCGATCTGGAACATCCTCAGTCAGTCGGGACTAACGTCGATGGCGCTCGGTTGGTATGCGTCGTACCCGGCCGAGCGAATCGACGGTTGCGTGGTCACCAACCACTTCACCGACGCTGCTCCTAGCGAACAGGCGATCCTGCCCTCCGGCGTCCATCCGCCGGACCTCCTGCCCGTGTTGGAAGCGTGCCGGGTGCGGACGGATGCGTTGACCACGGAGCAGATGCTGCCGTTCTTCCTCGAAAAGCTGCCGGCGCCCGCTGATCCCCGCTTGCAGGCGATGGCGCTCCAGTTGGCCCGGTGCGCTGGCTTGCATAAGGCGGCCACGTTCCTGGCAGAGAATGCCGACTGGGATCTGCTGGCCGTCTACCATGACATGATCGACCACTGCGGCCATGGTTTCATGCCCTTCGCGCCGCCGCGCATGGCACACGTCTCGGAGGAGGATTTCGCCACCTACCGTCACGTCATGGCGAGCTGCTATCGTTACCACGACCTCATGCTCGGCCGCTGGATGGAACTGGTCGGTGAGGAAACCACGATCATCCTGCTCTCCGACCACGGCTTCTACTCGGGTGACAGCCGGCCGCTGGCCGGTCGCGGCCGACTGTCGAACCCCTCCGAACTGGGCGTGGAACTCAATCCACTCGCCTGGCACCATCCCCAGGGAATGCTGGTCATGGCCGGGCCAGGGGTCCGCGATGACACGCTGGTACATGGAGCCTCGCTGCTGGACATCACGCCGACGATCCTCACGCTGCTGGGGTTGCCGGTGGCCGAGGACATGGACGGCACGCCGTTGCTTCAGGCGCTCACCGACCATACGCCGCCGGCACGGATCGCCTCCTACGAACCTCCGCACGATAACGACGGCATCTGGCGCGACGTGCCGCCGGGCGAGGAAAATCCCTGGGCCTCGCAGGAGTCCATCCGGCAACTGGCGGAACTCGGCTATGTGACGTTGAGCGGCGATGCGGCCGAGCAGATCGAGACGGCGATCCGCGGGCGCGAGAGTAACCTGGCGCAGGTTTATGCCAGCACGGGCCGCTACGAAGAGGCGCTGCTGATCCTGCAACGCCTGGTAGAGAAATGCCCGGTGGATGCGCAGTTGCGCTGCCGCGAAGTGATGTGTTTGCTCGCTTTGCAGCGACGAACAGAAGCAGAAAAAGCCGTCCGCGTCGCTCTGGAGCAAGCGCCTGACAGCGCGCTGGCGCACCTGCTGCTGGCGGAAGTGTTGATCCTGCAAAATCGTGATGCCGAGGGGCAGGCGATCCTGGAACGCGTCGGGCAAGCGGGAACGGAGATGCCGCTCGTCCACCTGCAAATGGGGATGGTGTATCTGCGGCGGCGGCGCTGGCCGGAAGCCGAGGCGATCTATCGCAAATGGCTGTCTCACGATCCCGATTGCGCGGAAGCGCACGACGGGCTGGGGGTAGCTCTGCGCGAACAGGGCCAAGTGGAAGAAGCACTCTACGAACACATGCAGGCCGTCTCGTTGCAACACGACCGCGCCCAAACCCACGTCAACCTGGGAATTTCTCTGGGGATGCACAAGCAATATGACTGGGCGATCCGGGCGTTCACCGTTGCCACCGAACTCGCCCCGGACGAGCCGTTCCCCCACCGCTGCTTGGCGCGGCTATACTTTTCGGCCAAAAAGGACCGCGACTCGGCCGCGAAGCACGCAAGGAAAATGCTCGAATTACGCCGGTTGATCCACGCACGGGGCCGCATCCCGGCGTTCTCCGTCGGGGCGTGAACCGCGGGGTTTATCGAACGGCTTATTTGATCTGCCAGACTAAGGATTTACCCTGTGGATTCCCATGCCATCACGATCGTCAGCGGCCTGCCGCGCTCGGGCACCTCGCTGATGATGCAGATGCTCGCGGCTGGCGGCGTGCCCCCTCTGACCGACGAGCAGCGCACACCCGACGAGAGCAACCCGCGCGGTTACCTCGAACTGGAAGCCGTTAAACGTCTCAAAACCGACCGTTCCTGGCTGCCGCAGGCGCGAGGTCGGGCGGTGAAGATCATCCACCTGCTGGTGCCCGAACTCGGCGCGGCGTCGGCGGAGGGCGGTTTCCAATTCCGCGTGCTGATGATGCGTCGACCGATCACTGAGGTAGTCGCCAGTCAGCGCGCGATGCTCGCGCGGCAAGGCAAGCCAAGCGCGACGGTGTCGGACGCGCAGCTGGAGAAATTATTTCTCGATCAATTGAGCCGCGTCGAGCGCTGGCTGGAAAGCCGCCCTGAATTCCGCGTGCTGACGGTGCATTATCCCGACCTGGTCGCCGACCCGGCCCGCGTCGCGGCGTCGGTGAACATCTTTTTGGGTGGCGGTCTGGACGAGCCGGCGATGGTCGCTGCGGTGGACCCGGCACTCTACCGGGAACGAAAATACCGGGAACGAAAATAAACGAAGAGGGGCCGCCGTGGCGTCCGGCCGCGAAGTTTTGTGCAAAACGTCGAAAAGTTCTTGTTGACGCTGCCGGTGAAGATTGATAAACCCGGGGGCAATGAAGAAAAACACGGTTCTAAAGGGGCTCGCCGGGGCGGCGACGATGGCGGGAGCAACGCAGGGGTACGGGGCCGTCGTGGCAATCCCGCTGCCGGCGGACCTCACGGGCAACAATCCGACGAATACCAGCACGACACCCACGCGCCGGACGATTGACATCGACGGCAACGGGACCGCGGATCTCCAGCTTGCCTATCGTTCCTTCACCACCGGCGCTTACGTCATCCAGCAGAGTTTCGTCTACGCTTACACCAACGGCGCGGTCGCCGGCTACGCGGCCTCGCCCACGGCGTTTTACGCCTATGAGTTGGCGGCTGGCACCTCCACCTCGGGCCTGACCTTCGGCACTGCCGGCACCTACCTGAGCCACATCGCCACCCATGTGAACAGCAGCGACTACGGTTTCTGGTATCTCGGGGACAAGAACTACGTCGCCTTCAGTTTCCTCAACACACAAACCAACCAGACTGACTTCGGTTACGTCCAGGTGGAGACCGACGCCTACGTCAGCGCGGCGAACCCCGGCGGCTTGAAGTTCTTCAGTGCTGCTTACGACAATACCGGCGCACCGATCGTCATTGGAGCCGCCCCGACTGCCGTGCCCGAACCCGGCACGCTGGCGGCCCTTGCCTTCGGTGGACTGGGTGCGGGGGCGATTGCCTACCGCCGGCGCAAACAGGGCGCAGCCAACGCCTGAGCTGCTTTGCTTTTCGCAAGCCTGCGATTTTGATCCCGGCACCCTGCTCAGGGTGTCGGGATTTTCTTTGGCAAGCCTGCCTTTTTCCTCATGACCGAGCGAACGACCAAACGGGTTTTGCTCATCGGGTGGGATGCCGCCGATTGGAACCTCATCCGCCCTCTGATGGAGGCGGGCAAGATGCCGGTGCTGCAAAAGCTGGTGGAAGCCGGCGTCAGCGGACCGATCACCACCTTGCAACCGGTCATCTCGCCGATCCTGTGGAACTCCATCGCCACGGGCAAGCGCGCCGACAAGCACGACATCCTCGGGTTCGTCGAGCCGACGCCGGATGGCAGCGGGATCCGGCCGGTGAGCAGCACTTCGCGCAAGAGCAAGGCGCTCTGGAACATCCTCTCGCAGTCCGGGCGTCGCAGCGTCGTGGTGAACTGGTACGCCTCGCACCCGGCGGAGCCCATCGCGGGCACGGTCCTGACCGACCGCTTCCCCAACATCGTGGGGCCAGACAACCAGCGTCTGCCGCTCCCGCCAACGGCGGTCCACCCGCCGGAGACCTTGGAACTGGCTGAAAGCTTCCGCGTCCACCCCGCCGAGGTGACGCTCCCACAGTTGCTGGCCTTTTTCCCCGACGCCAAGCCAAAGGACCTCACCGACCCGCGCATCGGGATGCTTGCGACCATCCTGGCCCAGTGCGCCACGACGCAGAACGCCGCGGCGCACTTCGCCGCGGAGGAGGATTGGGACCTGCTGGCGGTTTATTACGATGCCATCGATCACGCCGGCCACTGTTTCATGGAATACCACCCACCCGCGATGGCGCACGTGGGCGAGGAGGACGCGGCGCTCTTTGGCGTCGTCGTCGAGAGCATCTACCGCTTCCACGACCTGCTTTTGGGCCGGCTACTGGACCTGGTTGGACCGGACACGAGCGTCCTCCTGCTTTCGGACCACGGTTTTTTCCACGACGAGCTGCGGCCGAAGGTATCCGAGCACGTCCGCGATCCGCGCAAGAAATTTTCCATCGAGATGAATCCCGTCGCCTGGCACCGGATGCACGGCGTGTTCGCCGCGGCGGGCCCGGGGATCAAGCGCGACGAGCTTTTTTACGGGACCAGCCTGCTCGACATCGCGCCCACCGTGCTCGCGCTGCTCGGCCTGCCCGTGCCGGACGACATGGATGGGAGAGTCTTGTCGGGGATCTTTGCCGATCCGATGGCGGTGGAACGCGTCGCTTCCTATGAGCCTCCGCATCCCGACGACGGCACCTACCGCGGCGTGGCAGCCGAGGAGACGGACCCGTGGACGGCACGGGCGGCGCTGGAGCAAATGGCCGCACTTGGCTACGTAGAACTTCCCAACGGAGACGACCCCCAGGAAGCGGTCGCCCGGGCCCGCGAGGACCGCCTCAACAACCTGGCCCAGGTTTATTTTTCCTCCGGCCGGCCCACGGAGGCGCTCGAAATCCTGCGGGAACGCCTGGCCGCGAAGGACGGTCCGCATTTGCGCTGCCGCATCGCGCTTTGCCTGCTCGGGCTGGGCAAGGTCGAGGAGGCGGCCGGGACCATGGCGAGCATCGCTCCGCCTTGGCGAGCCAATCCGCTGGTGCGGCTGATCCTCGGGCAGATCGCCCTGGCGCAAAATCGCATCGACGAGGCTCTCTCCTGGCTCGAACCGCTGGAAAAGGAAGATTTCCCGAAGTCCCACCTGCACACGATCCTCGGCCAGGCCTACCTGCGGCGCGGGCTTTACAAGAACGCCGACGCCGCGTTCCGCCGCGCCGTCGAGCGCGACGACGACAACGCCGAGGCGCACGATGGGCTCGGCGTGGCGTTACGTCGGCAGGGCTTTTACGAAGACGCTGTTTACGAGCACACCCGGGCGGCGGCGCTCCAGCACCACCGGGCGCAGACCCATCTGAACCTCGGCATCGCGCTGACCATGAGCCAGCAGTTCGACTGGGCCATCCGCGCGTTCACCGTCGTCACCGAACTCCGGCCGAGAGACCCTCTGCCGCACCGCTATCTCGCGCAGCTCTACCGCCGCGTGAAAAAAGACGACGAGCGGGTGCGTCAACACCTCACGACGTTCGTCGAACTCCACCGCAAACTTCGCGAACAGGCCAAGCCCGCGTCGGAACAGCCCGACATGAACACGAAGGCGACGTAGCGCGCCACCCGGCTTCGGATGTGTCTTAACGGAGCGGCGTTGCCCCGGGAACGTCCGCCGCGAAATTGGTTGGCGCGTTCAGGCGTCCAGCGGGCCGTTGACCTTGCCGTTCAGCCCGAAGACCCGCCGCTCGCCCGCCAGCGCGACGAGTTCGACCTCGCGCTGGTCGCCCGGCTCGAAACGCACCGCCGTGCCCGCCGCGATGTTCAGCCGGAAGCCCCGCGCTGCCTCGCGCGCGAAAGCCAGCGCCGGGTTGACCTCGTAGAAATGAAAGTGGCTGCCGACCTGCACGGGTCGGTCGCCGGTGTTGGAGACGACGAGCGTGCGCGTTTCCAGGCCGACGTTGGCCGGCAGCGGCGCGGCGTCGGCGGCGACGAGGATTTCCCCGGGGATCATGGGTCAGCGGATGGGATGGTGAACGGTCACGAGCTTGGTGCCGTCCGGGAAAGTGGCCTCGACCTGCACCTCGTGAATCATGTCGGCGACGCCGTCCATCACGTCAGTGCGGGCGAGCAGGGTGGTGCCGTGGCCCATGAGTTCGGCCACGGTGCGGCCGTCCCGCGCGCCCTCGGTGATCTCGTAGGTGATGATCGCCACGGCCTCGGGGTAGTTGAGCTTCAGCCCGCGCGCCTGCCGCCGCCGGGCAAGGTCGGCCGCCACGACGACCAGGAGCTTTTCATGTTCGCGCGGGGTGAGGTGCATCCGAAGGCAGAAGTAAGAAGGCAGAAGGCAGAAGTAAAGCGCGAACCCCTGCTACACTCGCCTTTCCTTCAATCTTCCAGCACGTCGTCGGGTAACTCGTTGATGCCTCCACCGCCAGGTGCAGCCGGGAAATGCTCCGCCAGCACTTTGCCCACCTCACCAACCGCCGCCACGATGGCCCCGGTGAACTGGCCTTCCTTCAGCAGTGGACGCATCGTCCCGCCGACGATCTGCTGCCAGAACTCGTCTCCGCCGCAGCGTTCGTGGATGCCCTGGTCTCCGACGATGGCGAACTTCCGCGACTCCGGCGCGAGGAAGACCAGCACGCCGTTGCGCGCCGCGGTCTTTTCCATTTCTAGCTTGGCGAACCGTTCGCGCGCGGACGCCAGTACATCGTCCACCGCATGGTGGGTGACGAACACGCGGATTTGTCCGCTGGATGCCTGCTCGGCCCCGGCGATGGCCGCCGTGATCTGCGGATGGTCGAGCGCCTTGACGAAATGCTTGGTTTTCATGGAGGGAAACAGTCTGCCTTCACCAGTCGCTGCCCGCACCGCCGCCGTTGGTGTCGCCGCCGCCGGACGAAAAAGCTCCGCCTCCGTCGGACGAACCGCCACCGGACGAGCCGCCGCCGCCAAATCCGCCGCCACCGAACCCGCCGCCG
>CAXTOX010000078.1:685-18453 GCA_964245885.1 uncultured Chthoniobacterales bacterium | reverse complement strand
CGCGGCGAGAAGCCCGCGGCCGCGATCGCCGCATCCACCAGGGGCGCGAGGCCCGAGTCGCGGTGGTAGAGCACCCACGGCCGGTCGGCGAGGTCGCGCAGCCGGGTGGCATCCAGAGCCGCTTCGACGACCCGGTCGTCGTTCGCGCCAAACCGCGCGAAGCCGCCCAGCGCCGGGTAACGGCCCATTTCCACCAGCCCGCGCACGGTCAGCGGGAAATCCCAGTCCACCAAGCTGCGCTGGGGCAGGTACGCGATGGAACGGTCCGCGGCGCTGTCGCCGTGGGCGTGCGCGTCGAAATGCACGGTGCCGGTCTCGGTGGATACCAGGCGGGCAACGGACTTGAGCAACGTCGATTTGCCCGCGCCGTTGGGTCCGAGCAGGCCGACGCACCGGCCGCAGTGCAGCGTCAGGTTGACGTGGTGCAAGGCCGGCACGCCCCGGTAGGAAACGGTCAGGTCGCGGATGTCGAGGCGGTGCGAAGACATGGCAGCGAGAAAGCCCAAGCTTCGCGCGGGCCGGTACAAACGCAAGCGGGTTGCGGGAGGGGATTACCTCCGCGCGATGGTCAGCACGCGCACGCTCGCCGCCCCCGCCGCGAGGAGCACCCGCGCGCAGGCATCCACCGTCGCGCCGGAGGTGAACACGTCGTCCACCACCAGCAGGTCCGCGCCCGCGATTCGCTGCTGGTGCCGCCAGGCGGTCCACCCACCGGCCAGCGCGAAGGCGCCGGTCAGGTTCTTCGCCCGTTCCGCGCGGCTGAGGAGGGTCTGCGTCCCGGTGTAGCGCGCGCGGCGCAACACCGGCCACACCGGCAGGCCCGTCCGGCGGCCGAGCAGGCGGCAGCATTCCTCGGCCTGGTTGTAGCCGCGTTCGCGCCGACGGCGGGGATGCAGCGGCACGGGCACGAGCGCATCGGCCGGGGTTTTCGCGATGCGCGGGTCCAGGCAGGCTTCGGCCAGCCAGTCGGCCAGGGCGCGGCGCAGGTGGCGTTCGCCTCGGTACTTGAAACGCACGATCAGGTCGCGCACCGGGCCGTCGTGCCGCCGCGTGCTGACGGCGCAGCCGAAGGCGAACGCCCGGTCGCGGCAGTTCCCGCAGGTCATCGCCAGCGACAACGCCGACAACGAGGCCAGCGACGCACCGTTGTTGGCCGTCACCGGGAACGGCCACGAGCACACCGCGCAGACGGGCGCTTCGAGCCGCGGGGCGTCGTCCGCGCATTGCGCGCAAAGGTGCGCCTCCGGCGTGACTGCTTGCCCGCAAACCACGCACGACGGCGGGTAGATCAAGCCGGTGAACGTCTCGAAGACCGCCTTGCCCGCGTCCGCCAGCCAGCGACCGGACCGGTGCAACGTCATCGATTGGAGACCGGCGGCCACGGCCCGGTTGTACCCGGCGCGGGGGCAGAAGGTCAACCCTTTCTGGCCCGGTCTCTATGGATGCGTCCCGAGCCGATCAGCCAGTTCTCCGGCCTCCACGGCGCTCTCCTCGCGCGTGGCGAGGGTCTTGAGCTTGACGCGCGGCCACTCGTTGCCGACCACCACCGCGTACCGCGCACCGGTCGCCTCCGCCGCCTGGAACTGCTTGCCGACTTTCGCCGCCGTCAGCGCGAAATCCACCCGCCGCCCGGCCGCGCGCAGCTCGCCCACCAGCCCCAGCGCCTGCGGGCGGAACGCCTCGTCGGCCACCACCACGTACACTTCCGGGGCGGCCGCGCTGCGCACCGCCGCGTCCAGGGCCGCCGCCGTGTGCGGGAGTCCGCGCAACAAATCGAGCAGCGTCACGTCGCCCACCGCGAAACCCAACGCCGGGTGCCGCACCGCGCCATCGCTCAGTGTGCCGATGAGTTCGTCGTAGCGCCCGCCGCCCGCCAGCGCGCGGGATTCCCGCGCCCGGTCAAACACCTCGAAGACCACGCCCGTGTAGTACGCCAGCCCGCGCACGATCCGCGGGTCAAACGTCACGTATTCCGCCAACCCCCGCGCATGCAGGTCCGCTTCCACAGCGCCGAGCGCGCCGCCGAGTTCGGACGCGGGCTTGCCCAGGAAGGTGTCCATTTCCTCGCGCGTGACGCCGAAGCCCGCGAGCTTTTGCGCCGTGACCTCCGGCCGTTCGCGCTCGATCTTGTCGATGATCCCCAAAAACTCCGGGGCGCGTTCCGCCGCGACTCCGCACGCCTTCAAAAAATCCAGCCACACGTTGCGGTCGTTGACGCGCACGAAGAAGTCGTCGGTCGTCAGCCCGCACGCGCGCATCAGGTCGACGGCGAGGGCAATCATCTCCGCGTCGGCCGCCGGGGACGCCTCGCCGATGAGATCGCAGTTGAGTTGGACGAACTCGCGCAGCCGACCCTTTTGCGGCTTCTCGTAACGAAAGAAGCTGGCGATGGAGAACCACTTCAGCGGCTTCTTGAACTCGCGGTCCCGCGCGGCGACCATCCGTGCAAGGGTGGGGGTCATCTCGGGGCGCAGGGCGACCTCGCGCTCGCCTTTGTCGGTGAAGTCGAAGAGTTGGCCGACCAATTCGCCGCCGCTTTTCTTTTTGTAAAGATCGACGCTTTCCAAAACAGGGCCGTCCACCTCGGCGAAGCCGTAGCGGCGCGCCGTTTCGCGCCAGCGGGCAAAGACGTAGTTGCGTGCGGCGCAGTCGGCCGGGTAGAAGTCGCGGAAGCCGGGCAGGGTCTGGATCATCTCGGAAAACGGGTCAAAAGTGGACAGGCAAGATGGACGGCCTGCGCGCAGAAACAAGCGTGAAGCTTTCTGGGCAGGCCGCAAAGCGGCCGGTCGTCCAAACAAGGTCCTGATGGCTCTCCGAGCCGCTCCCTAGATTCTCTGAAAGGGGAACGTCAAAGGACAGGCACAGTCATCCCAAACCAAAATAGGGAGCGGCTCGGAGAGCCATCAGGACCTTGTTTGGACGACGCCTGCGGCGAAGACAGTATGCACCCGTTTCCCAAGTGCCGACGCGCAACCAGCCAACCCCTCACACGCGATTTTACACGGACACTTCCTATTCCATGAGCGCGACACCCTTCGGCAAAAAATCCGGTTCCAGCGCCGTGCAGACACCTCCAGCTGATTTCGAGGTCCTGCCACCGGAGGGTAAAGCTGGCCCGGGCCGTCCGGGTGTGCCCGGTTCTAGGGACGAAGTGATTTCCCGGTTCATCGCTTACGTGATGGACAACCTCATCAAAATCCCCGGTACGAAGGCGCGCGTGGGCATCAATCCGTTCCTGGACCTCATCCCGTTCGTGGGCGACGGCGCGGCGATGTTCATTTCGGCCGCCACGATCCTCGAAGGTGCGCGGCGTGGCGTGCCGAAAGTCGTCCTGACGCGCATGGGGCTGAACATCCTGCTCAACGGCGCCATCGGCACGATCCCGGCCGTGGGCGAGGCGTTCGCGTTCTGGTTCAAGCCGTCGTCACGCAACTACCACTTGCTCGTCCAGCATACGCCCGCCGCCGGCACCACCGTGCGCCGGACCACGGGGCGCGACTGGATGTTCGTGATCGGTCTGGTCGCCGTGCTGCTCATCATCCTGGGGGCGTTGATCGGCGTCGGATTCTACGTGATCGGCTGGCTGTTCCACGGGTTGTCCCATGGGTTCGGCCACTAGCGACGGTCGCGCATGACGCCTGAGCAGTTTTGCCAAACTTATCCGCGGCTGTACCACATGGCGTTGGCTGCGGCTTGGCCGAGCATCCAACGGCACGGACTCCTGAGCACGAGCGCGCTGCTCGATTTGTACGGCCTCGGCGGCGTGGCGCGAGAACGCATCGAGCGCCAGCGCCGGGCGGCGGCGATGACCATTGAGCACCCTAGGTTCGGACCCGTGGTCATCAACGACCAGCACCCGATGACCGACGAATCGTTGCGCCCCGCGCTCATCGACATGACCCCGTCCGAATGGTACGCGCACCTCAACGCCCGCGTGTTCTTCTGGGTCAACGAAGCGCGTCTGTCCCGCTTGCTCAACTCCTACGCGCGGCTTGAGCGGATCGTGCTCGTGCTCGACTCCGCCGCCGTCCTCGCCCGGCACGCTGCGCAGACGATGCTCTCGCCGATCAACTCCGGCTTTTCCCTCCGCTTCCCGCAACGGCGCGGCCGGGAGACTTTCCGGCCGCTGGCGGAGTATCCGTTCGAGGACTGGGTGCGCAAACGCGGCAAGGCCGACGCCGTGGCGGAATGCACCGTCCTCGGCGGTGTGACAAACGTGGGGGAAGCGTTGGTCGAAACCCGTGCGGTCCCGGCCGGCAGCAAATGGACGACGCTGAAGCCGCCGGCCCGCCGCCGTTCGCCGACCGCAGGTTGACGGCGACGGAACTCGGCATTTTCTTGGCGTCTCACCCTCATCTTTCACTTTTTATCCTTTCTCCCCATGGGTCGCCAATGGCTCCAGGCAAAACGCGAGGTCGCCAACCTCAAAAAAGGTCAGGTCGTCGGTCGGCTGGTCAAGGAAATCATGGTTGCCGCCAAGCTCGGCGGGCCTGATCCGGCCGGAAACGCGCGGCTGTTCACCGCCGTCGAAAAAGCCCGCCGTGAGAACGTCACCCGCGACGTGATCGAACGCGCCATCAAGAAAGGCTCCGGCACGGGCGACGAAAAACTCATGCTCGAACACGTCGTGTTCGAGGGCTACGCGCCGAACAAGGTGCCGGTGATCGTCGAGGTCATGACGGACAACAAGAACCGCACCGCGCCTGACATGCGGTTGTTGTTCAAGCAAGGCCAGCTCGGCACGAGCGGCAGCAACAAGTTTTTGTTCGATCACGTCGGCATCATCGAGGCGCACCATCCCGACGCCGGGGCCGACCTGGAAGCGGCGGCCATCGAGGCGGGCGCGAACGACTTCGAGGGGCTGACCCACGAGCAGAACGACGACATCCCCGCAGGTGCCGCCGGGGTGCGTTTGCTGGCGGACGGCTCGGCGGTGCATTCCGTCTCCCAATGGCTGAGCGCCAACGGCTGGACGGTGGTCACCAGCGAGATCGGCTACGTGGCGAAGAACTTCCCTGACCTGAGCGACGAACAGAAGGCCGAAACCGGCGCGTTCCTGCAAAAGCTCGACGACTACGACGACGTGGCCCGCGTCTGGGCGGCGGTGAAGTAGCAACGGTCATTCTGTGGCAGGAAAAATACGTCCACGAGCGAATTTCACCTGATCGACCGTGGAGCCAAGCCGCAACACATGGAAGTTACAGCCATACTTGCGTGTTAACGGCGATGTGACAAGCTAGCGCGATGCGGAACACTGTCACGGTCGAGGACGTAAAAGCCCACCTGGAAGACTTGCTTGGCCGCGCGCGCCGGGATGAGGAGTGGGTGATCGTCCGCGCGGATGGACAACCGGTGGCCAAGCTGGCGGCTCTTCCGATCGACAGCGACGCAGCCGCTTCAGCAACGGCCCATGCTTCCCTGATTGGCTTGATGAAAGGACAGATCAAACTTTCGCCGGATTTTGATGAACCGCTGGAAGATTTCAAGCCGTACATGGAATGAGGCTGTTGCTCGACACGCACGCCTTGATCTGGACGTTGAACGATTCCCCCGAGCTTTCCTCTCGCGTGCATGCCGCCATTGCCGACTCGCAGTACGAAAAATGGTTGAGCGTCGCCAGTTTGTGGGAAATCACGATCAAAGTAAATTTGGGAAAACTGCCCCTTGTTTCACCGCTGGCGGATTTTCTTAAGCAACTCGAAAACAACCCGATCATTCGCCAGCTTCCCATTGAGACACATCACCTGCTGCAACTGGTGGCGTTACCCTTTCACCACCGTGATCCGTTTGACCGGCTGATTGTAGCGCAGGCACTCAGCGGGGGTTGCACCTTGGTCAGCAGGGACGAGCAGTTGGATGCTTAAGGCATCGCGCGGTTTTGGTAGAAAGAGCGGTGATATCTTTTCTCCATGAGCCTGCTCGTCCAGAAATACGGCGGCACGTCCGTCGGCAACCCCGAACGCATCCGCCACGTCGCCCGGCGCGTCATCGACACCCAGCGCGCCGGCCACCGCGTCGTCGTCGTGGTCTCGGCCATGTCGGGTGTCACCGACGGCCTCATCAAGCTGGCCCACGAGGTTTCCGCCGCTCCGTCGGAACGCGAACTGGACGTGCTCCTCGCCACCGGCGAGCAGACCACCATCGCGCTGCTGGCCATGGCGATCCACGCAGAGGGCGTCCCCGCACTCTCGCTCACCGGCGCGCAGGCGGGCATCGTCACCGATGGCGTTCACACCAAGGCCAAGATCGCCAACATCACCCCCAAGCAAATCCTCGCCGCGCTCGACGACGGCCAGGTCGTCATCGTCGCCGGGTTCCAGGGCCAGACCATGGCCGGGCAGGTGACCACGCTCGGCCGCGGCGGCTCGGACCTCACCGCCATCGCCATCGCTTCCGCCATCGGCGCGGACCTGTGCCAGATTTTCACCGACGTGGACGGCGTCTTCACCTGCGACCCGCGGCTGGTTCCCAACGCCCGCCGTCTGGACGATCTTTCCTACGAGGAGATGCTGGAAATGGCGAGCAGCGGCAGCAAGGTCATGCAGTCGCGCTCGGTGGAATTCGCCAAGAAGTTCGGCGTGAAGTTCGAAGTCCGCTCCAGTTTCAACGACAGCCCCGGCACCATGATCACCGAAGAAACCCCCAGCATGGAAAACGTCGTCATCCGCGGCGTGAGCGTGGAGAAAAACCAGGCCAAGGTCACGGTCGAGGGTGTGCCCGACCGGCCCGGCAAGGCGGCGGCGGTGTTCAACGCGCTGGCGGGCGCGCGGGTGGTCATCGACATGATCGTCCAAAACGTCTCCGCGCACGGCGCGACCGACATCAGCTTCACGCTCAACCAGGCCGACCTGCCCCGGGCCGAGGCGGTGCTGCGGCCCGTGGCCGAACAGGTCGGCGCGGTCGGGATGACCTCGCGCGGCGGCATCGCCAAGCTCAGCGTGGTGGGCATCGGGATGCGTTCCCACTCGGGCGTGGCGGCGCGGCTGTTCGATTGCCTCGCGCGCGGCGGCATCAACATCCAGATGATCACGACCTCGGAGATCAAGATCGCCGTCATCATCGAGGAAGCGAGCGTGGCCGAGGCGGCGAACGTGGCGCACGCGGCGTTTGGGCTGGAGAACGGGCCGTACACGGTTTAGCGGCAGGGAGCGGCGGCGGGCGGCGGTGAGATGGACGGAGGTCACGATGAATGCCGCTGCTTTGCTCGAAAGCAAAAACGCGCTCCGTGTGTCCATGCGGCGGCGCTTGGCGGATTTCTCCCTCACCGAACGTACGGAGCGCAGCGCACGGATCGTGCGGCACATCGTCGGCTTGCCCGCGTGGCGCGCGGCGTCACGGGTGGCTCTCTTTGCGCCGCTGCCGTCCGAACCGGACGTTGGTCTCCTTTGGAGCAACGGTGCTCTCGATGAAAAGCGGTGCGCCTATCCACGCGTCCAAGGCGACGCCATGCAGCTCTACTACACCAACCATCCCGACGAACTGGAGCCGACGCGCTGGGGCCTGCGCGAACCGTTGCCGCAGACCGCCCGGGAGGCCACGCTGGACGATTTCGACCTCGTGCTGGTGCCGGGGTTGGCGTTCGACGCCGCCGGCGGACGGCTCGGACGCGGCGGCGGGTTCTACGACCGGCTCCTGTCCGCGCGCAACCCCGCGCGGACACGCCTGGTCGGCTTGGGGTTCTCGTTCCAGCTTTTAGAGCAGAGGCTGCCGCTCGCCGCGCACGACGTGAGGCTGGATGCGGTCTGCACGGATGCGGACGGCACCGCCGGTCCGTTCACCGCGTGATGATCTGCCCCGTGCCGAAGTTGTAGAAGTAACGCGGGTTGGTCGTGTAATGCCCGGGCCGGTTCGTGTCCGGGTAATAATACAGGGTCGCTCCCAGGTTGAAGTCATACAGGTACGGGAACGGGTACGTCGGCGACGTGTAGAAGAAGTCTCTGCTCGCGAAGTCGTAGAGATAAACCCCGGCTTTTTCATCGCCGGCGTCGAACACGTACTCGTAGCCAAGGTCCTGGTGGTAGAGGTAGTGCGGGTCGGTCAGGTAGGAGTAGTAACCGAACGGGGTGCCGTTGGGGAACGCCAGGTAATACACGCCGCTGCCCAGCGGGGTTGCCCCCGCGAGGAACGCACTGGGCGCGGGCACGGCCAACAGGTCCTTGTAGAGCAGGTTGAAGTCCGGCGAGCCGACGCCCGTCACGAGATCATAGCCCTTCGTGCAGTTGAAGACCCCGTCGGTGCCGCGCTGGATGTCGTGGATGTCCGGGCTGCCCATCAGGGGGTAAACAAACCGGTTCAGCCGGCCCAGCGGCGGCAGCCCCTGGTTCTCGCGGGCCTGGTTGATCAACGCGCACAGCCCGGCCCAGATCGGCGAACTCAGGCTCGTGCCGCCGAACGCCGTGGGTTGCCCTTCCAGGTACACGTAGCCGGGGGTGTGCGGATCGCCGAGGATCGCCACGTCCGGGATCTGGCGCATGGCGGTGGGGTTCACGCCGAAGCCGACCTGATAATCCGGCCGCTCGAAGACGACGCTGATCCCGCCGCCGCTGCTGTCGGCCCCGTAGTCCGCGACGCGGCCCTCGACCGACCAGCCCTGCTCGTCGAGCACCGTATCGTTGGCCGTCAGGACCAGGGCGGTGGCCCCCACGGCGGTGCACAGCGGGTCGGTGGCCGGGTAGTTGGCTTCGATCGTTTCCTTGTAGGTGCCATAAGCTCCCTCGTCGCCCGACGAGGCCAAGATCGTGACCCCGTAGGCGCTGATGGACGTGAAGAAAGCATGAAAGGCGGCGATGTCGTCGGGAGTCTCGTCCGAAGCTTCACCGTCACCGAAGCTCTGCGAAATCTGGTGCAGGTGAGGACGCAGACCGGACTGCAAATCGTCGATCAGCACAGGGTAAGCGTCCTCGATGTCCGCGAGGTCGCCGGTGGCGTAGACGACGACCCGCGCCCCCGAGGCGATGCCGCTGCTCCACTCCGTGTCGAGCGTGGCTTCCCCCTCGGTATCGTTGAGGGCATCATCGTCCACGTCGACGAACGTGATGTTGCCCTGGTTCTGCGGCACGCCGTTTTTGGTCCAGAACGCCTTGAGATCGGACCGTTGGGGAAATGAGTCGATGATGATGCCGATGGCCTGGTTGGTGCCGTCCAAGCCGGAGGCCGGGACATCGTAGACGTTGAGGACATCGCCGATGTAGAACGGCGGGTAGCCGTTGTGCGTCGTGGCCTGTAGCGCGGCCACCGATTGCGTGCGCGGATGCAGGTGCGGCTGCAAGCCATGGACGCCGAGCACCCGGGCCTGGATCCCCGCCGGGAGGCTGGGCGCGACGGTCGCGGAAGTGCGTTCCTCCCCGCGGAACTGCACGCGCGCAAAGTGCGTCTCGAACGCTTTTTCGAGTTGCGTGGGGGAACCCTTGGCGAGGACGGCAGCGTGGCTGGCCCCGGCGGCCTTGACGGTCAGGCCCTGTGCGGTGGCCCAGGCGGCCACGGCCTGGTAATCCTTCTCCTCGGGGAGGAAGCGCGCGGCCATCTCCTCGCGGGAAATAATCTCGTTCGCCATCACGCGCCGCTCCAGCTCGGCGGAATTGCGCAGGCGCAACGGCAGTTGCACGTGCATTGGCGCGGCGGCCTCGGCGTCGGTCAGCGCGACGCGCACGGTGGCGGCGGTGGCCATCTGGACGGCCTCACCCGGCGCGGTGACGGGGCGGAAGCTCTTGGACAGCCGCACGCGGCCGGAACCGGCGGTCTGGGCGTGCGTGGACGCCGCGCAGAGCGCCAGCGCCAGACCCGTGGCAGCAAGGTGCCGCCAGCAGTGGGGGTGCGGCGAGGGAAGGGAGGGGGCGGGCATAAGAAATTGTCGTCGAACGGGTTGTGTCACTGCACGTGCCGACCCGCGGGCGGGGGCAACTCCCCGGGTCGGCCTGCGGAGTGGAAGCGCCGCCGAGGCTACCAAAAGAGCAGGGTCCTGGCACGGATTTTTTTGTCCTGTCCCCGCGGGCGATGTTGGCGCGAGTGCCGTCAGGGCGACACGGGGAGCCGGGCGGCCGATTCGCCGCGCGCCAGCGTGACCCCGTTTTCCTTGTACGCCTTGAGCCGGAAATGGGTCGCCGTGGCGATCACGCCTTCGAGCGAACTCAGCCGCTCGCTCACGAAACCCGCCACCTCGCGCAGGCTCTTGCCGTCCACCACGACCAGCAGGTCGTAGCCGCCGCTCATCAGGTAGCAACTCTGCACCTGGCTGAACTTGGCGATCCGGTCCGCCAACCGGTCGAACCCGCCCTCGCGCTCGGGCGTGATCTTCACCTCGATCACCGCCGTCACAAACTGGTCGCCCACCTTCTCGGTGTCGATCACGGTCGCATACCCGAGGATCACCCCGCTGGCCTCGTAGCCGGCGATCTTTTGGTTCACTTCGTCGACCGGGAGGTTCAACTGCGCGGCGAGATCCTCGCGCGAGGCGAGCGCGTCGTGCTGGAGCAGATGCAGAAGCGGGTCCATGGCAGAAAATGCAAAAGTCAGAAGGCAGCAGGGGCGTGGCTGGCGGTTGGCTCGCTTCTCCTCTGAACTTTTGCATTTTGCATTTTTTTCAGTCTCCGAAACAAACGTCCACCGCGCGCGCCGTCTCGACCATCTGGTGGCTCGCGGTGACCACGCGCAGCTTGTGCACCGCGTCGGCGATGGGCACGCCGGTCACGAGGTAATTCTGGTAGGAAACCATCGTGCCGAAACGCTCCTCCTTGATCAGTTGCACCGCCATGACCCCGAAGCGGGTTCCAAGGATGCGGTCGAGCGTCGTCGGCGTGCCGCCGCGCTGGAGATGGCCCAGCACGGTGGTGCGCGTTTCCTTGCCGGTGCGCTTGGCGATTTCGCTGGACACCTGTTCGCCGATGCCGCCGAGCTTGTACTCGCCCTCCACCGAGGACGAACGGACCACCTGCTGGCCGTCGAGTGGCTTGGCACCCTCCGCCACCACCACGAGGCTGCTCATGTAGCCATCCTCATCGCGCTCGCGCAGGTAGGTGGCCAGCTTGTCGTACGTGAACGGAATCTCGGGGATGAGAATGGCGTTCGCGCCGCCCGCCAAGCCACCGTAGAGGGCGATCCAGCCCGCGTGGCGACCCATCACCTCCAGGACCATGACCCGCTTGTGGGAGTTACCCGTCGTGTGGAGGCGGTCCAAGGCGTCGGCCACGCACGCCACCGCCGAGTCGAAGCCGAAGGTCATCGCCGTCGCCTCCAGGTCGTTGTCGATGGTTTTGGGAACGCCAATGATCGGGAAGCCGGCCTCGAAGAGCTGCAAACCCGTCGTCAGCGAGCCGTCGCCGCCGACCAGGATCAGGCCGTCGATCCGCAGCCGGGCGAGGATTTCGCGGGCGTTCTCCACGGTCTCGGGCGCGACGCCGACCTTGTCGCCCGCGCCGGTCTTGCTGATGAAATGGCCCTTGTTAGTGGTG
Source organism: uncultured Chthoniobacterales bacterium (assembly GCA_964245885.1). Classification (GTDB taxonomy): domain Bacteria; phylum Verrucomicrobiota; class Verrucomicrobiia; order Chthoniobacterales; family SZAS-18; genus CAHJWO01. The sequence goes on along the minus strand of CAXTOX010000078.1, from coordinate 7,006 downwards.
CCGAGGATCGTGCCGCCCTGCGGCATGATGAGCGCGGTCGAATGGCGGTCGAGGATCCGGTAGTCGCCGGGTTGCAGGAGGCCCTCGAAACCGTCGATGAACCCGACGACCTCCCAGTCGAGTTTATCGGCCGCGCGCACGACGCCGCGGATGACGGCGTTGAGCCCGGGGCAGTCCCCGCCGCTGGTGAGGATGCCGATGCGCTTTTTATTCATAAAAGTTAGAAGTCAGAAGTAAGAAGGTGTTGCTCAAGATTTCTTCCTCTGAACTTCTGCCTTCTGCCTTCTGGCTTTCCTCAGAGCGTTTGCTTCGGATCACTCGGGTAACCGGCCGCCGCCCAGGCATCGTAGAGGGGTTCGCCGCGCTCGATGAGCATCTTGCCCTCGCCGAAGCGGTCGGCTGAACCGAGCAGCACGACGACCAGCCGGCGCGGGGTGATGCGGGAGACCGTGCCTTCCATCTGCACGAGGGGGTCGCGCGCGGCGCTCAGGATCAGGCATTCGCCGGCGCGGGTCGTCGAGCCGGTCTTGACGCCGTCGATGCGGCGCGTGCCGAGGAGGGTGTTCGTGTTGTGGACGAGGAAGTCGCTGGGCGCGCCCGCACGGCGCAGGGTGATGCGCCGGTCCTTCTGCGAGACGAAGAAGCGGAAGTCCGCCTTTTCCAGCGCGAAGCGGGTCAGCCGCGCCATGTCGGCGGCGGTGGAATAAGGGCGTTCCGCGCCGTCGACCCCGGTGGGATTGAGGAAGCGGGTGCGCTCCATGTGCAACGAGCGGGCGAGGGCGTTCATCTCGATGACGAAGCGCACGGTCGCGGGCGACGGGTCGCCCCGCCGCGAGGAAGCGCCGCCTTCCGCCGGGGCGGTGCGCAGCAGGTCGCGTCCAACGTGCTCCGCCAGGGCGTCGGCGGCGACGTTGTCGCTTTGCAGGAGCGCGGCGTAGAGCAGATCGCGCACGTTGACCTCGTCGCCGGCCTCCAGGCCGCCGGGGGTGCCGGTGCCGACGGTGCCCGCCGGGATCGTGACCGCCTCGTCGAGCGTGTGTCCGCCCAGGCGCACCCAGTCGAGCACGACCACGGCCGTGGCGATCTTGGTCAGGCTGGCGATCTGGAGCTTGTCGGTGAAGTTCCGGCCCGCCAAGACGTGCCCGCTCTTGGCGTCCACGACGATGAACGCCTTGGCGCTCGTGCCCGCCGCGCCCTCGGGCGTCTCCGCCCGGGCGACGTGGGTGGAGGGAACCGTCAAAGCCAGGGCTGCCGCCACGACGGCCGCCGCGATCCGTCCTCCGAAAACTTGAGAAATTCGCACGACCCTCTTTTAGCCGTCCGCGCGCGTTGCGCAACCTTCAATTCGCAGGGTTTTGCCCGCCCGCCCGGTCACCGGGAACACCCGTGTCATGCCGGTCCGGACAAGGGGCCGGAGGCGGGCGGCAGTTCCGGTGCGAGGAGTGGGAGGGCTTGGGGCGACCAGGGATTGAGCATGAAATCCGACGTGGCGACGGCCGTCACCTGCGCGGCGCAGAGCGCGAGGACGGCATCGACGTTCAGGCCGAGGTGTCGCGGACCGTAGGGCGTGAGGTTGGCGGCGGCCAGCGCAAAAAGACGCACGGCGGGGCGCAGCCGCCGACCGTCTTTGGCGTGATCGGGCCGGGCGTGCTGCTTCTGAAGATGGACGAACGCCCCCGCGACCTGGATGAGTCCCTTGTAGAACGCGTGCTCGGGGTCCGCCCGGCCACCGCGCAGCCAGAGGTGTTCGAGCACGTCGTGCGCCTCGTAGTAGCGGCCGTCGTTGAAGCACTGAAAATATCCCTGGTAACAGGGGTGCGCCGCGAGGGCGGGGTCCCCGCCGAGGCCGGCCACGAAGGCTTCGATGCGCGCGTGCTTGTTCATCGGGCAGAGATGACAGGAGGCAGCGGTCGCCGCCGGCCTAGTGGCAAGATACCCGATCAAGCGTCCCCTGTAAAAGCCATGCGCCGCGCCGTCCTTCCCTCGGACGGCGCGGCGCGCCTTGCAGCTTTTGCCGAGCCCCGGCCGGGCTCGCACGGAAGCGGTCTAGTTACCCAGCATCCTGTTGATCGCCGCCTGCGCGTCGATCAGGCCGTACCCTTCCTTGTAATTCCACTTCTTGGAGAATGTGTTGACGAACCGTCCGGAGGCCGTGCCGGCGCTGTCCGTTTCGCTCAGCAACGCGCCGGGGCTGGTCGGCGTCATGCCGCCGAGCACTTCACCGAGCTGCGCGAAGATGTTGACCACATCGTTGCGGCGGCCGATGCCGAACTTCAACGTCGCGCCTGGGCTGAAGTTGGCGAAGTTGACCGTCAGCAGCGAGTTGGCCGTGCCGGTGGAACCGGTCCCCACGGTGTAACTCGCCACACTCGGGGCGGTGGTACCCGCCGGCGTCGTCGTGCCGTTGAAGGACGACACCACCACACCGGTGCCGGTCGCCGTCGTGCTGGTGTCGGTCGGGATCGCCGTCGTCGTGTCGAAATGCGCGCCGATAGTCGAGAGGTCGATGGTGATCGAGGTCAGGGTCGTGCCCGCCGCGCCGGTGTAGGCCACGGTGTAGCCGTTGTTGTCCGTACGGCCATAGCCACCGGCGGTGACCGAGACCGAGCCGGCGGTGCCGACCGCGGAGCCGGGCGTCTGATCCTGGTTGCCCTGCGTCGTCGCGGTCAAGAGGCTGCGGACATCCGCCGGGGTAAGCGGGATGTTGTTCGCCTTGGCGACGCCGAGCAACGCCGCCGCCACGCCGGCACCGCTGGGAGCGGCGGCGCTGGTGCCGAAGAAGTTCGGGTAGCCGTCGCCGTCGAAGTCCTGGCTGCTGGGATTCGTCGGGCTGGGCACCGCGGGCGGCGTGGTGCCGCTGGTCGCGCCGACGGGCGGGAAGAAGCTCGTGTCCACGCCGTTCGTCGCGGACAGCAGAGGCTGCTTGCGCACCACCGGCGTCGCGAGACGATTGCCGGCGGAGTCGAAGTAAATCGACACCGGGCCATTGGACGAGAATTGCTCGACGATGGGATAGATCGTGTGCGTCGAGTCGTGCACGTCCGCCACCGGGGAGGCGTCATAACGGTAGGCCGCCGTGCCGATGCAGGTGGCCGCCGCGGCGTGTCCATGGGTCTCGGGACTCGTGGGGTTGAGGAAGTCGCCGCGGACAGGCGTGTCGTTAGTCTGGATCGCGTAACGCAAATGGGTGGCCAAGTTCGGCGTGGCCGAGGTGGCAGCGCGGTTGGTGCGCACGATGACGATCTTGTAGCTGGTTGCCGCCGCCAGCGCGGTGCCGGGCAGTTCAAGGGGGATCTTGCTGGTGTAGTTGTTCGTTTGGCCGCTGCGGCTGGTCTGGATGGTACCGGCGGCGTTGAACACCAGGATGTCGAAGTCCGTGGTCACGTTGTTGGTGGCTCCCTGGCTGGAGAGAACCAGATACGGATCATCCCACTGGAACTCCAGGCGGCCGGTCGCGTCCGCGCTGGTGCCGGGAATGCGGATGTTCTGCACCAGAATCGGCGTGCCGTCGGGGTTGGTGCCGAAGGCATGGAATTCCGTGATGACCAACTGTTCGGTCAGGCCGATGTTCGCGTACGGGACACCCTGGGCAGCCAGGTAACCCTGGGCGGTCGCGTTGTTGGTCACCGGGGTGAAGGTGCCGACGTAGCCGGAGGAACCGTCGTTGCCTGCCGAGGAGAAATAAGTCGCGCCGGCGGCGGTCACCCGGTCGATGGCCTGGCCGACGGGTCCATCGGAGAACATCGGCTCGTCGAAATATCCCACGTCGTCGCAGATGACGTTGCAACCCGCCGCCTGGAGCGCCACGATGCCCGCGGCGAAGTCCACCTCCGAGATGTCGGCGGTGTAGAAGGCGAGGTTGGCCGCCGGGACCATGTCGTGGACGATCTGGAGCATCCCGCGCCCCTCGTCCTCGACACCCGTGCTGCTGGTGTAATCCTTGAGGACGTTGACCGGCGTCGTGTAGCCATCCGGGTTGCCCGTGCCGGGCAGGTCGCCGCTGGCCACGTCGTCCACGGCGTGGTCGTTCGGGTAGAGCGGCGCGGTGGTCGTGCCGGTGCCGGTGGTCTTGAGCTTGTCGTAGCTGTCCGAGAGTGCGCCGACGGTGATCCCCTGGCCGAGGCCACCGGTCATGGAGGCAATCGGCTCGATCTTGAGAACGACGGTGCCCTGCGAGGTGCATTTGCCGACGTTGTGATGGGGCTTGAGGGCGAGGTTGACGTAGTGGACGCCCTTCATGTTGCCGGTCGCGACGGCCTGGTCCAGCGGCAGCCAGACAGCCAGCGCGCCGTGTCCATACCAGTCGAGACGGGATTCGATCTTGCAGCCGAGACCCACGAGCTTCGTGACCACCGCTTCGATGGTGTCGGTGCCGTCCAGGTAGATGTCCACGATGACGCGGTTCTGGGCGTCGGCGCGGGCATCGGGGTAATTCGCCAACACCGACGGGACGGTCGAATCCACCGCCTTGGCGGTCTTGCCCGCCGGATTGGAGGCCAAGTAATCCTGCACCATCTGCTGCAGACCGTTGTTCAGATTATCCGGCACGCTGACAGCGGTCGCCTTGATCGGCGCCGCCGGCACCGCCTTCTGAGCGTGCGCGGGCAGGGTGCCGGCCAGCACCAGGACGCCGGCCGTCAGGATGGGAACGTGGCGGCGGCATCCGCCGACCAGGGTGGGAAACGAGGATTCAAAGAGGTTTGTGGACATGGCAGAAACGGAAAAAGGGATGATTTCTAAGCGGATCGAAAGGCAGTCAGAAGAAAAGTAGGGACGACAGGATCAGACCGGACGGAGTTTTTTCCCACCGCGGCGTTGCGAGCGAAGGACCAACCCGAGCCCCGCCGCGCCGGTGAAGAGGAGGGCGTAGGTGCCTGGTTCGGGCACGGGGGTGACAAACTGTGCTCCCGCCAAGGCGATGGTGTAGCTGCCGGCCTCGTTGCTGTTGCCCGAGTACATGGTGATGGGATTGCTTCCGCCCGGGCCGGTGGCGCCGTAAACAACGGTGGGGTCATCACCCACGGTATCGTTGAAGTTGGGAAAGATAATCCCGGTGGTGCTGGCTGGATAGCGGCCCGAGCCGCCAATGAGCAGATAGTAGAGGCCAGCGGGGCCGCTAAAGCTGGCGGCGGGGATGCTGGACTGAGAGCCGCCATTTGGCGAATCGTCATTGGCGGCTAATCCCAAGCCCGTGGCACTGAAGATAAAAATCTGGGAATCGAAATTGTTTCTGCCTGGGAAAAACGCGGTATCCGAGGCCGAGAAAACGCTGGGATCGGGGATGTAGATCTCGTACATGTCGCCGTCGGAAATGCCGCTGGTGAGGGTGGTGGCTCCCATGATGCTGGTCAAGGGAGTGCCACTGGCTCCAGAGACGATCTGAGCGGTGGCAGGCAGGTCACCTGCGTCGGTGGTGGTCTCCGTATACGTCGCAGCCAAAGACGAACTGGCCCCGGCCAGCCAAGTGGCGGCGGCCATGGCCACCGGAACGGCAAACTTCAATTTCATAAGTATCATTAATGCGATGAACGGTTGGATGAATGACGGAGTGCGGATGGTCGGTTTGGCAGCGTTCCACCCGGCGGAGTCAAAAGCTTCCCCGGTTGAAATCGACGCACAGACTTCCTTGATCCTTTTCTGCTTTGCGTCGGCGAGGCAATAGGGATTATCGAGCCGTCAAGCAACAAAAAACTGCAATATTACTTCGTGTAGCGGATTACACGACATCTTCATTTGTGCTTTGTTGGAGCAATGGAAATTGCGCTCGAAATCGGCGGCGTCCCGGGCATAGTGGATGGCCGATGACGCTCAAGGGAGCGTCACCGGCCCGATGCTCTTTGCCAACGCCGCCATTCTCCTGGGTTTGATGATCGTCTGCGGGGTGGCGTCAGCGTTTTTCTCGGCGGCGGAGACGGCGCTCTTCTCGCTCCAGCCCCGGCAGCTCGAACGCCTGCGCGCGGCGTCGCCAGCCCAGGGCGCCAACCTCGACGCGCTCTTTGCCAACCCGCGCCGGCTCCTGAGCATGATCCTGCTGGCCGACACCCTCGCCAACCTGCCGCTGTGCGTGCTGGGGCTGTACTTCCTGCACGCCTACTCGTCCTGGCACACGGGCGAGACGGCCGGGCGCGTGCCCGTCTGGCCGACGGCGCTGGTGCTCTTCGTGCTGGTGGTGGGCGTCTGCGACCTGTTGCCGAAGCTTTTCGCCCTGCGCCGTCCCGAGGGGGTCGCGCGGCCCGCCGTGCGCGTGCTCGGGGCGTTGCGCCCGCTGCTCGACCCGGCGTGCGGCGCGCTCCAGGCGGCGGGCGAATGGCTCGCCGACCG
>CAXTOX010000078.1:0-675 GCA_964245885.1 uncultured Chthoniobacterales bacterium | reverse complement strand
CCTGACGCCCAGGCAGGTGCGCCAGCCGCTCAAGCTGACGGAGGCGGAGTTCGGCGCGCTGGTGGAGGTCGGCGCGGAGGAAGGGGCCATCCATGCCACCGAGAGCGAGATGATCCAGGAGATCATCAAGCTGGGCGACAAGACGGCCAAGGATTGCATGACCCCGCGCGTGGAGATCTTCGCCATCGTCGACGACCTGCCCAACCCCGAGGCCATCGCGCGGCTGCGCGCCGAACGCCGCCAACGCGTGCCCGTCTACGGCGAAACGCCTGACGACATCGTCGGCGTGCTCGACGTGCGCCGTTTCCTGGAACGGGTCACCCGCGCCGCGCGCCCGGAGGACGTGCCGCATTACACCGAGGCGATGGACCCACCCTCTTACGTGTCGGAGTCCATGCGCGCGCTGGACCTGCTGCGCGCGTTCCTCACGCGCCGCCAGGGCATGGCGGTGATCGTGGACGAATACGGCGGCACGGAGGGCGTCGTGACCCTGGCGGACATCAGCGAGGAAGTCGTCGGCGACGCGCTGCCCAGCGGCGAGGAAGATCTCTACATCGAGCAACTCGACGCGGACCGCCTGCTGGCCGGCGGGCACGCGCGGCTCGACGACATCAGCGAATATCCCGGCTTCGCGCTGACCGCAACGCCGATACAATGGAGGGATGGTCGAAACTC
>CAXTOX010000077.1:0-18488 GCA_964245885.1 uncultured Chthoniobacterales bacterium | reverse complement strand
GCCCGCGGCCGGGTTTCTCGTTCCACAGCACCATCGGCTGCACGTCCAGCCGGGAAACGCGCGCCGCCTGGAGCGCTAGCCCGGCCATGACTTCGAGTTGGTATGCGTGGCCCACGCCGCTGTCGTTGCGGTATGATTGGCCGATCTCACGCACGGTCGCCGCCTCGGCCAGGACGCGGTCGAAAAGAGGCTCCCACCGCGGAGGTTCCCCGCCGCCGGGTTCGTAGGGCTGCACGCTCGTGCGCCGGAACTCCGCCTGCGACCACGGCAGGACGATGTGCGCCGTCCCGCCCCGCCGGCGCAACGCGTCGAGAAACAGCAGGTCCGCTCCCGCCGCCGCGCTGCACATGCCGACGCGGACCCCGTGCATTTCCAGCGCCGCCTCGACCGTCTCGCGCACCGCCGCCACCGCGTAGGCCGGGAAACGCGGCGGCTCCCCCAGCCGGTCGGGCAGGTGGCCGCTGAAGACCACGAGCGGCAGCGGCGGGAACGCGCGTCGGAAGAAATCGCGGCTTTGCCCCAGGCCTTCGGCGAGGAACTGCGCCCAGTACCGCGCGTTGGCCAAAGTCGCGGCGGTGGCACCCGGCAGCGCAGCCAGTTCGGCGTAGCTGGCCGTGGCCGTATCCGTGTCGCCGAGCACGGCTTGGGCAGCGGCGCGGGCCTCGGTCGTCGAGAAACGCGGACCGTCGGCGTCTTCCTCGTCGCGGACCTTGCGCAGGACGCGGCGGGCCTGTTCGGCGGCGCGTGCGCGCAGCGCGGAACCGGGTTCGCCGGCCGTGAACGCCACCGAGGCCGACAGCGACAGAGCTTCCAGCCGGTCGGGCTCGACCTCCAACGCGCGGGTGTAGAAGTCCAGCGCCTGTCCGGCCGCTTGCACCTGGGCGGCGAGCGCGGCGGTGTGCCGTGATTCCTGGCGGAGGATGTGGCCGAGCTGGAGAAAAATGTCCGCGCGCAAGCGGCGGCCGAGCCGGGGGCGGAAATCTTCCTCCGTGCAAGGCTCCAGCTCCAGGCGGGCGCGCCGGGTGTAGCCGAGCCGGGCGAGCGCGGCAGCGTGGTTCATCCGCACGCGCACGAGTTCGAGCCGGTCCTCGTCCGTCGCGCCTTCCCAGAGCCGGTGGGCCTCGCGGGCGCAGTCGCAGACGAGGAGAAACTCCTCCTGTTCGAGCGCGCAACGCGTGAAGCGCGACACCAGCCGCGCGTCGTTTTGCATCCAGGCGATCTGCTTGCCCACCAGGCCGGCGAGGGTGCCGGGTTTTTTGCTCGCGGCCGGGTCAGGGACCGGGAAACGCTGCTCCCAGACGCCGTAGAGATCGCGCACGGTCAGACCGCCGGAGCGCAGGGCGTCTTCCAGGTCGGCGATGTTCTGGAAGCTCATGGCGAGGCGGTAAATGGTTATGACACAAACCGGGCGCGGCGCGCAAGTCCCGCCGCTCCGACGGCAAGGGAACGCAACCCGTCGCCCGGCACGCTTTTTCGTTGACAAGTCCGCTTGTTCAAGGCGTATCCTTCCCGCTCGTCGGCAAAGGTTAACAGCCGCCGCCCGCCGGCCCGCCTATGAGCGCTCCCACCACTGACCTGCAAGACGACGTGGCCCTCGTGGAACGTGCCCTCGCCGGTGACGACGCGGCCATCCGCGACCTGCGCGACCAGCACAACGGCCGCCTCAAGGCCCGGCTCCTGCGCCGCGGCGCTTCCGAGACCGACGCGCAGGAAATCCTCGTCGACCTGTGGGCGGACTGCGTGATGGGCAAGTTCCGCCGCTGGCAGCCGCAGGCGGGCAGTTCGCTCATCGGCTGGCTGAGCAGCGTGGCGACCAACCGCTTGATTGATCATTTCCGCAAACAGAAGTTCCACGCCGACCCGGTCAGCGTGGACGGCGGCGAGGAAGACGCGCTCTCCCGGGTGCGCGCGGCCGACGCCCCCGCCCCGCGCGACGCCGAACTGAGCCGCCTACTGCGCTCCTCGCTGGCGTACGCGCTCCAGCAGTGCGACCAGACGGGGCTGTTCATGCTCAAGCTCGTGCACCTCCAGGGCCTGACCGGCCGCGAGATCGCGCGGATGTGGGGCTGGCACGAGTCCAAGGTCAGCCGCACGGTCAGCCACACCGAGGAGCAGATCCGGGAATGGACGCTGGCAGAAGTCCGCCGTCGCGAGCCTGCGCTCGAACTCGTCTGGGAAGACCTGCTCGAACTCTGCGCGAATTGCCGCGGCTCGCTCTTCGGCACGCCTTGACATCGGCGGCGGATTCCGCTGCAACTTCTTTGCAAAACGCCGCCCCGCGAGCGTTCCCACCTTAGTTTTCTTCATGCCCCAACCATGAACGAATCATTCGTCCCTATCTTCCAATTCCTGGAGCAGTTCGAGCCGCAGGTCAGCGGCCGCGGACACGAGCCCCCGGACCCCGCGTTGCGCGCGAAGGTCCAGGCGTTCGCCCGTGGAGAATTGCCCGCCGCCGAGCATGAACCGCTTATCCGCCAACTCCAGGCCGACCCCGCGCTCGCCGCTTACCTGGGCGAGGCGGTCAAGAGCCTGCGCACGGGGGGCAGAAGTGAGTGACTGTTGCGATGCAGGCTACGCCTGCGTTGCGGTGGCACCTGCGGTGCCGTTACGATGTGCCCGGAAGGCACGTTGCGGTGTGGCTGCGCCACGTTGCGATGCAGGCTACGCCTGCGTTGCGGGAAGAAGCGGCCTGACCTCTGGTTTCCGCCCCAACGTGCCCGCTCGGCACACCGCAACGTGCCCGCAGGGCACACCGCAACGCAGCCTACAGCTGCACCGCAACGTCGCCGCAAGCGACACCGCAACGCAGGCGCAGCCTGCAACTCCCCCATGTCCCGCCTGACCATCCTGCCTGATCCGTGCGTCGAACCGCTTGCCGCGGGGGTCCAGGCGCGTCTGGCGCAGATCGCCGGACTCATCAACGCCGACAACTTTGCCGACCTGCTGACCCCGCTGGCCACCGCGCTGCTGCTCGACGCCTTCGAGCGCGTCGGCGCGCACGAGGGCACGGTCTGGCTGGCGGACCTCGCAAACCGCTGCCTCGTGCCCGCCTTCAACAACGGCCCAAACGCCGCCGAACTTCGCCGCCACCGCCAGCCGCTCGACCGGGGGCTGGTGAGCATGGTCTTCGCCAACGAACAGCCCTTCGTGATGAACCGCGACCGCACCGGGATGGACCCCGCGCTGATGGAGAAGCTGCAACAGCGCATCACTTCCCAGATCATCGTGCCGCTGTATTTCCTGGGGGAATGCCGCGGCGTGGTGTCGTGCGTGCAGATCGCGCGCGGCGACGAACCGGAAGCGGCGGGCTTCGAGGCGGAGGCGCTCCAGCCGGTCAAACGCGCCGCCGACGTCCTGCGCGTCATCATCGACTCCGTTTGTCTGGCCCGGACCGTCGGCATCACCCTCTGATGAGCAATCCCCGACCCACGTTGGACGACCTGCGCCGCGCGCTGGCCGAGGGCACCGGCGAGGGCGTCAAGGTCGCCGTCATCGACTCGGGCGTGGACGTGACCCATCCTTCGCTGGTCGAACTCGGCCTGACCACGCTGGCCGACGACGTGGCCATCCAGGACGACGGCGTCACGCTCCAGGTGACCGATGGGAACGGCGTGGACGTGTTCGGCCACGGCACCGCCGTGAGTTGGACCGTGCGCAAGCTGGCGCCCCGGGTCCAGATCGGCAGCATCCGGGTGCTCGGCACGAATTGCGGGGCGCGCGACGTGGGCATCTGCGAGGGCGTGCGGCAGGCCATGGACCGCGGCTACCACATCCTGAACTGTTCGTTCGGCAGCAAGAGCCTCCAGAAGCTCGCGCTCTACAAGGAATGGGTGGACGAGGCGTACCTGAAGGGCATCCACCTCGTCGCCGCCTGCAACAACGACAACTACGACGCGACCGAGTGGCCGGGGCATTTCTCCTCGGTCGTCACCGTGAACATGGCGCGTTCCAAGGACGACCTGGCGTTCTACTACAAACCCGGACGGCTCGTGGAGTTTGCCTCGCGGGGCGTGAACGTGCAACTGCCCTGGAAGGGCGGCGCGACCCTGGAGAAATCCGGCAGCTCCTTCGCCGCGCCGCGCGTGGCGGGTTTGCTCGCGCGGGTGCTGTCGGTTTACCCGGATTTGAGTCCCCTGGAGGCCAAGGGCGCGCTCCAGCGGCTGGCGACGCCTTGGACCAAGGACGTGGCGGGTCCGAACGTGAGCTATTCGGTGTGAACCATGCGACCCGGCCCCGTACCACCCGACGCGCCGCCGCTGAACTTCGGCGTGATCTGGCGGCGCGGCTGGGAATACCTCGGCTGCCGCCCCTGGATGCTTTGCGCCTACATCGCCGGTTCGCTCCTGACCACCGCGATCCTGCCGCCGTTGATCTCCCTGCGGTTCAGCGAACTCACCCGCCTCGGCAACCCCGAAAAACTCGCCGGCCTCTACGGCTTCTGGGTCGGGCTGACGCTCGTGCTCATCGCGCTGAACTTCGCCCTGCGCTACCTGACCACTACACTCGACGCGTCCGTCAGTAATGCCCTGCGCCGGAGCGTGTTTTTGAACATCCTCCGCCAGTCGCCCCGCTTCTTCCACGCCCACGACACCGGCCAGTTGACGACGGTCGTCAACCAGTTCTGCATCGAGGCGGAAATTGGCCTACGACAACTCCTCGTCGACCCGATCCTGCAACTTCTCGGCGTCGCTTCCGTGGGCTGGGCGCTCTACGGACAACTGGCCCGGTCGAGCCAGGGAACCGGCGGGCACCAGGTCGCGATCATTTTCGGTCTTGTCGCGTTGATGGCGCTGCTCTCGCCGTGGCTGGTAGCGAGGATGGGTCAGCGTTTGCAGCGCGCGATGGGCTTGCAACAGCAGCAGGCGCTCACCCTCTCGACGCTCATCAACGGTGCGGTCAGCGCCCCGGAAGAAATCCAGGCGATGCGCGCGGAAACCCTCTTCGATCAGAAGCACCACGTCCTGTTGCAAAACAATCTCGCCGCGCGCGTGGCGGGTTCCGTCACCCTGGAAAAACTCAACCTCCTCAACCGTCTGCCCGGCGACGTGGTGCTTTTAACCCTGCTCGGCGCGGCGGTGTATTTCGCCTTGCACGGCGGCGGGTTGGAGCCGGGGACGTTCGTGGCGGTGGCGCTGCTCACCCCGCAGTTCATGCAGGCGGTACAATCGCTGGGCGGCTTCAGCATCACCGCGAGCCTGCGTTGGCCGTCCATCCAGTTGATCGACTCGATCCTGACGAGCCAGCCCACCGCCAACGATGACGCCCTGGCCGCCGGCACGGCGCAAACCACCGCAAGCACCGGAGAACCCACGCTCGAAGCGCGCGACCTCGTCTTCAGCTATCGCGCGGGCGAGCTGCCGAACGTCCTCGACCGTGTGAGCTTCACGCTGCCGCCGGGGAAGGTCACCGGGTTCATCGCCCGCGCCGGCCAGGGCAAGACGACGTTCTTCCGGCTGGCGCTGCGCTTCTACGATCCGCAGGGCGGCGAGATCCTTCTCGACGGACACACGCATACCGCGCGGCCCGTCGCCGACCTGCGCCGCGAGATCGTGCTGATGTCGCAGTTCCCGGCGTTCTTCATCGACAGCGTACGGGAAAACTTCCTCGTCGCCAACCCGGCCGCGACCGACGCGGAAATCCTCGCGCTCTGCGGGTTGACCCCATTGTGGGACAAGCTGAAAACCTGCTTCCCCGGCAACACGCTCGACGCGCCGTTCATGGCGGGCGCGCCGCTCTCCGGCGGTTACAAGAAACTCTTCGCCCTCACGCGCTGCCTGCTGCGCCAGCCGCGTTATTTGTTTCTCGACGAGCCGACCACCGGCATGGACCCGGAAGAGAAGTTCGGCCTCATCGAACCCATGCGCCGCATGGGCGCGGGCAAGACGACGCTCGTGGTCGACCACGACATCCTGTGGCAACTGCGCTTCTGCGATCATTTCATCGTGCTCGACGGCGGCAAGCTGGTGGAACAGGGCACGGGGATGGAGTTGCTCAACAAACGCGGGTTGTTCCGCGAGCTTTTCGACGAGCAGACGCAGGTGATCCGCGACCTGGCCGGGGTGCTCGAATTGATCCAGGCCACGCCCGGCTCACAAGGAAAGATCTCCGCCGAGGTGATCGCGCAAGCAGTTTCTGATGCAGCACCGGCACGGTCAACAGCAGCCCCGGCAGAGGCGTAAGATTTTAGCCCAGGGCGTGAGCCGTGGGGATTGTATCAATTCTAGCAGCCAAGCCCCGGTAGGGGCGTAAGAGAACCAGTACGATGATCCCCAACATCGAGCGTCTTTTCTTGCGCCCCTGCCGGGGCTTGTACTTTTGAGCCTTGTTTCCCACGGCTCACGCCATGGGCTAAAATCTTACGCCCCTGCCGGGGCTGCGGAAAGGAAACGATGCTTTATTGGATCAAAGCGACAGTACAAACTGTTCCGCCGCGCCCGCCGGAGTTGTTGGCACATCAACATTCGAAAAAGCGGCGGGCACGAACCGCACCCCCACCCCGAGCAGCCGCACCACCCGCTCGGCCGGGGCGCGCCGCCGCCAGCCTTCTTCCAGCAGCGCGCGGTAGGCGTCCAGGGCCGGTTCGACGCCGCCGCGTTCGACGCTCGTGTGCGAAAAATCCGCGAAGCGCAGCTTGACAAAAACCTTGTTGATCAGCCGGCGCACGGGTTGTTTTTCGAGGTCGCGCAGCAGGTCGGCGTGAAGTTCGTCCAGCCGCTCGACACATTGCTCGAAGGTGGTCAGGTTCGCCGGGAACGTGTTCTCGTTGGAAAGGCTTTTGCGCTCACGGTTCGCTTCGACGGGGCGGTGGTCGACCCCGCGGCAACGGTCGTACAATTCCCGCCCGAACTTGCCGAAGCGCGCCTGGAGGTCCATGCGCTCGAACGCCTGGAGCTGCCCGCACGTCTCCACGCCGAGTTCGGTTTCGAGTCGCTTGGCGGTCACCTCGCCGATGCCGTGGATCTTGCGCGCGGGCAGGTCCACCATGAACGCGGCGACGGCGGCGGGTTTGATCGTGAATTGACCGTCAGGCTTGCGCAGGTCGCTGGCGATCTTGGCGAGCATCTTGTTGGGCGCGATGCCGGCCGAGGCGGTCAGCCGGGTGACCTCGAAGATGCGCGCGCGGATCTCCGCCGCGACCTCGGTCGCGGGGCGCGCGTGGTGCGAAACGTCCAGGTACGCCTCGTCGAGCGACAGCGGCTCGACCGCTGGGGTGTACTCGTGGAAGATCGCGCGCACGCGGGCGCTTTCGGCGCGGTAGAGGTCGAACCGGGGCCGCACCATGACCAGTTGCGGGCAGCGGGTCAGCGCCAGGAAGGTCGGCATCGCCGAACGCACGCCGTACTTGCGCGCCTCGTAGTTGCAGGTGGTCAACACGCCGCGGCCGCCCAGGCCGCCGACGCCGAGCGGACGGCCGCGGAGTTCGGGTTGCTCGCGTTCCTCGACGGCGGCGTAGAAACAATCCATGTCCACATGGATGATCTTGCGCGGCTGCTGGTCAGGCGCAGGCATGGGAGGAGCCTCTCGCAAAGGACGCGAAGGACGCAAAGGAAAAAATCAGGAGGACGGGAACCATCTCCTACTTCTCTTCTTCCCCCCTTGCGTCCTTCGCGGCCTTTGCGAGAGGCAATTCCGAATGAAGGAAGTCGACCGTGCGGCGTTCCAGCCAGTTTGGCCCGCCGCGGCGTAGAGAATCCACGAACGCCACGTGCCCGCCGTGCGCCGGTGCTTCGAGGAAAAAACACGCGCTCGCCTCCGCCTCCGGCGTCGGGAAACACTCCGGCGCGAGGAACGGATCGTCGCGCGCGTTGACCAGCAGCGTAGGCACGCCAATCCGTGGCAGGAACGGTCGCGCACTTGACTTCGTCCAATAATCCATCGCGTCATGGAAGCCGTGCAGCCGCGCGGTGTAACGGTCGTCGAATTCTTCGAGCAGGCGGATTTGCCGGATGCCCGTCGTGTCGAGTTCGCCAGGAAAAATGCGCGCCTTGGCTTCCACCTTGGCGACGAGCGTTTTCAGGAAACGCCGCCGGTAGACCTGGTTGCTGCGTTGCCGGTCGAGCCGCCGCGCGCAGGCGGCGAGGTTCACCGGCGCGGAAACCGCCACACCCGCCGCGACGGCCGGATGCGGGGGCGCTTCGCCGAGATACTTGAGCGCGAGATTGCCGCCGAGGCTGAAGCCGATCAGCACCACTTGCCGGTAGGGCGGCGCGGCGTGGGCGACCACGCGCCCGAGATCGCCCGTCTCGCCGCTGTGGTAGAAACGCAGCAGCCGGTTCGGCTCCGGGCCGCACCCGCGAAAACTCCACGCCAGCGCGTCCCAACCCGCCGCGTTCAACGCCGCCGCCATCCCGCGCACGTAACCCGCGCTGGAGCTGCCCTCCAGGCCGTGCGAGAGGATCGCCAGCCGGTCACCGTGCCCGGCACGCGACCAGTCGAGGTCGAGGAAATCGCCGTCGGCGAGTTCGAGGCGCTCGCGTTCGTAGCGCAGGCGGCTCCCGCGCCGCGCCAGCACGGCCCAGACCGTTTGCACGTGCGCGTTGCGCAGCCACGGCGGCGGCCGGAAGAGGGATTCGACGACGGGCATCGGGCAGCTAGCGCACTCCGGCCACGGTGAAACCTTCCGCTTCCAGCGCGGCCCTCACCTTGGCGGGTTGATCGCCTTGGATTTCGATTTTCCGGTCCTTGACCGTCCCGCCGCAGCCGCACGCCGCGCGGACCTTCCGTGCCACGGTTTCGATGACCGACGGCGGCAGGTGCGTGGCGAAATCATCGACGACGATCACCGTTTTGCCGCCCCGGTGGGCGCGCTCACGGCGCAGGACGACGCGGCCCATTTTCCAGACGGGTGCGACTGGCGGGGATGCCGGGTTCACCGGCGGCGCGGCGTCGGGCGCGGTGGGCACGTTCAGGCCGGCGAACGCGGCGTTTAACCCGGCGAGCGGTGCTTGGTCGGGCTGGGTGTCGATGCGCTTTTTGGGATCGGGTCGCATGTTAGATGGCGGGTGAAGGGGTTTCACCGCAGGCGTCGTCCAAGGGAGGGTTGCCTCTCAGAGGCAATCCTATTATTTCTGGAAAGAACGTCTGACTACAGGCACGGTCATCCAATCCAAATTAGGATTGCCTCGGAGAGGCAATCCTACCTTTTTCAATCCCACGCGGGTTCTTCGTCGTCGGCCTCCGGTTCTTTTTCCTCGCGTTGCGGCGGTTTCGCGCCGGTTCCCTTCACCTCCCCGGCCGGCGCGAAAAGATGATCGAGGCTGGTGCTGGCAGGTTCGGGCGCACGCTTGGACTTCGCGGCTGGTGCGGACGGTTGTTCACCCCCACCGGCGGTGAGCAGATGCAGCGCGTGGAGTGTCTCCGGCTCCTTGTAATGCCGCTTGAGTCCGCTCTCCAGCAGCGCGGCCGACGGCACGGTGGCGATGAACTCCGCGAACGTCCGCTCCCCTCCCTTGCGCAACCGCTGCTGGCCGCCCTTCGACGCCCAAAACTCCTGCTCGATGGACGACAACGCCCGCGCCGCCTCGTCCGGGCCGACGTTCTCGCGGCGGGCGAGCACCCAGACCAGTTCCGGGTCCTGCGGCAGCGTCACCGGGAACGGCACGAACGGCGCGGTCGGCTCGCCCTTCCCCTCCCCGTTCCCGCCGGGCTGCACCTTGATCTGGCTGCTGACGGTGCGGTCCGGCAGCGTGATCTCCACCGCGAGGTTACCCTCGTCGTCCTCGTCGGAGGTCACCTCCACCTTCGCGTCGCCGCCGAAGGTCGCCGCGAGCTGGTCCTGGAGTTCGGCCACCGTCTCCGGCGCGGTGTCGGGCACGGAGCCTTTTTCCGCGAACTTCGTGAACGCCGCGAGGTGGTTGATCACGCGGATCTCCTTGGCGACCTCTTCCTGGATGGCGGCGCGCAGGTTCAGGTCGGACATGATCTTCCCGAGCACCTTGTCGAGCAAGGCGAGGAACTGGGTTTCGGTCAGAGCTTTGGATTTGGCGGGCATGAGAAGGGTCCGCAGATTACGCGGATTTCCGCAGATTGGAAGAGGGGGAACTTTCTCCTGCCTGTCCCTTCCCAAGTCTGTGGACAAAAAACCTAGTCCGTCCGCCCGAGGAACAATCCCGTCCAGTCCGCCGCGCCGTTGAACCGGATGAAAGGCTCGATGAACGCCGCGCCCGGCGGGATGGCATCGCTGCCTTCCTCCAGGCCCTTCGCGTCCAGGCGTTGCGTGGGGCGACGCCAGACCAGCGTGCTTTCCTGGGGACCGTCGCTCACCTTGAGCACCTTGCCCTGCGCATCGAGGTAACGCCGCCCGAAGCGCGCGTTGTCCCCCCCGCTGGAATCGCGCAGCCACGCGCTCTGGTAGTACGCGTGCCCCGCCTCGACCGGCACTCGCTCGCCGTAGATCGTCTGCTCGAACGACGCGAACACCTCGCACTGCACGTACGCCCGGCCCGGCAGCGGACTGTTCACGGTGCCCTGCAGCCAGAACCCTGCCGGGAGCGTCTTCCAACCCGGCAGCGAAAAGCTCGGCGCGTCCGGGTCCCGGTTGGGCAGGCCCTCGAAGTCCGGGTTGACCCAGAGGTTCTTCGCGCGCACAACGCGCACATATTCGTCCGCGCCCGTCGTCTTCGCCGCCGACGCTCCGGGGCCGTGCTGCCCGCCGGGTGGGTCAACCGGGCCGGCGGTCACCTTCATGTACCCCACGCCCGGCGGCACCGGCCCGCGCCAGGTGCCGAACGACGCGGCGGACCTCAGTTGGCCGATCTCCTGAAAATGCTTCGGGTCGTGCCCGTACGAGAACGCCAGCGTCCGCTCCCCGCCGGCGTTCGCCGCCGGGTAGCCGCGCGTCTTGGGCAGTGGGGTCAGGCCGTCGTGTTCGTCCGGGTGGCGCGCCCGCACCTCGTACACCAGCGACGCGTCGGGGCCGGCGTCGCCGCTGCCGTCGTCCAGCAGCCACGCCGTCGCCGTGTCGCGCTTTCCGGTCTCCGTCTCTTTGGTGAGAAGTTCGTTCTTGAGGTCCGGCACCAGGCGGAGACGCTCGGATAACTCGTCGAACGCCCGCTCGCCTTCCCGGCCTCCGGCGTGGAGCAGCAGCGCCAGACAGCTTTGCACCTGCATGCCGTCGACGTTGTCCGCGTTACGATGCCGCACGTTCGGCGGCAGCAGCCGTTCGCCGACCGCGCGCGCGATGGACAGAGCGGTGGCCGCGTCGCCGAGTTGCAGCGCGGCGCGCGCGGCGAGCAGATCGTAGTTGGCCGGGAAGGTGGTGCCGTTGACGTTGAGCTTCTTACGGAGGCTGTCGGGGAAACGTAGCGCCTCGGTGGCCATCGCCTCGTGTCCGGGCCATTGCCGGAGCAGTTGCGCGATGGCCACGCGGATCGCCACGGCTCCCGGCGGATAGTTGTCCTGCACCTCCTCGCTGATCCAGTCCTTGGCGTTCAGCCGCGCGGGCAGTTCGGCGAGGACCGTCAGATCGTGCCGGCACAGGCGGCTGAAAACCAGGGTCCAGTCGGGAACGCCGTGGACGAACTGCTTGCCGTCGGCCTCCGCCAGGCGCGCGCGCAACGCCGCCTCCAGGTCGGGCAGCAATCCGAGGGGCCGCGCGCTTTGCAGGGCCGCGATCCCGGGCAGGCTCACGCTGTCGCCGCCCCCGCTCGTATTGGTGAACCAGTAGGAATAATCGGCGGTGGCGGCGGCGGCGCGGGCCTGCGGCGACGGGAACCCCAGCAGGGGTGCCGACCCGCCGGCGGGCTGCACCACGGAGGGCGGGACGAAAAGCCGGGTCAACACGTCGCGCGCCTCGTCGCGTCGGCCGAGCCGCGCCAGCGCATCCAGCAGCAAGAGCTGATCGTCCGGGTCGAAGCGGTTGCCGGCGGCCGCGTTCAATTCGATGGCGCGCCGGGCGAGCGGCACGACCAGGTCGTCGCGGTGGATGGCCACGCACTTGTGGGCGGTGTCGGTGTATAACCCGCCCGCGCTGCCCCGGTGGGTATTCGGTGCACCCGACTGCCAGTTCAGCAGCAGATTGGCGAGGCGGACCACGTCGTGCTGGTAGAACATGGCAAACTCGTTGTAGTGGCTGATGATCTCGTCGGGATCGCGGGTGAACATGCCGTCGAAGAGCGCCGCGGCCTCGCCCCACTTGCCAACCTCCGCCAGGCGCGCGGCCAGGAGCCGGGTGTAGCGGGCGTCCTTCGGGCGTAGCGCGGCGAGCTTGCGCCAATACGGCAGCGACGCGTCCAGACCCGGTTTAGCCACGAACTCCGGATTACCGTCCCGTCCGACGAGCACCGCCGCGAACGGCGCGTCCGGTGCCGGGCCGGCGCGGCAGATCACCGCCGCGGCGGGGCGGGACCGTTCCTCCGAACCGGAGAGCGCCGCCACCCGGACGACGAACTCCTGCGCCGCCCCCATCGGCCGGTGGATCGTCGGCAGCACGTCCCAGTCGGGCGTTTCCTGCCCATCGTCGCGGCCGCGCAACGCGAAGCTCCCGGCCGGAGCCGCCGCTGGCCCGGGTTTCACCGCCTCCGGAGCGGACGGGGCGCTCTCCGTCCACGGACCGGGCGCGTCCGTCGCCGACGGCATCCCCGGGTCCGGCGTCAGGCTCACGCTGTCCACGGTGGCTCCGACGATCCGGTCGGCGGGAGGCCCGGCGGCGTCCGGCGGCACGAAGAAGGCCATGTTGTTCGCCGGGGGCTGGTCTTCTTCCTTCCCCGCGAAGATGCCCCAACCCGTGACGGCCAGCGCCACCTCCGGCGTGTCGCCGAGCGGGATTTTCGCGTGACCCAGGCGGGTCCATCGCTTGCCGTCGGAGGAGAACGCGCCGTTCACCTCGCCGCTTCCGTTCCGTGTGAGCCGCACCCACACCGGCGGCTTGCCGTTGGAAAACCGGGAACGATAACTCTTTTGCTCGTCGTCGCTCCGCGTGCCGCACAGCATGGCGAGCTGGTAGTTGAGCATGAGAGAATCGGGATCGCCCGCGAGCTGCTTGCGCGCCTCGGCGATGAACTCGTCGCGCTTGTGCAGGCGGTCCAGCGTTACAAGCGCCGAGGACGCCACGCTGTCCGCCTGGTCGGCGGTCTGCGCCGGGGGCGGCAGGGCGGCGAGGACGTTTTTCACCAGCGCCAGCGCCCCGGCGGTGTTCTTGTCCTTTTCGAGGGCCTGCAACTGTTCGACCGTCTCGTAATCGAGGACCGACGAGCGCGACGGCATGCCGTTGCGGCGGCGCAGGGCGGCCTGAGCGGCCACGGCGGAGGTCGATTTGTCCAGCCGGTCGGCCTCGGCCTTGAGATCGAGTTCGCGCAGCTTTTCCACCAGTTCGTCGCGCTCTTCCGGCGGCACCTTCATCGCCGCCAGCCGCCCGGCCGCGGCGCGGGCGGCGTCCTTGTCCTCGACGAGTTGGGCGAAGGTGAGGAGGCCGTACTGGATGTATCGCTCCGCCTCGGGGTCGCGCACCTCGCCCGCCGCCTTCAGGAGCGCGATGGCCTCCGGCGTCTGGTGGTTGCGGCTGAGGATGAGCGCCGTGAGCAGACGCAGGTCCGGGTCGCCGGGCCGCGCGGCGGACAGTGCCTGGGCGGTCGCCAGCGCCGACGCCGTCTCCCCCTGGCAGAAGTCCATGTAGATCGACACCACCGACGGGTAGAACCTCTGGGCCTCGGGCAGTTCCTGCGCCTGCTGCGCCAGCGCGTCGTGGAGCGCCTTGAACAGCGCGGGTCCGTCGCCGGTGCCCGCCTTCTGCTGGAGCTGGTTCGCGACCTGTTCGATGGCCGCGGTGATGTCGTCCGGGAGATAACGCAGCGGCGGCAGGTAATCGCCGTCCAGGTTCAACGCCCCGCTGACCACCCACTGCCGGGGCTGACTCGCCCAGGTCGCCGCCGGCACGGGCGTGCCCGGCGCGGGCGGCGGATCGGCGGGATACCAGAGCACCATCAGATCCGCCAACGACGCCGCGAGGTCCGCCGGCGGCAGCCTGGACGCTCCGGTGTCCCCGGGGGCGAGCAGCGCCTGGGCGAAATTCACCTCGCCCTGGCGCAGGCTGACGTTGTGCGTGCGGTTGGTCTGCACCGCGAGCGTCCGGGCCAGCGTCCGCATCTGCGCGCGCTGCCCGGCGTCGAGGTCACTGGCGAGCAACAGCTCCACCGCCTCGCTGAGCAGCGTCGGGCTCGCGTGCTCGTTGATCCGCGCGAGGAACCCGCGCTGGATCTCGTTGGACTGGTCCTTGCGTCCAAGCGCGTTGTAAAAAGCGATCCGCACCACGTCGAGGACCGCCGCCGTCTCGGGCCGCGCGAGCGTCACGCGCCGGAACAAGACTTCCGCCAGCGGCCCCATGGCGTCGATCTGCGCGGCGATCAGTCTCCCCAGGCTCTCCGGCGACGCGTCGTGGCTGGCGGCAGCCCGCTCGTTGCTGGACGCGGCCGAGAAAAGCTGGCTCGCGCAAAAGATGTCGAGGTCAGGCTCCGGCGCGTGCGCCTGCGCGGCGATCTCGCGCAGCAGCGGTTCGATGGCGTCCACGCTGGCGTACGCGACCAGCCGGTCCAGGCGCGAACTATCGCGGGCGGCGAGGCGGCGGTCGAGTTCGGCGAGGAAAGGCCCGGTGGCGTTCTGCTTGACGGCGACGGCGGCCAGATAGACGAGGGCCGCGTCGCGCGTGGTGTCCAGCGGTTCGGGGTGACCGGCCAGCGCGACGGCGGGAGTGGCCCCGAGCGTCGTACCGAGGCTTTGTCCGCCCTGGGTGGCTTCCGGGTCGAGCAGGGCCTGCGCGGATCCGCGCGCGTGCACCGCGTCGGCCAGCCGTAGTTCGGCGACCGTGCCGCCGTTCCCGTAGAACACGAGGTACGCCTCGTCTGGCGTGGCCACGGGGGGCGGTGTCGACTTCGCCGTGGCCGCCGCGTGCGGAGAACGCAGGGAAAAGATGTCCCACCACGCCGCCTTCGCTTCGTCGAGATGGCCCGCGGTCATCTGGAACAGGGCCAGCGTGAACCGGTTGTTCGCGTCGGCCTTCTCGCCGCCGAGTTCGCGGGCCAGGAGGTCGCCCGCCTTGCCGGTGAGCGCCTTTTGCGTGAGCAGGGGCAGGAGTTCGTCCCACGCGCCGGGGGTCTTCACGATGGCGGAGACGTGGGCGGCGAGCGCGTCGAGCGCGGCGTCCCCCTCGTCGTTGGCCAGGAGGGCTTTGACGAGCGCGACCTGGTTGAGGTCGCTGGGCTCGACCTCGGTGAGCTGGCGCTGGTAGCGGGCGAACTCGGCGGCGTTTTCCTCGGCCGCGGCGAGCCGCACCAACTGGCGCAGGAGCGACGCGTCCTTGGGCCGGGCAGAGAGCGCCTTCGCCAACTCGCGCCGCGCCGCGGCGGTGTCCTGCGTCGTCGCGTAGATTTCGGCCAGGTAGAGGGCGTGGCGCCAGCCGTCGGCCTCGGCCTGCTGGAGTCGCTGGAAACGCGCAATGAGTTCGTCCAGCTTGCCCTCGCGCTGGTAGGCTTCGGCGAGGCCCTTGGTCATGGTCAGACGTTCGTGTGCGTCGGTGGCGGCCTCGAACGCCTCGTCGAGCGTCTTGCGCGCGTCGGCGGTGCGGCCGAGGTCCGCCTGCACGCCGGCGAGATGCTGGCGCACGTCGTTGGGCCGGTCGCTGAGGCGCACGGCCTCGCGCAGATAGGACAAGCCCTCATCGGCGTGGCCGTTCGCCAACAGGAGATCCGCGAGCAGCAGATGCGCGGGGCCGCTGGCGGGCGAGGCGGCGACGAGTTCGCGCGCCGCGGCGACGGCGTCGTCCGGGTGGTTGGCATCGCGCCAGACGCGGACCGTCTGTTCGAGCGCGTCGGTCTTTTGCGGTGGTTGGAGTTCGGCCAAGCGCCGCAGGGCGGCGACCTGCGCGGCGGGGTCGTGGGCGCGGCGGGTCAGTTCGATCTCCGCGCGCACCAGCGCGACCGAGCGCGGAAAACGCTCCCGGCCCTGCGCCAGCGTGCGGCGGGCTTCGTCGAGCGCGGCGGCGGCCTCGTCCGGGTGGTCGCCGCCGGTGTCGCCGTTCTGGATGTCGATGCGGATGAGCAGGCACAGGTCCGCCTCGTCGAGCGGCGGGGTTTTTGATCCATTCAGACGGGCGGCGAGTTCCTGGCGGACCTCCGGCAATTTGCCCGCCGCCCCCAGCGCGGCGACGTGGCGCGTTTGCGCCTGCTCGGCGTAGTAAACCCCGGGAGCGGAGGCGAGCAGCGCGGGGTAGAGGGCGAGCGCGTCGTCCCAGCGCTTGCGGGCGGCGAGGAGGTCCCAGCGTTGGGCCAGCACGTCGAAGTTGCGCGGTTCCAGGGCGAGCCCCTTCGCGGTGGCGTCCAGCGCGCCGTCGGTGTCGTCGAGGCGGTCCAGAGCAGTGGCGAGGCGCGAGTAGTTCGCGGCGGTAGCGTTTTTCGGCGAGGCCGTGACGATCCCGGCGAGCACGCTTTTCGCTTCGCCGCGGCGGTCCAACCCGGCGAGGTAGGACGCCCAGCGTTCGCGCAGGTCGATGAGTTCGGGAGCCAACGCGGCACCGCGCGCGTACTGCGCCAGCGCCTCGTCGGGCAAATGGTGGCCGGCGAGGAGGTCGGCGAGGTTGCCCGCCTCGACGGCGTCGCGGCTGTCGGGGAGCGCGAGGTGCGCCCAGGCGTCGAGAGCGCCCTGCCGCCACTTCGCCTTGTCCGCGGCGGAAGCGCCGGGCGGGTTGGCGGCGAGGAGCTGCCAGCGGGCGTCGCCGAGCAGCACCCAGTAGCTTTTCTCCTCGGGGGCGACCCCGGTGAGTTTTTCCATGACGGTCGCCGCTTCGGCGGGGCGGTCGGCCTCGGCGAGGCGGCGGGCGAGTTCGACCTGGAGTTCCTGGCGGTCGGGTGCCCAGGCAGCGGCCTGTTTGAGCAGGTCGATGGCCTCGTCGCGGTGGTTGAGTTCGACGAGCACGGCAGCGCGGCGCGCGGCGACTTCGAGGTCGCGCGGGTGGTCGGCCAGCCATTTCTTGTAATAGTCGGACAATCCCGGCAAGTCTTCCTGGCTGCGGTAGAGCTGCTCGATGCGCGCGCGGGCCTCGCGCTCCAGCCAACTGCCCGCCTTCGCCTCGGAGACCACGCCTTCGTAGACCTTCACGGCCTCGGGGGCGTTGCCCCGCGCCTCCTCGACCTGGCCGAGGTGCAGCGTGGCGTTGATGCGCCCGAACGCGTCGCCGTTGTGCCCGGCGAGATCGCGCAGTTTCGCGAACGTGAACCGCGCGTCGTCGTACGCCTGCCCTTCCTGGAGCGCCTCGCCGACCTCCTGGAGCACGGTGGGATCGTCCGGGAACTCGGCCGCGAGCTTGCGCCACGTCGCCAGCGCGGCGGCGACGAGGAACTCGCGGGTCTGCGCGCGGGCGAGTTCGCGGTAGAGCGCCGGCCGGGCGGCGACCGGCACGGGCGGCCGGGCGTCGGGGGCGAGCGCGTGGGAAAGAGCATCTGCGGACGCCCCGAACCGGCCCTCGGCGGTTTCGAGTTCGCCCAGGGCAGTCCAGCCGCGGGGGTCCTCGGGATGGCGCTTCGCGTAGGCGGTGTAGCGGTCGCGGGCGTCGTCGGGCCGCGCGCGGCGTTCGGCGAGGAGACCTTCGAGGAGCAGGAACGTGTCCGTGCCGTCCGCGCGGGCGTGCCAACGCGCGGCGAGCGCATCAAGCCCCTCGCCCTCGAAGAAAAATTGGTAAACCTTGTCGAACGCCGTGCCCTTGCCCGGAGAGGTGGTGAGCATCTGTTCATACCGGGCGACGACCGGCGGCAGCGCGGCGGCGGGCGCGGGGGAAGACGTGGGCGCGGCGCTCGCGGTGGGAGCGGTTTGCCCATGTCCGGGCACGGCGGTGAAGGCACCACCGAGCAAGCAGAAGCCGATCACGAGGGGGAACGTTTTCATAGCAAAAGGCGACGGAGCCTCGCGGAACATGCCAGAAGGCCAACCGCGTGCACGGGATAAATCGCCTGCCTTCTCCCGTATTCACTTGGCAACTCCCCCGGTCTCCGCTATGGAAAAAGCGCGGGCGGCGCGTTCGTCCCCGCCCCCGCGTTCCCGGTCCATGACCTCCCCCGCCGCCCCGCCGCCGGATGATGCCGGCACGCTCTTCGGACGGCAACTCGACGCCGCCGCGCGCCGCTGGCGGCTGGAACTTTTCTCCCGCGCGCTGGGCTGGACCGTCGCCGCGCTCGCCGCCGGTTTCACGGTTTGGGCCCTGGTCGCCGCCGCCGAACCTTCCACCGCGCGGCACTGGCCCGCTGGATTGCTCGTGGCCCTCGGTGCCGTCGCGCTCGCCGCCGCCGAGTGCCGCCTGCGCGAACCGGACTGGCCACGCATCCGCCGCCGCGTCGACCGCCACCTCGGCTTACCCGACACGGTATTGACCGCCGCTGAATTTCTCGAACAGCCCGCCGCCATCCAGAGCGACCGGGTCCGCCGTCAACTCGCCGCCGCCGCCGCGACCCTGCGCGACGTGAACTGGCCGCGCGTCTGGCCGGTGCGGGCGCCGCGCGGGTTGGCTC
>CAXTOX010000076.1:0-18618 GCA_964245885.1 uncultured Chthoniobacterales bacterium | reverse complement strand
CGGTCGGGGCTCCACTGCATGGGCGTGCGCACGCCGTTGCGGTCGCCGAGGTAAATGTTGTCGCCCATGCCGAGTTCGTCGCCGTAGTACATGATCGGCGTGCCGGGGAGCGAGAACAGCAGGATGTTGAGCAGTTCGATCTTGCGCCGGTTGTTGCCGAGCAGCGGGGCCAACCGGCGGCGGATGCCTAGGTTGATGCGTGCGCGCTGGTCGGACGCGTACATGCGGTACATGTAATCGCGCTCCTCGTCGGTAACCATTTCGAGGGTCAGTTCGTCGTGGTTGCGCAGAAAGATCGCCCACTGGCAGATGTCCGGGATGGCCGGGGTCTGCTCCATGATGTCCACCACCGGGTAGCGATCTTCCATCTGGAGCGCCATGAAGAGACGCGGCATGACCGGAAAGTGGAACGCCATGTGGCAACTGTCGCCGTCGCCGAAGTAAGCCACTACGTCCTCCGGCCACTGGCACGCCTCGGCCAGGAGCATGGCTTCGGGAAACTTCTTCTCCACGTGCGCACGCAGCTTCTTCAGGTAAGCGTGCGTTTCGGGCAAGTTTTCGCAATTGGTGCCTTCGCGCTCGAACAGGTACGGGATCGCGTCCAGGCGCAGGCCGTCCACGCCCATCTCCAGCCAGAAATCAAACACCTTGAACACGGCTTCCTGCACCGCCGGATTGTCGAAGTTCAGATCGGGCTGGTGATGGAAGAACCGGTGCCAGTAGTACGCCTTGGCCACCGGGTCCCACGACCAGTTGGAAGGCTCGAAGTCCTTGAAGATGATGCGTGCATCGCGGTACTTGTCCGGGGTGTCGCTCCACACGTAGAAGTCGCGTTCGACCGAGCCGGGCGCGGCGCGGCGGGCGCGCTGGAACCAAGGGTTCTGGTCGCTGGAATGGTTGATCACCAGTTCCGTGATGACCCGCAGCCCGCGCGCGTGCGCTTCCTTCATGAACAGCCGGAAGTCGTCCAGCGTGCCGTAGCTGGAGTTCACATCGTAGTAGTCCGCGATGTCGTAGCCGTCGTCGCGCAGTGGGCTGGGATAAAAAGGCAGCAGCCAGACCGCCGTGATGCCGAGGCTTTGCAGGTAATCGAGCTTGCTGATGAGCCCGCCGAAGTCGCCGATGCCGTCCCCGTTGCTGTCGGCGAACGCTTTGACGTGGGCCTGATAGATGATCGCGTCTTTGTACCAGAGTGGGGACGGCATGAGAAAAGGGAGGGTTTCGGAAACAAAAGAATACGCCGCTGCCGCCGCCGCCGCGCGCACCGGGGCGCGTTTCACCGCTCGTCGGCGTCGAGGAGCTTGAGGAAGCCGCGCTTCTGACGGTGGGCGGCGCGGACTTCCGCGCGATAGGGAGCAAAATCCTCACCGCGGCCCAGCCGGCCGAGCAAGGCGCGGATTTTGTCGAGTAGTTCGATGGCCGCGCGGTAGGCGGTCGGGCCGCCGGCGGCGATAGTAGGTTCGAGCCGCGCCTGGTAGACGCCGAGCGCGTCGGCGGGATGGTTCTTTTCACGCCGCGCCGCCAGTCGCAGCCAGAGATCGACCCGGCAGCCGGTGGCGAGCGCTTCGCGCCAGGCGGCGTCGTAGCGGTGTTCTTCCAGCAGGATCTCGACGAGGAGGCTGCCGTCGGGGATGTACGACCGGCCGTGCCGGGTGGCCGCCGCCGCGTCACGCGCGACCCGGGCGCGGAGAGCGATGAAGGCGCGCTCCCGCCACGCCGGCCATCCATCGGGGGCCGTGCGGCGGAGATGTTCCCGTAGCCGTCGGTAGTCTGCTTCGTCGCCGGTGCGCAGGAACTCCTGCCAGATCAGGTCGCGTGCCTCCGGTGTTTCGCCCGCCCGTTCGTGGGCCGTGATCAGGAAGTCGCGCAGACCGGCCGCGTCGTCCGCGGAGGAAAACGTCCGCAGGCCCTCCTTGGCGCGGGAGACCGCTTGTTCGTGCTGCCCGTGTGCCGCGTGAAACTCCGCCAGGGCCAGGTAGTCGTGCGCGCTGGAAAGGTCGCTGGCCTTGATGGCCGCCAGCGCGGCGGTGTCCTCCTCGGACTCGGCGAGCCGTTCCATCAACACGCGCAACTGAAAACGCCGGTGGTCGATGGACTTCGGCCGGTCGGAGGCGGCCGTGGCCACCGGAAGCCGCGACCATTCCTCGGTGAGCCGCCGCCGCCACGCCCGCGCTCCGCGCTCGCCGAGCACGTCGGCGTAGGCTTTGGCGGCGTTGTTGAAGACTCCCAGACCGCCTTCGAGTTCGTATTCGAGCAGGCGCGCAGCCAGTGGTTCGGGGTCGGGCCGCGCGGCGCGGCAAGCTTCCAGATGGAAACGTTGCAAGTCGTCGTACACGGCGTTGAGCGACCCATCGCCGCCGTCGAGCAGGTCGCTGACTTTATCCAGTTCCAGCAGGGCGTACTCCGCCAACTCGACCACGGCCGGCGCGAAGCCGTCGCGCAGGAGGCTACCCAGTGGGGCAACCGCCTCCTGGACGCCGAGGGCGTAGTCCGGCATGGTGTCGTAGTCGACGTAGTCGGCGGTCTCTATCGCTTCCCGCAGCAGCCGGAGGTAAGCGTCGAGGTCCGGCGAGACCGCCGCGCGCGGGGCCGAGCGCGAAGACGGACCACGGGAGACACCGGCGGCCTCCAGCAGCAGCCGGCGGCGCAGGATGTCATCGTAGTCGCTCGCCTCCAGCACCAGCCGGGCCAGGCGTTCGCGCCCGACCGTCTGCAGGTGGGCGGCGAGCTTCTCACGGGTCGGGGCATCGTCGGTCGGGCGACCGGGATGAGGATGCGGCGGATCGGCGGCGGCGTCGGGCGGGGCACCGCCGCCAGGAGCCGCGAGCCAAGCCAACCCGGCCGCCACGCAGTGCTTGCAAAACCCGTGGTCCGCGCCGACCCGGCAAGTACACGAGAACTGGAAATCGCCCCGCGCCTTCCACAGCTTCACGCGATGCGAGCGCGTCCCCTCCACGCGCCCCGAGGCCCGGTCCGCGGCCACCCGCAACTGCCGCACCCGGCCCTCGGCGAAATAACGCTCACCCTGCGCAAAAACCTGTTCGCCGGCCAATCGCAGCAGCAGCGGAGCATCGAGCAGGCCTTCGGGGTGGTGCGACATGGAGGGAAGCAAGGCCCTTACTTAATGGATGCACCGCGCCGCTTCAACCGCGAACCGGCCCGCGCCGCCCGAGGGTTGACGCGACACCCCCCGCCGGGCATAGTGCCGGGCCGCCGATGTCCGACCCGAGTCTTACCCGTAATTTTTGCATCATTGCCCATATTGACCACGGGAAGACCACGCTCTCCGACCGGCTGATGGAACGCACGGGCACGATCCAGAACCGCGAACGGCAGGACCAACTCCTCGACTCGATGGACCTGGAGCGCGAGCGCGGCATCACGATCAAGGCGCACCCGGTTTTCATGCGCTACAAGGCGAAGTCCGGTCAGGAGTATCGTCTCAACCTGCTCGACACTCCCGGCCACGTCGACTTCGCCTACGAGGTCTCGCGCAGCCTCGCCGCGTGCGAGGGCGCGCTCCTCATCGTCGACGCCGCGCAGGGCGTCGAAGCGCAGACCGTCGCCAACGTGCATCTGGCGATGAAACAGGGGCTGACCATCGTTCCCGTCATCAACAAGATCGACCTGCCCAACGCCGACCTGCCGAGCGTGCGCCGTCAACTGGAGGAGATCCTTGCCATCCCGGCGGAGGAAGCTATCGAGGCCAGCGCGAAGGCCGGCATCGGCATCGACGAAATTCTGGAAGCGGTCGTCTCGCGCATCCCGCCGCCGAAGGTCTTCGGCGAAGCGGGGGACAAGACCGTGCGCGGGCTGGTGTTCGACTCGGTGTTCGACATCTACCGGGGAGTGGTCAGTTACGTGCGGATGTTCAGCGGGCGCGTCGAGCCGGGCAGCCCGATCAAGATGCTGAGCACGGGTAAGACGTACGATGTCAAGGAAGTCGGGGTGTTCGCGCCGAAGATGTTCAGCGTGCCGTCGCTGGAGAGCGGCGACACGGGTTACGTCATCGCCAACATCAAGTCGACCGCCGAGATCAAGATTGGCGACACACTAACCGACACGCGGTTCGCCGCCAAGGAGGCGCTGCCGGGGTTCCAGGAAATTCATCCGATGGTGTTCAGCGGGATCTACCCGATCAACACAGCGGACTTTGAGCACCTCAAAACCGCGTTGGGCAAGCTCCAGCTCAACGACGCCGCCTTCGTTTTCCAGCCGGAAAGCTCCGTGGCGCTGGGGTTCGGCTTCCGGTGCGGGTTCCTCGGCCTGCTGCACATGGAGATCATCCAGGAGCGGCTGCGGCGCGAGTACGACATGGACATCATCGCCACGTACCCGAGCGTGATCTACGAGGTCCTCAAGAGCAACGGCGAGAAGCTGGAGGTCGATAATCCCACGCACCTGCCCGACCCGAGCGTCATCGGCGAAATCCGCGAGCCGGTCGTGAAGGCGTTTCTGCTCTGCCCGAACGAAAACATCGGCGACATCCTCCAGCTCGTCATGGACAAACGCGGCGAGGTCCAGCACACCGAGACGCTCGACACCCGGCGCGTGATGATGACGTGCGTCCTGCCGCTCAACGAAATCCTGGTCGACTTCAACGACAAGATCAAGAGCATGACCCGCGGCTACGGGTCGATGGACTACGAGTACGACGGCTACAAGCAGGCCAACCTCGTGAAGCTGGACATCCTGGTGAACGGCGAGCCGGTGGACGCGTTTTCCAGCATCGTACACCGCGACAAGGCCGAAAGCCGCGCACGGTTGCTCGCTGCCAAGCTCAAGGAGGTCATCCCGACGCAGCTCTACCAAGTCTCGATCCAAGGAGCGATTGGCGGCAAGATCGTGGCACGCGAGAACGTCAGCGCCATGCGCAAGGATGTGACCGCCAAATGTTACGGCGGCGACATCACCCGCAAAAGGAAACTTCTCGAAAAGCAGAAGGAAGGCAAAAAGCGCATGAAGAGCATCGGCAAGGTCAACATCCCGCAGGAGGCCTTCATCGAAGTGCTCAAGGCGGGTTGACTGCCGAGGATCTTTCCGCCAAACACCCGAGTACCATGTTGTCTTCTTACTTCCGCCGGGACAATTTGAAGGAAGCCGAACTCATCGCCAAAAACGCGCGCCGGCAACTCCACCGTCGTCGCGACCTGCTCACCGACGAGCAGTTCGGCAGTTTCTCCTCCCAGATCGACGAACTAGAAGCCACCGTGCGTGATGGCAAAGTGGCGGACCGCGAGCAAGTCGAGGAGATGGTTGACCGCCTCGACAAGAACTTCAGCAAAATCCAGCCTGCTTCCGGAGACGCTGCGTGGCGGGAAAACTGCGAAGTGCTCCTCGTCGCCCTCGTGCTGGCCATCGGGGTCCGCGCGTACTTCCTCCAACCGTTCAAGATCCCGACCGGCTCGATGGAACCGACCCTCAACGGCATTATCGCGCACAACGTGCGACCGCAGGAAAAACTGCCGAATGTGTTCACCCGCGTCTTCCAATACTTCTGGCTAGGACGCACCTACGCCGACGCGGTTTCTGAGCGGGACGATACGATCACACACTTGCAGCCAATCAAGAAGCTGGGCTTTCTCAACTACACGCGCATCACCTGCGCCAGCGGTCTGACCTACGACGTGTACGCGCCGCGGGAAAAGATGAACCCGGGCCACCCCGATTGCTTCGAGGTTGCCGAAGGCCATTCAGTCAAGGCGGGTCAACCGATCATTCACGGCTACGTGGACACGGGCGACCAGGTTTTCGTCGATAAATGCACCTACAACTTCCGCCGGCCGCGACGCGAGGACGTGTTCGTTTTCAGCACGGCGGGGATCACCGGCACGCGCCGCTCAGACATGGACCCGGCGATAAAATCCGAATACTACATCAAGCGGCTGGCGGGAACGCCTGGAGACGTGCTGCGCATTGACTACCCGCGTCTATTTATCAACGGACAACTCAATCCGGGCAAATACTTTGCGCGGGTAGCCGCCTCAAAAGACGGATACAGCGGGTATACGAACAGCAGGTCGTACGGGGCCGTTTACCTAACCTCGCCCTCCGCGACGTTCCAAGTGCCCGCCGAGAACTATTTTGCGCTCGGGGACAATAGTGCGAACAGTTCCGACAGCCGTTTCTGGGGCACCGTGCCCGCGCGCAACGTGGTGGGGAGAGGATTGTTCGTTTACTATCCCTTCACGTGGCACTGGGGACCGATCCACTGAACCCCGCGCCGGTCGGAACCGTGTGATCCGACGCGCCTGATCCCGCGCACATGGATGCCGACACACGCCGGGTGACCCTCCTGCTGACTGGCGCGGCCACCGGCTACCTGGTTGCCATGACCTTCAACCCCGCGCGGCCCAGCCTGCGCGACGGCTTGCGCTGCCTGCTTCGCTACAAGCAACTCTGGGGGCTGCCGGTGGCCTTCAGCCTGTGTTACAGCGGCTTTACCCTGCTGATGCGCTGGTACGAGGGAAAGACCCTGCGCGATAGCCGGGCGTTTCTCATTCCCTGGGAAGGATGGCAGCCGCCGGGATGGGACGACGTGCTGACGCGGAGTTGGCTGCCGGCCATCGAGGGACTGGGCGCGGTCTTCAGCTACGTGGTGACACCGTTTCCGCTGTCGGTGCTGGTGGCGCTGTCTTTCCTCGTGAACTGGCGGGGCTACCAGAGAGTGGTCAGCCGCGGGCTGCAAAAGCGTTTCGGCCGGGTGGGGGGCCTCTGCCTCCACGGTGTGCTCGTGGTCACGGCAGTAGCGGCGTCCCTCAAGCCGGTGCTGTTCATGGGGCTGACGAGCCTGAACGCGTACTTGGGTGCCACGGATCTGCTGCGTTGGGGGATGATCGTCAACGTCGTCGGCTTCTTTTTCGAATACCTCCTTGGCGTCGGAGTGCAGATTTACCTGATCCTGCTTTGCTTTGTGTGGGTGCGCGGGATCACGTTCGATTTTGACCGGGTGTGCCGACTCGCGTTGCGCCGGTTCGTGTACGTGGGGCGGTGGGCGGTGATCATCCTGGCGGTCAGCACGGCCGGGATCAACCTGCCCTTGGTTATCAACCTCTTCCAAGCCGACGGCCAGCGGGAACCTCCGGGGTGGATCGAGCAAACCGTGACGGCCACCCACTGGCTGCTGGCGGTGATCCTCGTGGCGTTTTGCTCGCTGCAAATCCTGCTGGTTTTCCACAACGAGACTCTCCGGGCGACGTGCGCCGACCACTTCCGGCTGCTGCGCCGCTACGGGCTGCACATCGGCTGGCTATTCGCGGTTGCGGCGGTGCATTTCTTCGTGTTGGCGGCGGCAAACGGGTTTTTCTCCAAGGCGCTCGGGCAGTGGACTTGGCCCGCCGCCGCGTGGAGTTTGCTGGCCTATCCCGTCCTGTGGGCGACCCTGGCGACTTGGCTGCTGGCGAGCTGGGTTTGTTTGTTCAAGCGTTGCGAGTCCGGCCGGGCGGATGCCGACGAGTTGGTGCGTTACTAAACTCCCTCCATGAGCGATTTACTCCCTGGAGCGGCCGCGTGGCATCCCGCGCAAGCGCGGTCGGCAGACTTCTCGTCGAAGTCCAATCTCGCACTGGCCTTCCTAAGCCTTTCGCGCGCCAAGCGGCAAGACATGAACGTGTTCTACACGTTCTGCCGTCTGGTCGATGACATCGCCGATGCGGAGACGCTGCCCTCCGAGGAAAAAAGCAGTCTTCTCCAAGCCTGGCGGGAGGCGCTTACCTCTCCGGTGCAACCTGATGAAGGCGGCGCGCTTCTGGTGGCGGAGCTGCACGGTTTGATGGCCCGTTACCCGATCCCGGTCGAGCACCTCCTGGAGATCATCGCGGGAGTCGAGATGGACGTGAGCGGAAGGCACTACCAGACCTTTGAGCAACTGCGCACCTACTGCCACCGGGTAGCGAGCGTGGTCGGGCTGGTAAGCATCGAAATTTTCGGGTACGCCGACCCGTCCTGCCGCCAGTACGCCGTGGACCTCGGCCTGGCGCTTCAGTTGACGAACATCATCCGCGACGTGGGCGTCGATCTTGATAACGGCGGCCGCATTTACCTGCCGACGGAGGACCTGGAGCGCTTCGGATACACGCCCGCCGACCTGCGGGCGCGCACCAACGACAAGCGGTTCAAGGCGCTGATGCAATTCGAGGCGAACCGCGCGGAGGAGTTTTATCGATCCGCGCGTCGCCACCTCGCGCCGCGCGACCGCCGGGCGATGACGGCGGCGGAGATCATGCGCGAGATTTATTGGAGACTGCTCCGGGACATCCGGCGCGACCGGTACGATGTGTTCGCCAAGCGTTATCGTCTCAGCAAGCCTCGCAAGCTGTGGACATTGTTCGTGACGGCGCTGCGTTCGCGCTGGGCGTGACGCCCTTTGCAAGTTTTTGTCGCCCGCTCGAAACTCGCGCCCGGGCGGTTTGACGCTTTTCCACTTCGGGCGGAAAGTACGCGATGCTCAAACAGACGTTGATCTCTCCGGCAGTCGGTTTGTTGTTGGTCTCGGCCCTCGGACTGGCCTCGTGCGACACGCCCACAGGGACTGGCGCGGCGGCGGGCGCGGCAGGCGGTGCCCTCATCGGCGGGTTGGCCACCAACCGCGTCGGCGGGGCGGTGGTTGGCGGGGCGCTCGGCGCTCTGACCGGTGCGCTGATCGGCAGTGCGGTCGAACACGACGGTGCGGAAGCTTACGGGCCACCGCCGCGGAATGGCTACCCGGCCGCACGCCCGACCGACAGCCGCGGCATCGTCATCAGCCCCTATTCACCTTTTCACGCCATCGACGTAACCGGCATCCCGCACGGCTCACTCGTGCGCGACCCAAGTTGCAACCGGTTGTTCGTGACTCCGTGAATACTTCCAGCTGGGCGGCTGAGGAGTAAGGGAATTTGTCCACAGATTTCCCTTCTGGAGAGGGGGAACGATACTGTTCACTTGCCCGGGGCCTGCAACAACACATCCACGCGCGTCTTGGTGTCCGCGTCCATCCGCACCAGTTCGGGCCAGTTCCGCGTGTAACCTTCGCCGGGTAGCTTGCGCGTGGCGTCGAAACCTATGTGGCTGCCGATGTTCGGCACGGTCGGCGCGTGGTCGAGTGAATCGCACGGACTCTTGATGAACGTGCTGTCGCGTTGCGGATCGGTGTTCGCGCACAGTCGGAAGAGCACTTCGCTCGTGTTGCGCACGTCGCAATCCTCGTCCACCACGACGATGTATTTGCTGAACATCATCTGCCCCATGCCCCACAACCCGTGCATGATCTTGTACGCCTGATAGGGATATTGCTTGCGGATGCTGACGAAAACGAGGTTGTGGAACACCCCCTCGGGCGGCAGGGTCAGGTCCACGATCTCGGGAAAGTTCATCTTCATGACCGGCAGGAACACCCGCACGCTGGCGTCGCCGATATAATAGTCCTCCATCGGCGGCACTCCGACGATGGTCGCAGGATAGACGGCGTCCTTGCGGTGGGTAATCGCCGTGAGGTGAAACACCGGGTAGTCGTCGACCGGCGTGTAGAACCCGGTGTGGTCGCCGAACGGCCCTTCCGGCCGCGTTTCGCCCGGCTGCACGTAGCCCTCCAGCACGAAATCCGAATCCGCCGGCACTTCGAGGTCCACGGTCTGGCAACGGACGAGTTCCACCGACTTCTTGCGGGCAAATCCGGCAAACAGGATCTCGTCCAGGCCGTCGGGTAACGGGGCGGTGGCGGCAAAGGTGTACGCCGGGTCGCCGCCGAGGCAGACCGCGACGGGCATCCGCTCGCCGCGTTCGTAGTACCGCTTGCCGTGCCGCGCGCCGACCTTGTGGACCTGCCAGTGCATCCCGGTCGTCTGTCCGTCGTAGACCTGCATCCGGTACATCCCGAGGTTCCGCTCACCGGTATCGGGATCGCGTGTGTAGACGTTGGGCAGGGTGATGAACCGGCCGCCGTCTTGCGGCCAGCATCGGAGGATCGGCAGGTCGGCGAGCGAAAGGGCGCTGGCGGGCGTGCCGTCAAAGCGGGTGACCACGTCCTGGCATGGCGCGCTGCGGACGTGTTTGGGCCGGGCGTGGAGGAGATCGACGCCTTGCTTAAGCAGGTTCCAACCCTCGCGCACGCTCGTCGGCGGCTTTGCCTTTAGAATGAGCTGCATCTGGTGGGCGAGGTCATCGACGGACGGGATGCCCAACGCCAGCGCCATGCGGCGATGCGAGCCCATCGTGTTAATGGCCAGCGGGAACGCGGACGGTTTCCCGTCGATGGTGGGCCGCTCGAAGAGGAGAGCCTTGCCGCCATCGGGACTCTTCATCTCGCGGTCGGCGATCTCGGTGATCTCCAACTCCGTCGCGACCGGCGCGGCGATGCGGCGCAGTTCGCCCGCTTGCTCCAGTACGTCGAGGAAAGCGGCGAAAGAGCGGTGAGCCAAGGCAAGAAATTACAGCCGTCGCTCCGGCTGGTCAACGCGGCAGCGTGAACTCACCCTGGAAAACGCGGTGACGCTCCAACCGGCCACCGCGGAAGTCCGCCTCTTTCCCCGTGGTGTCCGCGATCTGTAAATGCGGCTGGTAGAGGAGTTCCCCCTCGCTGCCGACGCCGCCGAAGCCGAAGCCCGGGTTCGCCGCCAGTGGTGCCGCCGAACCGAGCAGGCTGTAGCCGGCGGACCATTGGTCAAAGGAGCCCAGCGGGGCCTTGACCGTTATCTGCCGATGGTACAGCCAGCTTTCCGCCGCTTCCTTGTCGCCGGTCGCGGTGCGTTTCTCGTCCGGGTCGCCCCACGCGATGTAAACGGCGTCCGTGTTCATGCCGTCGCGCACCTTCCCCGCCAGGACCAAACGCTGGTCGGCCGCGCACGCGTGCGCGGCGATTCGCAACCGGTCGTCAGCAGGATCGCCGCCGCGGCGAGGACGCTGAGAGAGGCGCGGAGTTTCATGGCGTGGAGGCGGCGCATGGTAGAGAGCGGGCGAGGGTGTCGTCAACGGCCATACGCCTGCCAGAGCTTTATCCATACCAGACCGGCGATCATTGAATCCGCCTCCTGTTTAGCGTATTGTCCAAGCGTGCAAGATTTGCATGGGCACCTCATCAGTTATCTGCGGGTTTCGATCACGGATCGTTGCAACGAACGCTGCCTGTACTGCATGCCTCAGGAGCTGCAGGAGTGGATGCCGCGCCACGAAATCTTGAGCTACGACGAACTGGCGCGGATCGTCCGAGTGTCGGCGACACTTGGAGTGAGCAAACTGCGCGTGACCGGCGGCGAACCGCTGACCCGCCGCGATGTGCTGCGATTTTTCGACCTCATCGCAGAAGTTCCCGGCATTCGCGACCTCGGCGTTTCGACCAACGGCTCACTCCTGGCCAAACCCGTGCCGGGCCGCGGCGGTCTCAACATGGCGGAATGTCTGCGCGCGCGGGGAGTCCGGACGGTGAACATCTCGCTCGACACGCTGGATCGGGCGTCCTATGCGCGGACCACCGGGCGTGATTACCTCCCGCAAACCCTCTCGGGCATTGACGCGGCACGCGGGGCGGGTTTCGGTCCAAACGAGATCAAGCTCAACAGCGTCCTGATGCGCGGAAGCAGCGAGGATCAGCTCGTGCCGTTGATCGAGTTCGCGGCTCGAAAAAACGTGTTGCTACGCTTCATCGAGTTGATGCCGGTCAGCACCACCGACGTGCTGACCGAAGCGAACTTCCTGCCCATCGCCGAGGCCAAACGCCGCATCGAGCAACACTTCGGCGCACTCTGCCCGGCACCGGATTTCCGCACCAACGGACCGGCGTCCTACTACCAGTTGCCGGACTCCGCGCAGCGGATCGGTTTCATCGGGGCGATGACGAACCTGCACTTCTGCGAGAACTGCAACAAGCTGCGCCTCACCTGCGAAGGGAAGCTGCGTCCGTGCCTGGGTTCGTTTTTGGAATTCGATCTGCGCGAACCGCTCCGCGCGGGCGCCAGCGACGCCGAACTGCGGCAAATTTTCCTC
This sequence comes from uncultured Chthoniobacterales bacterium, assembly GCA_964245885.1. Taxonomy (GTDB): domain Bacteria; phylum Verrucomicrobiota; class Verrucomicrobiia; order Chthoniobacterales; family SZAS-18; genus CAHJWO01. The sequence goes on along the minus strand of CAXTOX010000076.1, from coordinate 6,660 downwards.
GATGTGGTGGCCCGCAAGCCCAAGCAGCATGACTTCCGGGAAAACTACCAACCGAACCGCAAGATGGTCGCCATCGGCGGGTAGGGAAAAGTTCGCCGCCATGGACCGGGAAGACCAGAACCCTCAGGCGTCCGCTGTCCTGACCCACGTGGCGGCTGACGGCTCGGCGCGCATGGTGGATGTCTCCGGCAAACCGGAACAACTCCGCGTCGCCATCGCCAGCGGCAGGATCGCCCTGCTTCCGACGACCCTCGCGCTCATCGAACGCAACGCGATCGCCAAAGGCAACGTCCTCGCCACCGCCCGGATCGCGGGCATCCAGGCCGCGAAGCGCACGGGCGAGTTGGTCCCGCTCTGCCATACGCTGCTGCTCCAGCACGTGGACGTGAACTTCGAGACCGCGGCGGATGGCGTGGCGATTCGTTGCGAGGTTCGCACGATCGGCCGGACCGGAGCCGAGATGGAGGCCCTGACGGGAGTCAGCGTGGCCGCGCTGACGATCTACGACATGTGCAAGGCCGTGGACAAAGGAATGCGCATCGGCGAGGTCACGCTCGACCGCAAAACCAAGGAACCCGTGCCCTAGCGTGCCAGCGAAAATCACCGTCGGCATCATCACGGTCTCCGACCGCGCGGCGGCGGGGGAGTACACCGACCTCGGTGGGCCGGCCTTGCGGGCGGAAGCCGGCAAATACGGCTGGACCGTGGCGGCGGAGGCGGTCGTGCCCGACGACGTGCGACGCATCGAGGAAACGTTGCGCGCCTTCTCGGCGCAGGGCTGCGGCTTGATCCTGACCACCGGCGGCACGGGCATCGCCCCGCGCGACGTGACGCCGGAGGCGATCCGCGCGTTGATGCGGGTCGAACTGCCCGGCTTCGGGGAGGCCATGCGGATGGAATCCATGAAGACGACGCCTAACGCGATCCTGTCCCGCGGTCTGGCGGCGGTGGTGGAACGCTCCCTGGTCATCGCCCTGCCGGGCAAGCCGGCGGGGGCGGTGGAGTGCCTGGGCTACGTGGCCGGCGCGGTCGAACACGGCGTCAAGCTCGCCGCGCGCGTGCCGACTTCGTGCTGATTCCCAGTGGACTCCGGCCGTAAACGGCGTTAAAAACAGCTTTCCTATGGATATGATTGCATTTGTGCCCCCCGCCTTGTCGCACTTCCTGTTTTTGGGTCAGGCAGAAGCGACGCCAACCCCCTTGCCAACCCCCACCTCCGGCCTGCACGAGTACGCGCAGGTAGCGCTCCACCATCCGTTCACGTGGGGCTTGGTGGTCGGGCTGATCCTGGTGATCCTGACCTGGCTCTCCGGCTTGGCGAAGAGCCGCGAGGCACGCCGCGAGGTCAAGCGTTTGCGCGAGCATCTGCACACGCAAATGGACATCACCTCGCGAGGCAACACCGCGATGCGCTCGGAACTGGACACGCTCAAGCAGCAGAACGAGAACCTGCGCGTCGCGGTCAAGGAATGGCAGACGAAGCCCGGCCGTAACGAGAGCCGCATGCTCGCCGTCTACGACCGCGCCATCCGTATCCTCAACCAGAACGCGCCGGGGTTCTCGCCCGTCTGGGAGCGCGCCGTTAAGGAAAGCGAGGAAGAGCTCGCGTCTTCCGAGAGTGGCATGGGCGGCATGCTGCGCCGCGCCTTCCGTCCTTTTGCCGCCCTCGGCAACGGCAATCCCAGCAAGCCAGCGGACAAGACGGCCACGCCTGCCTACGAGGAAACGCCGAGCCCGACCTCCCCGGAATAATCGCGCCGGCCGCGAGATTTCAGCGAGCCGGTGAGGGCAGAGCCTCCGAGCCGGTCTCCAGTTCCCCGGCCGCTTTTTTCGTCCGCTCGCGACGCGATTCCCGATCTGCCTCCGTTTCGCCCATGAGGCTGAACGAGGCTCCCATGGCGCGGATGTCCGCCACGGTGAGCCCGTAGGGAATGAAAACGATGCCATCGTTGATGGGCTTGTCGACTTTCAGCGCGGCGGTGAGCCGTCCACCGACGGAGGCGATGATCAACAGCCCGATCTTTTGCGCGCTGAGCGCTTCGAGCACCGCCGTGCCGTGACCATCCAACTGCAGGACGACCGAGTACGACCCGTCCGCGGCGCGGTAGGGATAAAAGCTGGCCACGTCGCGCTCGCTGATGGACGGGATCTTTTCGATGACGACCTCCCGCAGAGGATGGCCGATTTTGACCTTTGCCGTGAACGTGGGATCGAAGGAGAAAACCTGTCCGTAAAAACGGATCGGGATGATCGGGTCCCGCTTCTTGCTCCCCGACGCGCGCGCGTCGGCCGCACCGAGCGCCACCAGCAGCGTCACGGCAAGCAAAGGACGCCAGGAAGCGAGGAAGCAAACAAAGGAACGTCGCATCCCCACTGATTTAAGGGGATCAATAGGATTTGCAACTTCGCAGCCAATCTTTTAAGTCAGTGGTTCGATGAACCGCCGTTCTCTCCCTCTTGTCGTGACCGCGCTAGCCGCAGGTCTGTTGGTCAGCCTGCCCGGATGTTCGCACCTGCCGTTCCGCCGCCACAAGGAGGACCCTGCCGCCGCGCAGGCAGCCACGGCCCATTTGAAGACCAACGCGCAAGGCTTGTCCGTGGAACTCAAATCCTCCCCCGACCCGGTCAAGCTGGGCGAGGTGCGACAGTTGGATGTCACGGTGATCCTCCGCAACACTTCCAAAAAGCCCGTCCATCTGAATTTCCCATCCGGCCAGACCATCGAAATCGAACTGCGTGAACCCAACAGCGGCAAGGTTCTGACCAAATGGAGCACGGATCGGATCTTCAACACCGAAGGCCGCTATTTGCTCGTGAACCCGGAGGAGCGTCTGGAGTTCAACGAACCCGTCAGCACGAAGGATTTGCAGACCGGCAAGCCGTACACGCTGGAGACGTTCTTCGTCGGTTATGAAAAGGACCTTCGCGCGACGAAGGCCATCGTCCCGCAGCCGTGAACGAGGCGGGGAACGAATGTCTCCCCGGCGACGAGGTTTATGCGGTTGTTCAGCGACTATCACACTCACCCACAGGGACACCGGGTGCAGCCGTACGACCAGGCTCTGCTGCAACCCTGGGCGGACGCGGCGCGCGCCCGGGGGTTGACGGACATCGCCTTCACCGATCACGACCGCTACCACGAAGGGGTGGACTTCGACGCGGTGGATGCCCTCCGCGTCGCGAACCCTGACCTGCGTATCCGCACCGGCATCGAACTCGACAACGACCCGGTCACGGGTGCCGCCGGACGCGCCTGGGTGGAGCGGCACTGGGATCGACTCGACTTCGTTTTGGGATCGGTACACTACCTGGACGCCGACCGGATGTTCGACGGCGCCGGCCAAGAGCACCAGTTTGAAGGGCGGGAAATGGATTCGATCTACGAGGATTACTTCCGGCGCGTGCGTGAGATGGCTGCCAGCGGGGTGGTGGATTGTCTCTCGCACCTCGACCTGATCAAAATTCACGGGTTCCGCTCCCGGTCGCCGGCCGCGGAACTGGCGTGCGAAACCCTGCGCTTCATCAAGGAATGCGACCTGGCCATCGAGCTTTCGACCGCCGGCTGGCGCAAACCGGTGGGCGAGCAATATCCTTCCCGGGAGATCATCGGGCTGGCAAAGGAGATGGGCATTCCGTTCACCGTTGCCTCGGATGCTCATTCCTCGGTGCAGCAGGCGGAAAACTACGGCCGCTTGTCCGCGCTGATGGAAGAATGCGGCATCAACGAGGTCTGCGTTTACGAACGCCACCGGCGCTCCGTGGTGCGGTTAGTCTGAGCGTCGTTGTCAAACCCGTCGGTCCGCTCTACGCTGCGAACCAGCGATGCACGCCAAGGAAAAAATCGCGGTCGTCGGCGCGAGCGGGTACGCCGGCGAAGAATTGCTCGAACGCCTTCTGATCCATCCGGGGGTCGAGATCGTTTGTCTCACCTCGCGTCAGCACGCCGGCCGGAAGTTGCACGAGGTTTATCCACGCTTCCGCCGGCTCTCCGGCGGCAAGGGAAGCGTGGGACCGACATTCGTCGCGCCGGATGCCGGGACGATCATCCGGTCCGGAGCGCGGTTCGCCTTTCTGGCGCTGCCCCACGGTCTGGCGAGCGAGTTCGCTGTGCCGTTGCTCGACGCCGGATTGCGGGTGGTCGATCTGAGCGCGGATTTTCGTCTGCGCAACGCCGCCGTTTACCGGGAGTTCTACGACCACGAACACCCTGCTCCCGAGTGGTTGTCCAAAGCGGTGTACGGTCTGCCGGAGATCCCGGGCCGCCGGGCCGAGATCGCTGGCGCGCAGCTCGTGGCCGCGCCGGGCTGCTACCCGACGAGCATCCTGGTCCCGTTGATCCCGCTCCTGCGCGCGGGGTTGGTTGACCCGGCGCAAATCCTCGTCAGCAGCATGAGCGGGGTCAGCGGAGCGGGCCGCAAAGCCGACGTGGACCTCCTGTTCGCGGAATGCAACGAAAACGCGAAGCCCTACGGCGCTCCGCGGCACCGCCACCTGTCGGAGATCGAACAGGAGCTTTCCCTCGCCGCCGGTGATCCGGTGACGATCAGCTTTTGTCCGCACCTCGTGCCGCTCACGCGCGGGATCGTGACGACGATCTTCACGACCCCAAAGCCGGGCACGTCGCCCGACGCGCTGGATCGGTGTTTGCAGAGCGCCTACGGCACCGAAACGTTCGTGCGGCTGCTGCCGCCGGGGGCCTTCCCGCAGGCGCGCGACGTGGCGCGCACCAATTATATCGACCTTGCCTCGCGCCACGACCCTCGCACCGGCCGCTGGCTGCTGTTCAGCGCCGAGGACAACGTGGTCAAGGGCGCGGCCGGTCAGGCGATCCAGTGTTTCAACCTGATGGCCGGATGGCCGGAAGACGCTGCCTTGTAGCCGGTTGCGTAGTGGATGAGCTTGCTTGCAAATGCGCCTGCATTCGGAATTTCACGAAATTGGTCTCGCCCTCCGTCCGGGTTTCCGCTACGGTTTGCGGCTGATCTGGATGGTCGCCCGTCCGTATTTGCTGACTGCCAAGTTCCCGTCCGATGCCTCCAGACGAATCTTTCCACGCCGTGCCGGGCGGAGTGACGGCCGCGTCCGGCTTCTTGGCGGGCACGGCTTGCTGTGGCATCAAGGCCGAGGACCACAAGCGGGCCGACCTCGCGCTGGTTTGCTCGGAAGTTCCCTCGGCGGCGGCGGCGGTATTCACGACGAACAAGATCAAGGCCGCGCCGGTCAAGGTCAGCGCGGCGCACCTGCGCACCCGCGACGTGCGCGCGGTGGTGCTCAACAGCGGCAACGCCAACGCCGCGACCGGGCTGCCGGGCATCGAACACGCCAAGCAAATGGCGCGCGCGGTCGGCTGGAACCTCGGTCTGCGGGAGCGGCAGGTGCTCGTGTGTTCGACCGGACGCATCGGCGTTCCTCTGCCCATCGAGCGGATCGAGGCCGGCATCGCGCAGGCGGCGACCGCGCTGAACCCGGCCAACGGCAAGGCGGCGGCCAAGGCGATCATGACCTCCGACACGTTCCCCAAGGAATATGCCGTCAAGGAGACGCTGCCCGACGGCCGCACGTTCACGGTCGGCGGCATGGCCAAGGGCGCCGGCATGATCAACCCGAACATGGCCACCATGCTCTGCCTTCTGAGCACGGACGCCTCCATCGAGAAGAAGGACCTCCAGCGCACCCTGGCGGTCGCTGTCGAGCAAAGCTTCAACCGCATCACCATCGACGGCGACATGAGCACCAACGACACGGTGATCCTACTGGCCAACGGCCGGGCCTTCCCCGACGCCATGCCTTCGGGCAGCGATGACCTGGCCTGCTTCCAGCGCGCGCTCAACCACGTCACGCTGCAACTCGCGCGGATGATCGTCGAGGATGGCGAGGGCGTCAGCCGGTTCGTGGAGGTCAACGTCAGCGGCGCGGCGACGTTCCAGGACGCGCGCAAGGCGGCGGAATCCGTGGCGAACTCCGCGCTGGTCAAGTGCGCGTGGTACGGGGGCGACCCCAACTGGGGCCGCATCGTCGACGCGCTCGGCTACAGCACGGCGGCGATCCGCGAGGAGATGATCGACATTTATTACAACGGCCTGATCGCCGTCAAAGCCGGCGTGGCCAGCAAAACACCGGCGGCCAAGCTGCGCGAGATCGTGCGCGAACGCCGGTTCACCGTGCACATCCACCTGGGGCTCGGCTCGGCGGAATACGTGGTCTACACGACCGACCTGACGCCCGAATACGTCCGTTTCAACAAGGGCGAGTAGCGAAGTTCGCCGTCCGCCGATTTCCGGCAGATGGCGCTTGCTTCGGCGGTCGTTTTCATCTCCATTCACGTCCTGTTCCGGGTACCGCAGGCGCGGTCCCGGTTCAGCACGCGAGATGAGCCAAGAATCGGAAGCCCTCAAGGCCGAAATCCTCCTGGATGCGCTGCCCTTCATCCAGCAATTCCGCGACAAGACCTTCGTCATCAAGTACGGCGGCAGCGCGATGGAGGACGAGCACCTCGTCGAACGCACCCTGCACGACGTGGTCTTCCTGGAAGCCGTCGGGATCAATCCCGTGATCGTCCACGGCGGTGGGCCCGAGATCACCGCCTACATGGAGCGACTTGATCTGCCCGTCGAGTTCGTCGACGGCTTGAGGGTGTCGGACGCCGCGACCGTCGAGGTG
>CAXTOX010000075.1:10744-19231 GCA_964245885.1 uncultured Chthoniobacterales bacterium | reverse complement strand
ACCTGCTCGACATCTGTGGGCCGCAGGAGCTCCAGGAGCATCTGGTCAACGAGGTCCAGGAGGTTTACCGCCTCCAGGGCGTCGAGATCAACGACAAGCACATCGAGATCATCGTCCGCCAGATGCTGCGCAAGGTGAAGATCACCGAGCCGGGTGACACCACGCTCCTGTGGGGCGACCAGGTGGATCGCCTCGACTTCGAGGCCGAGAACAACCGCGTCAGTGAACAGGGCGGCAAGCCCGCCGAGGGCGCGCCGGTGCTGCTCGGTGTCACCAAGGCCTCGCTGGAGACGGATTCGTTCATCTCCGCCGCGTCCTTCCAGGACACGACGCGCGTGCTGACCGAAGCCGCGACCCTGGGCAAGGTGGACAACCTGCGTGGATTCAAGGAGAACGTCATCATGGGCCATCTCATCCCGGCGGGCACGGGTTTCCCGCTGCACCGCGAGGTGGAACTCGTCGAGTTGGGCGAGCCCGTCGGGGAGGCTGCACCGGCCGACGAGTTGACGCCTGCTTTGGGCTGACTTCGACCGCGAGCCTGTTGAAAATAGCGAAACCCGGCGTCTTGACCGACGCCGGGTTTTTTGCGTCCTTGGTCCTGACGCCTCTCCGAGGCAATCCCCAGATTTCTCTGGAGAGGAAGCGGAGGCGATGGGTTACATCAATCCAAGCTAAAATAGGGACTGCCTCGGAGAGGCATCAGGACCTTCTTTGACGAACGCCTCCGGCGTGAGAAGCACGCCACGGCTTTATACTTGATTTGACTCAAGGCTCTGTTAATTTCTGCGCACTCCGGCGTCCTGACCGACGCCGGATTTTTGTCCCTTACACCTCAGTCAACCCGAACCACTGAAGGCCGAAACAAAGACCATCCACTACTGTCTGGAAACGAGAATGTTCCCGTTTCTGCTTTCCGCCTTCCCTTAGTCAGCCGCGCATGAACGACGACACGAACCAGACCGAATTGATGACCGAACTCCTCGAAGCGGGGGTCCATTTCGGTCACCAAACCAAGCGTTGGAACCCGAAGATGAAGCCGTTCATCTTCGAGCAACGCAACCAAATTTACATCATCAACCTGGGCGAAACCGTCCGCCAACTCCAGGATGCGACGGAGTTTTTGTCGTCCATCGCCCGCCGCAAGGGCAAAATCCTCTTCGTCGGCTGCAAGAAGCAGGCACAGGAAGCCATCAAGGAGGCCGCGCTGGCCTGCGGGCAGTTCTACGTCAATCAACGCTGGCTCGGCGGAACGCTGACCAATCTCGCCACCATCCGCCGCTCCATCCAGCGGCTCAAGTACATCGAGGAGATCGAAAAGGCTCCCGAGTACAAGATGATGGGCAAGCAGGAACTCGCCGCCCTCGGCCGCGAGGGTGCCAAGCTCACCCGCAACCTCGAAGGCATCCGCACCATGGAAAAGCTTCCGGACGCCATCGTCATCATTGACACCGCCCGCGAACTGAACGCGGTGGCCGAGGCGCGCCGCCTGAAGATCCCGACGGTGGCCATCGTGGACACCAACGCCGACCCGACGCTCATCACCCACCCCATCGCGGGCAACGACGACGCGATCCGGGCGATCCGCGTGGTGCTCGCCAAGCTCGTCGACGCCGTGATCAACGGCAGCGGCGAAGGCGGCAAGACCGAGCGCGAGTCCATGACGGCGGTTTCCGCTTAAAGCACACGACGAAAACAACCAGTCTCGTGACAGCTTCGAGCGGTGCCGCCAAGCGGTGCCGCTCTTTGCTTTTCCAACCTTCCCTAAAAACTCCTATGGCTGAAGTAAGTTCCCAACTCGTTAAAACCCTCCGCGACAAAACCAACGCAGGCATGATGGATTGCAAACGCGCGCTGGCCGAGGCCGGCGGCGACCTCGAGAAAGCCGAGACCATCCTGCGCAAAAAAGGCATCACCAAGGCCGAAGGCAAAGCTTCCCGCGTCGCGAAGGAAGGGATCGTCGCCGCCTACATCCACATGCAGGGCAAGATCGGCGTGCTCGTCGAGGTAAACTGCGAAACCGACTTCGTGGCGAAGAACGAATCGTTCCGCGACTTCGTGAAGGATATCACCCTGCACATCGCCGCCGCCGGTCCCGTGTACGTGGACCGCGACGAGGTGCCGGAAGCGTCGCTCGAAAAAGAGCGCGACATCGCCCGCAGCCAAATGCAAAACAGCGGTAAGCCCGCGAACGTCATCGAAAACATCGTCAAGGGCAAGCTCGACAAGTTTTACAGCACGATCTGCCTATTGGACCAAGGATTCATCAAGGCGACGGACAACCAAACGGTGCGCGACCTCGTGAAGTCCAAGATCGCCGAACTGGGCGAGAACATCGTCATCCGCCGCTTCACCCGCTACATGGTGGGCGAGGCGCTCGAAACGGCCAAGACCGAGGCCGAAGCTCCGGCGGAAGAAGCCGTGGCGTCATAATCGGCGGCGACATCACCTGGGAAGCCCCGGCGGGAAATCTGCCGGGGCTTTTCTGTTTGGATGCGAACGACGGCGGTGTTAGCCTGTTGCCAATCCCCATGGTTTCCGACCTCATTGATGTGCCCACGGTTCGGCAGCGTGCTCTTCCGATCACCGTCGAGCAGTACCATGCGCTGTGGCAGCAAGGCTTGCTGCCAGAGAAAGTAGAGTTGCTCGAAGGTGTTCTCGTTGAGAAGATGCCCAAGTCACCCCTGCACGTTTACCTCGTGTTGCTCCTGCTGGAGTTACTGAAGAAGACACTTGGCGACGATCTGCACGTCCGGCCGGAACAACCAATTACCTGCCGCCGATCCGAGCCGGAACCGGATCTAGCCGTCGTATGCGGAAAAGCGGTGGACTATCTGCAAGGTCACCCCAAAACAGCGGAACTCGTCGTTGAAATCGCCGTTTCAAGCGCCGACATCGACCGGCGTAAGGCGGCCATCTATGCGGGTGCGGGGATGCGCGAATACTGGATAGTTCTGCCGGAAATCCAGCAGATCGAAGTGCATTCGAAGCCGGTGAAATCGAAGTATACCGTGCGGCGCGTCTTCAGCGAGGGACAGACGGCGTTCTCGGAAGTGCTGCCCGCTTTTCGCGTGGAGCTTTCCGGGTTGTTTCCCCGCTAACGCAGCAGCGGTAGTCCGGTAGCGAGCGCCTCTTGCCACAGAGGAAGTGCCCGGAGGACCTCCGGCTTCAACGGGTCAGTCAGGCCGATGGGCGGTTTCAGCTGTAAATCCAGCCCCCACCAACCCACGTCCCACCACCGGTCGAACTTGTAGCCGACCTTCCCGTAGATCCCGATCAACCGAAAACCCATCGCCTCGTGCAATCCGACGCTCCCGGTGTTCGGCAGCGTGATGCCACCGTAGGCATTGTAAAAACCTTGCAGCCGTAGCACCGCGAACAGCGAGGTGTAGAGCGCGCGGCCGATCCCTGCGCGGCGGTATTTTGCTTCGATGTACACCGTGACGTTCGCGGACCACTGGTACGCCGAGCGCGGGTTGTGCACGGACGCATGCACGTAACCGGCCACGCCGCTGCCCGGCAGATCGCACACCAGCCAGGGGTAGGTTTGCGCCGTCGCCGCGATGCGGCTTGCCATTTCCGCGGCGTCGGGCGGAACCATCTCAAACGAAGCCACACCCCCGGTGACGTGCGGAGCGTAGATCGCCGCCAAGGCGGCAGCGTCCCGTTCCTCCACGGGTCGGATGATGGCACCCAACGCAGACATGCTCTGGGGATAACCGGAGCGCCGACCGGTTGTCGAGAAAACTTTCTGCGGGTGGTTCCGGCGGCGCGTGTGGTATGCGTCTGGACACCGATGAAACGTTGCGCCTGGGCGAGCACCCCACTTTTGACCGCCTACCACGACGAGGAATGGGGCGTGCCCGTGCACGACGACCGGCGGCTGTTCGAGTTCCTGATCCTCGAAGGCGCGCAAGCCGGGTTGAGTTGGGAAACCGTGCTCAAGAAGCGCGCACGCTACCGCGAGGTGTTCGACCAGTTCGATCCCGCCAAGGTCGCGCGCTACGACGACCGTAAGGTCGGCGCACTGCTCGCGGACGCGGGCATCATCCGCAACCGGCTCAAGGTCGATGCCGCCATCGCCAACGCCCGCGCGTTTTTGCAGGTGCAGGCGGAGTTTGGCAGCTTCGACGCGTACCTCTGGAGGTTTGTGGAGGGGACACCGGTGAGGCACACCGGTGAGGAGCGCATCACCCGCACGGAGGCGTCCGACACGCTGGGCAAGGACTTGAAACGGCGCGGCTTCAAATTTGTCGGCACCACCATCTGCTACGCCTTCATGCAGGCGGTCGGGATGGTCAACGACCACGAACGAGGTTGCTTCCGCCGTCGGCAAATCGGCGGGTGAGACAGCCGGCCGCCATGGCGTTTCGCCCGCAGGCATGGCATCTTGGTTCAATTCTCGCCATGTCCGCCGCCCTGCTCTACGAATCCCACATGCACACGCCGTTGTGCAAACACGCCACCGGCCTGCCGAGTGAATACGCGGCGGCGGCACGAAAGAGGAATCTGAAAGGCATCATCGTCACCTGCCACGCACCGATGCCCGATGATTATTCCAGTCCTTACCGGATGCGCTGGAACCAATTCGACGAATACGTCGGCCTCGTCGCGCAGGCCACGGAGAAATGGCGCGGGAAGGTGGATGTGCGCCTGGGTTTGGAGAGCGAGTTTGTGCCCGGTTACCTCGGTTGGATCGGAACGCTGCACGAGCGGGCGGAGTTTCACCACGTGCTCGGCTCGGTGCATTGCCAGATGCGGGAGTACATCGACACCTACTACAAAGGGACGTGGCCGCTCGGCGAACAAGAGCCTTGGCTCGACTTCCAGCGCACCTATTTTCAGCACTTGGCCGATGCGGCGGAGACGGGACTCTACGACACCATCTCACATCCCGATCTCGTCAAAAACATGAACCCCGCCGGGTGGGAGGTCGCGCGCATCATGCCGGACATCCAACGCGCGCTCGACCGGATCGCTCGCGCCGGCACCGCGATGGAGTTGAACACTTCGGGCCGATACAAGGCGGTCTCCGAGATGAACCCCGGCTTCGAAATCTTGCGCGAGATGCGCCAGCGCGACATCCCGGTCGTCATCGGCGCCGACGCGCACAATCCCCGGCGAACGGGTGACCTGTACCCGGAGGCCTTAGAGACGTTGCGACAGGCAGGCTACGAGGAGGTCAGCTTCTTTCTGAATCGCCAGCGTCAGAGCGTCCTGATTGTGGATGCTTTGACGAGCCTCGAACTTCCCGGGATGGTCCAGGCGCATGGGTAGGTGCTTCGTCCGCTAAGGAGTGCCTATCTCGATAAGCTTCTCGCCACCGAGTTGTCCTCGTCGTCGGCATCGCGCAGTCCGAGGTCGCGCGACGGAACCGCTGTCACCGGAAGGTTGGCCGCGATCCAGCGTGCGGTGCGCGGCGACAACTGCGCATCCACCCAAATCGTCACGTCACGAGGAGCGGATGGTCGATGCGCCGCCGGGCATATGTCAGACAAGCTTTTAGGTCATCCACTTCTAAATCGGGCATCTCGTCAAGGATCTGGGCAGCATCAAGACCAGCCGCAAAGAGATCAAGCACATCACTGACGCGAATTCGCATCCCACGAAAGCACGGCCGACCTCCACACTGCTTAGGATTAACGGTGATGCGATCAAGCAGAGCAGCCATGCCCTATGATCTAATAGCAAAAAGCGACCTCATCAACAACGATGCAGATCGGTAGTGGGACAGTTTGGCAAGTTCCCAGTCCCGGCAGGGGCGTCAGAGTACAGCCCACGGCGTGAGCCGTGGGGAGACGATGCCTCGTGAGCCAAGCCCCGGCAGGGGCGGCAGAAAGGAAGCCGTCGTGCCGGAACCACCCGGCCGGTTTTCTGCCGCCCCTGCCGGGGCGGACCCGTTTTTGTTCTGTTCCCACGGCTCACACCGTGGGCTGATTTCTGACGCCCCTACCGGGGCTTCCAAAACATCAAACTGTACCACCACCTGCAGATCGGACTCGAAGGGATCAGCCGCAACGTGTTTGCTGCGACCATGGGCTCTGGATTCTTCGGGCGACATTCAGACTTCCGCCTGCGCGTTGCCCGTGCTCAACGCCCGGTCCACGCTCTCCATGAGCTGGTTCAGATCGTACGGCTTCGGTAAAAAGCCCGTCGCCTTGCCCTTGAGCAGGTTCTCCGCTTCCACGTCCAGGCTGTAGCCGCTGGAAATCAGCACGCGCAAATTCGGGTCCATCGCCCGCAGCCGCTGGAAACACTCTGGCCCGCTCATCTTGGGCATGGTCAAGTCCAGCAGCACCAGATCAATTTTCCCGGCTCCGCCGGCCTTCTCGAACTGCTCGATGGCTTCCACGCCATTCGCGGCCGTCAAGATCTCTGTTGCTACCTCGCCCAAGGCGGTCACGCAAAAATTTCGCAGGTCCGGTTCGTCGTCCACGACCATGACCACCATTTTGCGTTGCAGCATCTCACGGCGGACCCGGTTCACTGTCTCATCGTCCTCGCCGTTCTGTTTTGCCGTGACCGGCAGGAACGCCGAGAACTTCGTCCCCTCGCCCAACGCGCTCGACACCTCGATGAAGCCGTTGTGCTTCTTGATGATGCCGTACACCATCGCCAGCCCGAGGCCGGTGCCCTTGCCGACTTCCTTGGTCGTGTAGAACGGCTCGAAAATCCGGTGCAGCACATCCTTGGGAATGCCCACCCCGTTGTCCTCGACCTCCAGGATCGTGTATTCGACATCCGCCGCCCCCGTCTGCGCCTGGCTATCGCTGCCCAGCCGGGTGGAAATCGTGATCGTCCCGCTGCCGCACAAGGCATCGCGGGCGTTGAGGATCAGATTGATGAGCACCTGCTGGATCTGCGTGGAATCCGCCTCGACGTTCGGCGTGCCCATGCCGGGGACAAAACGCACATCGATGGACGCCGGCACCGTCGAGCGGATCATGTCCATCGTCTCGGTGACGAGATCGTTCACGTTGAAGATGTGTAGAACCGTCGGATGCCGCCGGCTGAAGGCGAGGAGCTGGCCGGTCAACTCCGCCGCGCGGTTGGCGCTCTTCTCGATCTGGAGCAGCTTCTGGCTGCTGGATTCGTTGTCCTGCAACTCCCGCTTGAGCAGCTCCGCGTAGCCCAGGATCGTCGTCAGGAGGTTGTTGAAGTCGTGGGCCACGCCGCCGGCCAGCGTGCCGATGCTGTCCATCTTCTGCGAATGAACGAGCTGGCGCTCGACTTCCTTGTCGTACGTGATGTCGCGGAAGAAGAACATCCGCCCGAAAATCTGCCCGTGTGCATCCCGTGCGGGGGTGGCGAAGCGATGCAGGTGCGTCGGAACGGCGTCCGGCACGTCGCGCAAGAGCGTGATCTCGTCGATGCGTTCGGCTGTCGGGTCGGCGAGCAGGTCCTCGATGATGACCAGTTGCGCATTCCAATCCGGCAGGATCGGGCGCAGCAGGTCCATGAAGTGCAGGTAACTGTGGGTCTCAACCTGCGCGCGGTCCAGCCCGAACAACTCGCAAAACGATCGGTTGACCAGCGAGACGACCGCTGGCACGGACGCGGGCGGCTGTTCGACGACCATGACGGCCACGTCCAGCGAGTTGAGCATGTTCGTCAGGTAGCTCGCCCGCTCGGCCGATTGCGCGGAGAGGAGGTTGTTCTCCAACGCCATGCCGAGGATGGAGGCGCTGTCTTCGAGCAGTTCGCGGTCGAAATCCGTCCACGGCGAGGCCGGGGCCGCCGCCGCGCCGTAACGCTCCAGCAGGAGCAGCCAGCCGTGTCCGGGCCGTCCGCGCAGGGCGATGGCGAGGTAACGCGAGTACGCCGACGAATCCGCGTCGCCCTCCTTCGGCTCATTGAAGGGCTGGCGGGAGTGGTACACCGCGCCGTCCGCTTCGAGGGTCGGCTCCAGGCAGGTCTTCGACCATTCGTCGGGCGGCGTGCTGGTGGTGTAGCCGACCAGCGGGTAATAATCCGCGACCGCCTCCGAGACGATGGTCTGGCGGCTCCAGTCGTACGCCTCGTCAGGCCCGGCGGGCAGCATCCACAGGCAGGCATGGTCGGCCCAGAGCAGTTCGCAAAGCTGGCAGACGATGGTGTCCTCGGTGGTGGACGTGTTGTGGAGGAGTTGCTCACGCAACGCGTTCTCCAGTTGCCGGCGCAGGCGGCGCTGCTCGGCCATGACGGCGGCCTCGCGGTTAGTCGCCCCGGTGGCCGGCGCGGGTGCCGCCCCCCCGGCGGCCAACGGGAGATCGGGCAGGGCGACGGAAAACTCCGCCGGACGGTGCAGCGACACCGGCGACGTGACACGGACCGTCTCGCGGCCGTTGGCCCGGCCGCCGATGGCGGAAGTGCTGACCGTGATGCGGCGCGTCTGGGGGGCCGGGGTGGCGGTGTCGTGCATGGCGGCGGAACGCGTCAGAAAAACCTGAGAAGCAAAAAACGGGCTAGCCCTTGACCAGGAAATAGCCGCGGTCGCGTTCCGTGATCGTG
>CAXTOX010000075.1:0-10727 GCA_964245885.1 uncultured Chthoniobacterales bacterium | reverse complement strand
CCTTTCGCTTCTCGCCCGGGGACTGGTTGCGCAGCAGGTACGAGGGATGGTAGGTCGCCATGACCGGGATGCCCTTGTAATCGTGGAACCGGCCGCGTAGCTGGCCCATGGGATCGGCGTTGTCCAGCAATCCCTTCATGGCTGTGGCTCCGAGGGCGACGATCACCTTCGGGCCGACGATGTCGATTTGCTCGAAGAGGCACGGGCGGCAACTGTGCATTTCGGTGATCGTCGGCGGCCGGTTGCCGTAGGACTGGCCCGGCGTGTCGGGACGGCACTTGAGCACGTTGGCGATGTACACGTCCTCGCGCTGAAAACCCATCGTGTTGATAATTTTGGTGAGAAGCTGTCCGGCCCGGCCGACGAACGGTTCGCCTTCCCGGTCCTCGTCCGCGCCGGGAGCCTCGCCGATGAACATGACCTCCGCGTCCACGTTGCCCACGCCGAAGACGATGTGGTTGTGCGGCCCCTGGCCGTAGGGGCACTTGCCGCAGGGCAAGCGTTCCGGGCAGCCGCGCAGGTCCTGGAGCCGTTCCGCCTTGGGCTTGGCGGAGTCGGTCACCGGATCGTAGACGCCGGGCGTGCTGGAGGCCGGAGCCTTGGTGGTTTTCGCTTTGGCGGGCGGTACGTCTTGCTCACCGAAAAGGGATGGGATCTCCGCTTCGTCGTCGCGCTTGGGCATGGAGGGCGTTGGGGTCTCGGGTTCTGAAGAAGAGTTTTCTGCGGCCGCTGGATCGACCGCCAGGGTGTTGACTGGCGTGGCGGCGGCGGGACCGAGCGGACGCGTGTCCCGCAGGCGGACGACGGCATCCGCCGACGCGCGCCAATCGTCGTAACCGGCCGCGCGGCGGCGGTCAAGTGCGCGCGCGACAAGATCGAGGGCAGCGTCGAAGCGGCTCATGACAGGTCGGGATCGAAGCCGCAGGCGAGGAAGTCCGCGGGCGGTGACGCGTAGAACTCCCGCTCCTGCCCGGTGCGCGGATGGGTGAACGCCAGCTTCCAGGCGTGGAGCATCTGGCGTTCGGGCGGACGCGGGCCGCCGTACAGGGCATCGCCCAGGATCGGGTGGCCGAGGTGTTTGAGGTGGACGCGAAGTTGGTGGGTGCGTCCGGTGTGCAGGCGGCATTCCACCAGAGACACCGGTCCGGCCCCGGAACGCAGCGTCTGCCGGACGCGGTAGTCCGTGCGCGCCTCGCGTCCGCGCGGCGGGGCGACGACGGCCATTTTCTTGCGTTGGACCGGGTGACGGCCGATCGGCGCGTCGATGGTTCCCGAGGTATGGGCTGGGGTGCCGCGCACGAGGGCCAGGTAGGTCTTGCGCGTCGTGCGGTCGGCGAACTGCGCCGCGAGCGCGCGGTGGGCGAAGTCGTTCTTGGCGACGACGAGGCAGCCGGTGGTGTCTTTGTCCAGCCGGTGCACGATGCCCGGACGCCGTTCGCCGCCGATGCCGGAGAGGCTCGGGCAATGGGCGAGGAGGGCGTTGACGAGCGTGCCCGCCTCGTTGCCCGGCGCGGGGTGCGTGACCAGTCCGGCGGGTTTGTTGATGACGAGCAGATCGTCGTCCTCGTGGAGCACGGGCAGCGCGATTTCCTCGGCAACCAGCGCGGTGTCCACCGGCGGCGGCTCCTCCCAAGAAACCACGTCCGCCGACCGGATGGACTCACTGGGTTTGGCCGCGCGATCGTTCACCCGGACGCGCCCCTCGCGGATGAGCGCCTGCACGCGCGAACGCGAGAGGTGCGCCAACGCCCCGGCGAGGAACCGGTCGAGCCGGTTGCCCGCTTCGGTCGGCGGCACGGTGAGTTCCAGCATGGCGGCGGCAGGGTTGGAAACGAGGGTCAACACCCGCCGACGCGAATGCGGCTCAGAGTGGACCCCGAAAGTAGTCTCTGAAACCGCCGCCGCCAAGGCCGAATCTGACCGGAACTTCGTTGCCCGCCGCATTTTCCCGATCAGAAAAGCAGGTGCCGCGCCCGTTGTTCCAACATGAAGTTTGACCTCCGGCGAAAGTCCCGCCCGAGAGCAGATTGATCCCCGGCCTTTTGGTGATAGCATCTTCACAGCGCGTTCCCTATGTCTCTCCAGCCGTCCGGCGATCCCTGCGTGCAGGTGTGTCCAAATTGCGCTGCCCTCGTCGACATCACCGAGCAGGAACCCCTCTCGAAATTCCATTGCCCGACGTGCGGCACCGCCATGCGGGCCAACCGGCAGTACAACCATTTCTCCATCGTCGAGACCCTCGGCCAGGGCGGCATGGGCACGGTCTACAAGGCGCTCGACCGCAACCTCAACCGCATGGTCGCCCTCAAGCTCCTGCGCAAGGAACTCTCGGACGACGACGGCTACATCGCCAAGCTGGAGGACGAGGCGCGCATCACCGCCTCCATCAACCACCCGTACGTGGTCAAGGTATTCTCCTACGGCAGCGACCACGGGCAGTATTACATCGCCATGGAGTTGGTCGACAAGGGCAGCCTCGACGACCTCATGCAGCTCCAGGGCCGGGTCAGCGAGTTGCAGGTGCTCAACGTCGGCTTCCAGGTCGCCAGCGGCCTCCAGGCCGCGCACCATGCCGGCTTGATCCATCGTGACGTGAAGCCGGGCAACATCCTGTTTGCCGACGCGCGCACCGCCAAGATCACCGACTTCGGCCTCGCGCTGCTCGCCGAGCAGGAAGCCGATTCGCGCGGCGAAATCTGGGGCACGCCCTACTACATCGCGCCCGAAAAGCTCAACAACCAGCCCGAGGACTTCCGCAGCGACATCTACAGCCTGGGCGGCACGCTCTTCCACGCCGTCGCGGGCCGTCCGCCGTTCGAGGCCGAGAGCGCGTCGCTGGTGGCGCTCAAGCACCTCAAGAGCAAGGTAGTGAGCCTCCAGGCGTTCGCGCCGGATGTCTCGGGCGAGACGGCGTACGTCATCAACCGGATGCTCCACAAGGACCCGGGTCAGCGTTACGGCTCCTACGGCGAACTCCTGGACCATCTCAAATACGCCATCGACACGCTCACCGCCAACGCCGCCAAGCCGCGCGTCGCCAGGCAACGCGTCGTCGTCGAAAGCGAGAACCAGAGCAACGTCGCCGGAATCCTGACCCTCCTGCTGCTCGTGCTGATGATCGCGGGGGGCGTCACCGCCTATTTCTTCCGCGACCGTTTCGGAGCCGGCGGCGTCACCGCCGCGTCGGCGACCGCCAACCCCAAGGCGGCCACCGGCGGCGACCGGCCGGAAGCACAGGCTGCCTACGAGGACGCGCGCCACGATGTCGTCGCCGGCCGCTACGCCGACGCCAAGGAGAGCTTCACCGCCCTGCTCCAGCGTACGGATCTCCCGCAGCCCACCCGGAACTGGGCGCAGCTGCACAAGGGTCTCACGGCGCTGCTCGACAACGAGTTGACCGAGTCGCGCGCCATCTTCGCTGACCTGCGGAAGCAGGGCCTCTACGCCAAGGAAGGCCCGCCGTTGAAGCTCGCCAACTTCTTCGTCGAGACCGGCCGCTTCCTCGCCGACGCCAAGCCCATCCCGGCCAGCGTGCTCGCCAGTTGGGACAAGGACAGCTTCGAAAACATGGCGTTGCTGCTCTTCGGCCTGAAGGATTGGGCGCTGGGAAACTTCGAGGATGCCGACGCGATCTTCCAAGCGTACCTGGCCGGCAAACCGCCCGAGCCATACCGCTGGATCGGCGACTACGAGCCGGTCGTCCGGCGGTGCGCGCATGACTACGCGCTCTACGCGCCGTTACGCGGCAAGCTCAAGGACCGCGCGGCGGACCCGAAGGAACTCCGAGGAGAATTTACGAAGGCGCGCAACCAACTCCAGACTTCCGGGAAGATGGTCGAGGCGTTCTTTGCCGCCGAGGCCGACCTGAACAAGGAAAACGTCCCCGCCGCGGCCGGTCCTTCCGTCCCCCCCGCTGTCGTGGAGCAAGGGGTTGCCCCGCCCGCGCCCGCGCCGCCGGTCGTGCAGGCCACGCCGAAGTCGCCCGTCCACGAGGCGGAGCGCATCCGCTGGCAGACCACGCGCGAGAGCTACCGGCAGCAGGTGGGACTCTACCATTTCGAGGAAGCGCAGGCCGTGCTCGCCCAAGCAAAGTTCACGGAACCGGACTTCCTCCAGGCGCGGGATGTCACCCTCGCGCGCGCCAAAAACATGGTAGCCTTCAAGGGCCTGCTCGTCGCGGACATCAACCGGCACAACGGCTACCCCAAACCGGTGAACAGCCGCCGCGGCATCAACTATCCGCGCGGGGTCCAGAAGGCGGCCAACGACACGGTCGAAGCCGGGACGCCCTACGGCACGATCGGCGTACCGTGGACGGACTTTTCGCCCCAGACACTGTTGGGTATCGCGACGTACTACGCCGATGCGACCACGCAGCCGGCCACCGCGGCGGAACGCCGCTGGTGGGCGGCGAACTTCGCCCTCGAAAGCGGCCTGCTCAATGACGCCAGGGTCCTCGCCGTCCAAGCCGCGAAAGATCAACCCGGCTACCAGAAAGACCTCGGACAATTCACGGGCACGATCGGCACCGCCGCGCCTCTGCCGTCGCAAGCCGCGCCTTGACGGAGGCGGGCGGATCGCCTCCGACGGGCTTTCACATCCCCCGCCCTCCTCTCCCCGGCTGTGCTAAATTAGCTCTGCACCATGTCCGACCACGATCACGCCACCGGCGGCGACAAATCCTTCCCCAGCCCGGAAGAAATCCAGCGCAAGCTCGGCGACTTCCTCAAGAGCAGCTTCGGGGACAACGTTTCCTTCAGCACCTTCACCCAGGCGGAAACGGCCGACAGCGGGACGCCCGAGGCCCCGGAAGCTCCCGCCGAGCCGCCGCCCGACATCTTCCACTTTCACTGTCGGCCGCGCGACATCAAGGCGCACCTGGACCGTTTCGTCATCCGCCAGGACGACGCGAAGAAAGTGCTCTCCGTCGCCGTCTGCGACCACTACAACCACGTCAACCACATCCGCCAACTCGCCGAGAGCAGCGAGCGGGAGGCTGCCGAACTCGAATACGCCAAGCAGAACGTCATCCTCATCGGCCCGACGGGCGTGGGGAAGACGTACCTCGTCAAGCACGTCGCCGAGCTGATCGGCGTGCCTTTCGTCAAGGCGGACGCGACCAAGTTCAGCGAGACCGGGTATGTCGGCGGCGACGTGGAGGACCTCGTGCGCGACCTCATCGCCAAGGCGGATGGCGACGCCAACCTCGCGCAGTACGGCATGGTCTACATCGACGAGATCGACAAGATCGCCGCCGCCAGCAACCCCGTCGGCGGACGCGACGTGAGCGGGCGCGGCGTCCAGACGACGCTGCTCAAGCTCATGGAGGAGACCGAGGTGCTCGTGCGCAACCCCATGGACATCCAGGCGCAGCTTCAGGGAGCGTTCGAGTTCCAGCGACGCGGCCGGAAAGGTAAGCGCAAGGAGACGATCAACACCCGGCACATCCTCTTCATCGTCAGCGGGGCGTTCGAGCGCCTGGGTGATTTGGTTGGCAAGCGGTTGCACCAGAGCCACATGGGATTTTCCCAGCCCGCGCGCACATCCGACAGCGAAGCGGCGACGCTGCGCGAGGTGACGACCCGCGATTTCATTGATTATGGCTTCGAGCCCGAGTTCATCGGACGGCTGCCTGTGCGCGTCGTGTGCGAGCGGCTTTCGGCCGACGATCTCTACGAAATTTTGCACCGCAGTGAGGGCAGCGTGATCCACCAGTACATCCGGGCTTTCCGGGCGTACGACATCGAGGCCAGTTTCACCGACTCCGCGCTCCGCACCCTGGCCGAGCTCGCCGCCGAGGAACGCACCGGCGCACGGGGACTGCTGACCGTCATCGAACGCCTCCTGCGGGAGGCGAAGTACGAACTTCCCGGCACGGGGGTGGGCCACCTCGTCGTGGACGATGCCTTCCTCGCCGATCCGGCGGGCGGGCTGGCCCGGTTGCTGAAGATAGGCGTCCAACCAAGTTAGGGTTGCCTCTCCGAGGCAATCCAAATTTTTGCTGGAACGCTGCACGCTCACTGCGCGTTTTGCAGAAGCAATTGGGTTGCCTCGGAGAGGCAACCCTAACTTGGTTGGACGCCTGCGGCGGGCTTGCTTTTCACGCCGCCTCCCGCCACGTTGTTGGCCCTGCAACCTGCACAGCGGGCGAACCGCTTGAAGTTTTTTCGCCAATCCTGCATGGACGCACTCCCAATCGCGCCTTCAGAGAACCTTCACCAAGCTGATGCCTCGCTTGGCGACCCCGCAGACGAACACTTCGACACCCCCTTCGGCAGCGTGCGGGTGGTCACGCGGGCATCCGCGCTCCGTCCCGAGGATTGGCGGACGACGTTTGGCGGCACGGCCAAGGACTTCCGGTATTACGAAATCTGCGAAACGACGCTCCGGCAGCCGAACTTCGATTACCGCTACCTCCTGCTGATCGACCGCGACGGCCGGACCCGCGCGCTCCAACCGCTTTTCTTCACGGACCAGGACCTCACCGCCGGGCTCGGGGCGGGTCCCCGGCGTTGGGTGTCGTCGGTGCGGCGGTCGTTTCCGCGCTTTGCCAGCATGAAAATGCTCATGGTCGGCTGCACGGCTGGCGAAGGCCACCTGGGCATGGTCGATCCCACCGACGCGGAAGCGGTGGCGGGACTGTTGGAGGCGCTGGAGATCTACGGCCGCCGCCACCGGGCGACGATCATCACGTTCAAGGACTTTCCGCGCGGGTATCGCGCGGCGCTCGACCCGGCGGCGCGGCGGCGCGGCTTTGTCCGGATGCCCAGTTTCCCGGCGACCGTGATCCCGTTGAGCGAGTACACGAATTTTGACGACTACCTCGCGCGCCGCCTGAGCCACGGCATGCGCAAGAACCTCCGGCGCAAGTTCCGCGGCAATGGCGAGAAACCGCCCCTCACCATGGAGGTGCGCACGGATGTCAGCGACATCGTGGACGAGGTGCATCCGTTGTACCTCCAGGTGCTCGCCCGGAGCGACTTCCGCTTCGAGGAATTGACGAAGGAATACCTCGCCGCGCTCGGCCGTCGGATGCCCGAACAGGCGCGGTTTTTTATCTGGCGGCTGCCGGGCAGGGCCGTGGCGTTCAGCGTCGCCAGCGTTCACGGCGGCAAACTTTACGACAACTACCTCGGTCTGGACTACGCGGTGGCGCTCGACCTGCACCTGTATTTCGTCACGATCCGCGACATGATCACCTGGGGGATGGCGCAGGGGCTGCGCACCTATTACAGCACGCCGCTGAACTACGATCCGAAGCTGCACCTGCGCTTCGACCTGGAACCGCTCGACCTGTACGTCCGGCACCTCTCGCCGGTGGCCAACCCGTTTTTCAAGCGCATCGCCCCTCTGCTGGAACCGACCCGGTACGACAAAGGGCTGCGCCGCTTCGGCAACTACGCCGATCTGGCATGAGCGGCCTTGACCTCGGCTGTCAGCCCGGTAATTTCTGGTTTTACAAAACCTGACATAGCTGAAGCTCGAATCATCCATGAAAGCCGATCCGATCAAAATCGAGATTCCGAAAACCGACTCCAAGTTGTTCGCCTACACCCGTTGGGACGCGATTCCGACCCTCGCGGCCTTCGCCCACCTGGCGTTTTTCTTCGGGATGTACTTCCTTTTCTCGCATGCCCCGCTCTGGGTGATGTGCTTGCTGGGTCTCGTGTACGCCTTCCTGATCAACGCCAACATCAACGGCATCTCGCATAACTTCATCCACAATCCGTACTTCCGCTCGCCGTTGCTCAACCGGCTCTTCAGCGTGGTGGAGTCCGTTGCCTGCTGCTTCTCGCAAACCTACTACGACGTGGTTCACATGCAGCACCACAAGGGCAACAGCGACAAGCAGGACGAGCAAGGCGAGACCGTGGATTGGATCAGCATTTACCGCCACGGCCATGACGACGAGGCCGAGAACGTCTGGAGCTACACGTTCCTGTCGTTCTTCCGCGACAATCCCCTGGCCATCAGCCGCGAACTCAAGAAGCGCGGCGAAACTGAGGTGTTCTGGGGCAAGACCGAGATCTACACGTTCTCCGCGACGCTGGCCGTGTTGGCGCTCTTCAACTGGCGCTACATCATCTTCTTTCTGCCGTTCATGTACCTGGGCCATTGCCTGAGCTACCTCAACGGGTACTACCGCCATTTCGGCGGCAACCCGGACGAGCCGATCGCCTGGGGCGTGAGCAGCTACGGCAAGGTCTACAACTGGATTTTCTTCAACAACGGCTACCACGCAGAACACCACTTCCGCCCGAAGTGCCACTGGACGAAGATGCACGCGTTCTTCGAGCAGATTCAGGCGAAGCAGCGTGAGGCGGGCGTGCGGGTGCTCAGCACGCCGCACATGCTCGGTTTCCTCGACCCGGACCTGCCGACCAAGAGCCGTCCGGTCGTTGAGCCGCTCCCGGCCGCGGAGGCGATCTCAGCCATCCCCGCTTGAAAACCTGCTTCACGCCCGGCACCGCCGGCGTCGCGGAAGCCTCCCTGCTCACCCTCCCCGCCCCGGTCCTCCGCCGAGCGGAACCTGTCCCCGCGTCCGCGCCAGCCTTTGTCGGCCGGCCCGGCGCCGGGTGGACCTGCGAGGTCTACGATGGCGCGGATGACCTCGAACCGGAGTGGTGGGAAGCATTCTTTCCTCCGCATTGGAAGGATCAGCGCTACTACCGGACGCTGGAGGAAACGTTCGCCGGGCAGTTCCCGCAACGCTATCTCGTGCTCCGGGAACAAGGCGAGGTGCGGGCGGTGCAGCCGCTCTTTTTCGTCGAGCAGGACCTGACGGTCAGCCTTGCGGACTGGATGCGCGCGGCGCTCCGGCCGCTGGAGCGTTGGACTCGGATGCGGCTGATGATGGTCGGCTGCATCGTGGGCGAGGCACAGGCGGGCCTGCCGGAGGCGGCGACGGCGTTTCCGCCGCGCGTGGCCGAGACGTTGGCCAAGGCGCTGGAGCAATACGCGCGGCACGAAGGCGTGTCCATCGTGCTGCTGAAGGACTTCCCGCTGGCGTACCGCGAAGGGTTGCGGACGCTGACGAAACGCGGGGCTTACACCCGGCTGCCGAGCCTGCCCGGGGTGCGGCTGCCGCTGGATTTCGCCAGCTTCGACGAATACGTGCGGACGCGTTTGGGCAAGGCCACGCGCAAGAGCCTACGGCGCAAGTTCCGCGAGGTGGACGCGCTGCCCGAACCGGTCACGCTGGAAGTGAAGACTTCCGTGACCGAAGGGGAGGCGGCGGCGCTGCACGCGCTCTACGAACGGGTGGCGTTGCGCGGGGACGTACACTTCGAGGTCTTCACGAAGGAATATTTTTTTTCGTTGGGCCGGCGGATGCCCGAGCAGACGCGCTATTTCATCTGGCGGCACGCCGGGCAGATCGTGGCGTTTTCGTTCTGCACGGTCCACGGCGGCGCAATCTACGACAACGACATCGGCATCGATGAGACCGCTCCGGCGTCCTTGCACCTGTACCACCTGACCTTCCGCGACATCATCCGGTGGGCGCTGGCGCAGGGGTTGGGATGTTATCACAGCGCGCCGTTCAACTACGATCCGAAGCTGCACCTGCGCATGGAACTGGTGCCGCTCGACCTCTATGCGCGCCACCTCTCGCCGGTGGTTAATTTCTTCCTGCGCCGCCTCGCCCCACTGGCCGCACCCACGCGCCAGGAACCACTCTTGAAGCTTTTCCCGAACGCAGGGCAGCTTTGAGAAAGGGGCGCGAAAAAGATGCCTGGTCCCTTTTTACGCGCCGTCTTCCGGCAGCACTCCCTTCAGATCTCGTCGAACAGCCCCCGCGGCGAGAAAATAGTCCATCCGATTTAGTAACCCCTCGACTTGAAAAGGCTTTGTGAGGTAGTCGTTGGCTCCCTCGGCGAGGAGTCGCGCCCGGCTGTGCGGGGTGGCGTCGGCGCTCAACACAATGACCGGAATGTCTTTGGAAGTCGGGTCGCGGCGCAACTCCGCCAACACGTGATCACCCGGCAGTCCCGGAAGCTGCAAGTCGAGCAGGATGAGATCGAGCGCATCCTGCCGGGCACGCTCCAGGCCCCCGACCCCGTTCTCTTCGGATAAAAGCTCCCACTGGGGCCGGCAGGTGGCCAATAACGATCTCACCACCTGGATGTTCGAGGCGTTGTCTTCGATGTACAGCAAACGAGCGCTGTTCACCGCCCCGACCGGAACAGGGGGATCGTTGACCGGGGCGGAAGCAACCGCCGCGGCCTCCCGGACTGCCGTGCTGGGCAGTTCGATCCAGAACGTGCTGCCGCGTCCGACCTCGCTTTCCAGTCCCAGGCTGCCGCCCATGGCCTCGGCCACGTGGCGCGAGACCACCAGCCCGAGCCCCGTGCCTTCCACTTCGCCGTACGCCTGCGTGAGACGCTCGAACGGCACGAAGAGACGGTCGATTTCTTCGGGCGGCAAACCCAACCCAGTATCACTCACTTTTAGCCGGAGGCAGCCGCTGGGCATCGTCTCACCAGCCACCACGACCTGACCACCCTCCCGGTTGTACTTGATCGCGTTGGTAATTAGGTTGAGCAGCACCTGCCGCAGCCTCGGCTCGTCGCACCAGAGGATGGCGGAAAAACAAGCAACCTCCACCCGGCAGGTGATGGCGCGCGCCTGCGCCAACTGGGCCACGAGGTCCAGGCATTCCTGGGCCAGTGCGCCGACGTTCACCTGCGAGCACACCAGACGAAGCTCGCCGGATTCCGCCCGCGAGA
>CAXTOX010000074.1:0-19234 GCA_964245885.1 uncultured Chthoniobacterales bacterium | reverse complement strand
CTTCATCGGCAAGCGCGAGGTGGTCAAACGCTCTTGGGGCTACTCCGGGGGCTGGAACAGCACCAATTACAACCACGTGGAGGAGCACTACTTCAAGCCGCACCAACTCCGGGCGATGAAGAAGTTCCAGTGCGTGGTCGTCCACGCAGAGAAAGGCTACCGGAAGACGCTGCTGGAACCCATCGAACCTGATGGCCGCGTGTCGCCCTGGTACCGCAAGCCCCTTCTCTCCACGCTGTTTTCTCCGCCCGTCATTCTTGCGGCGGCAATCATTGCCTGCACGCTTGTTTAGCTCGACTACAGGGAATACAGCCACTCCGGCAAGATGGTTTTGCCCTGGCCAGCCCTGCGGGAATTCATGCGCTAGGCGACCGGTGCAGCATTTTCCACGTTTAAGACTGAACAGACAGTCCCAGAGGGTGGGGGTTTGCCGCCACGATGACAGGCCGAAAATAGCACAAAACTAAAACAGCCCGCCTATGCTGCCTGTTATCACTTCGGAGCGACCAAATCTGCGTAAGCCGACTCCGAAAGCCAATCGATGGGGAATTTAACGGTGCGGATTCTTCCCGAGGTGAAACAGATTGTTATCGAAGGTCAATCGATTGGAGATGGCTCAGGAATCGTTGCACGACTTCAAACGCTCTTCTTGCCTGGATCGCTTGTTCGTCTTCGTCGGCCGCCGCGAAAAACTCGACGACTTGCTGTGGCCCGTAGGAGCCAATCTCGGCAAATTTCTGCCGCAGGATTTCTTGGGCGACACGCACATTTTCCTCCCCTTCCCTGATCCGCCAGTCTTCTGCGAGTGCTTCGATGCCGCGTGGATCGTTTTCCAGGCAATAACACAGATCGTAAACGTCCTTTGGTTTGTCTCGATTGTTGATCGCCATTGCTTTCATGACCAGCGCATCGGCCACGGCCGCCACCCGGACCGCGACGGTGTTTTTCGCGCCACGAACCATCTGGCCGGAGACCTCCACTTCGACCGGCGCGCGAAACGCCGTCTCGCATCCGCGCGTCTGAAGCACGCGGAATCCCGGCAGCAGCTTGGGTCGATGTTTGTCTAGGCGAACGTCCTTGGGTGCCAGGAAATCCACTTCGACTACTACGGCACCTTCTCCATCGCCCAAATCCACCTCCGTCACCAACTGGAACGGTTGCGGGCCTTGCTTATAGCGTCCTGTTGCCAGCAACTGCTTGAGCATTTCGGCGTAGCGTCCCTCGCGGAGCCGGTCAGCATCCACGGCGAGATCGACATCGATGCTCCCAATGTGGCGCTCCGGCGCGTTGGGCATCAATAAATCCGGCACCCATCCTCCGACGATGACCAGACAGTCCCGAAATGAAGCCAGTACCTGTCCCACGTCCACAGCACGCGGTGAGCGGCTTCCACTTGGCGGGAGCCGTACTCGCTTTGCTGTCTCGGCTCCGGCTTCATAGCAATCCAGCCAGCTTCCAGGCTGGTTTCAGTTGTTGTTCAAGCAGGGCTTGCGCCGCCTCCTGCCCTCGCCCGCCGCAGTGCGTCAGATCCACGTAGGTCTGGACAGGAGTCGTGCACCCCAGTCGTCCCTCCGGGCCTTCGTGCAGCAGAAACACTCCGTCGTCTTTGGGGACGAGCACGACCAGATTTTCGCCTGAATCCACGGACTTCGCTTCGGCTGCCGCGCAAAACTGATCGAGGTATTCCGCCCCCACGTAGAGCCAGGTCTTGGGCTGACGAACATTCGGCGCTTGGAAGTCAGCCGCGGAGAACGCGGCGTAGGCAGCGTGCCCCCCGGTGAGAGATTCGAGGCCGAACAGAGCCTCTTGCAGCCGTTTTCCTTGCAGCAAGGTAAAGTACCCCCGCCGCTGATGATGATCGAAGCAGTAAGCCTGGTTCCAGGCCGCCAGGAGCCCGAGCGGATCGCGCAGACGAAATCCGCCGTCACAGGGAACTTCGACCACGAAGGCTTCGTCGCACAGGTGGCGGATCACCTTGTTCACCAGTCCCAGGCTCACCGGAGGATATGAGTAGATCTGCAATTCGCGTTGCGTCCAGCGGCGCGTGGCGTTGTCCGGGACCAGTAAGGCGCGGATGATGCGTGCGGCCTCCGCCGTCCCGAGATTCGCTTTTGGAGTCGGGCGGGCATTCGGCAGTTTGTGGCCACTGCGCTCGATGTAGAGGGCACCGGGCAGGTTCAAGCGGCAATTG
Source organism: uncultured Chthoniobacterales bacterium (assembly GCA_964245885.1). Taxonomy (GTDB): domain Bacteria; phylum Verrucomicrobiota; class Verrucomicrobiia; order Chthoniobacterales; family SZAS-18; genus CAHJWO01. The sequence goes on along the minus strand of CAXTOX010000074.1, from coordinate 17,043 downwards.
CCAGCGAGATCAAACCAACTCCAGCCTCGATCCCAGCAGACCTCGGCGAGGCGTGGCGAAATGTAGGGGGCGGCAAAGACCGGAACGTGGCTCAGGCGATGATGCTCGGCCCCCGTGTCGTTGGTGATCGAGATGTTGGGGACGAGCGAGGGGCGTGGATTGGCTTTACACTCGATTTGCAGCAAGGCCTGACCGCCGGCAGGCAACGGAAGCGTTGCGGTGAGATCGAAGGGCTGTTCCCGACCTTGGTGGATGCGCTCAACGTGCCAGTCGTGCAACCATGGGACGCTCCCGAGCAACTGCTCCATCTTCTCAGCAAGAGCCTTCTCCAGGAAAGGACCGCTGGGCACCTTCGAGTTCACAAATTGGCCGCTTTTCACGATGACGTGAACATGACATATATCGTGAACATTAGCAAAGGCTTTGTTCTGAGTCGTCGCGGACGCAGGTCCGTTCTCCGCGACAGAACAGGACGCTGTAAAACCGGTTCGTCAATTTCCTGCTCCTCAGGTTCGGTGCAGGGCATCATTCCAATTACAGCCGTGTCGCGTTTCCGTTCGCTTCCACGCAGACTTCGCCCGGATAGGCGGGACGATGAGAGGCGGCGGTGATCGCCTCCCAAATGGCGGTGCGAATCGGCATTTTACCCAGGTGCCGGCGTGGCATGTTATCAATCGCGGGCTCACGCCGGAAAAGGAAGATCGGCATCACCGCCAACAGTGCTCCGAGCATCAATCGCAGCACCCACTGCGGAGACATGAAGTGCGTCAGGAAGCCCGCAAACAGATGCCCCAGGGGCATCCCCCCCTGTTGGGCCAGGAGCATCACCGAGAGCACGCGCCCGCGGTTGGCGTCGGTGGCCAGGAGCTGGTTGGCCGTGTTGCTCGAATTCAGGCTCAGGAGCCAGCACGTCCCGCAAGCCACGAGAATGAGGAGGCTCAAAGCGGGTGCCGTCGAATAACTGAACAACATCCCGATTGCCGCGAAAACGGACATGGCCAGCGGCATGAGATGGTGGCGTGGATAGTAGGAAGGAATGTAGGAGAGCATGAACGCTCCTGCGATGGACCCCAGGCCAATGGCCGAAAGCATCAGACCGAATAACCCCGGCCCGCCTTTGAGCACGCTCAGCGCAAACACGGGTAGCAATCCCTGCAACGGCGCGCTCAAGAACATGAAAACCAAACCCATGATCGTCAGCCGCTGGGTGCCTTGATTTCTCCACACGAATCGCAACCCTTCGTGGATGTCTTCCCGCAGCGATGTCGTCTCGGTGCGCGGCGGTTTGGGGATCGTTGGAATGAAGAACAACAACACCCCTAGCAGCGGAAGAAAAGTGCAGGCGTTCAACGTGAACGCACCCGCGACACCGGCCACCCCGATGATCGCTGCCGCCAGCATCGGCCCGCAAAGCCGGGCCATATTGAACTGGATGGAATTCATCGCCAGGGCGCTGTCCAGCGAGTCCTTTGGAACCAGGCTTGGCACCACCGCCAGGAACACCGGTCCATTGAGTGCCCACACGATTCCCTCCAGAAACGTGAAGACGATTACGATTACGGGCGTCGCCTTTCCGAGGAACGCCATCACCGCGAGCCCCGCGCCGAGTACGCCGGCCGCCGCTTGCAGGATGATCAGCCAAGTTTTCCTGTTCACCCGGTCCGAGATCACGCCCGCCAGCAATGCCAGGATGAGCACCGGACAGAAGTCCGCGAACTGGAGCAGCTCGACGTAAAGGCCCTGGTGGGGATTACCGACCGTCTGACTCGTCACTGCCCAGCTCTGCGCCGCATTTTCCGTCCAGTTCCCGGTGTTGGAAATACACGCACCGATCCAGAAAAGCAGAAATGGCCGCTGGCGAAAAACGTCGAATGTTTTTGCGATGGCTGGAAGCGAAGGCGTGGCGCTCTGTTTGGTCATTGAGAGTGTCTAACCTTCGGAGTCGATATTGCGCCACTTACCGGCTGGTGGCGCGATGACTTCGCCTATCGAGAAGAGAACTGCGAAAGGGATGGATTGGCAGCATCAGAGGCTTCGCGACCGTCGCCGGTAGAAGATGGCTTTAGCCACTTCTGCCGACACGATGTAAAGACACACGATCCCGGCCAGTACGACGAGGAAGAGCGGGGGCAGCGGCGTGAAATCGAAGAGCCGCGCAACCGGGGGCACATAGGGCAGAACCAACACTGCCACGACCACCCCCAGCGTTGCCCCCAAGAGCCCTCGTGACGGGCCGCTGCGAAAGAACGGCATCCGCGTACGCACCACCAGGACGATCAGCGCGGCAGAGACCACCGACTCGACAAACCAAGCGGTGCGAAACTGCTTGGGATCGGCGTGGAGGAACCAGAGCAACGCACCGAAGGTCGCGTAGTCAAATACGGAGCTGATGATCCCGAAGACGATCATGAAACGCCGGATGAAGCCGATGTCCATACGACGGGGTTTGTTGACGAGCGCCGCGTCTACCCGGTCTCCGGCGATGGCCATTTCGGGCAGGTCCGTCAGCAGGTTGGTGAGGAGGATCTGCTTGGGCAGCAGCGGCAGAAAGGGCAGGAACAGCGACGCGCCCGCCATGGAGAACATGTTGCCGAAGTTGGCGCTGGTGGCCATGAAGATATACTTGTGCGTGTTGGCGAAGGTGATTCTTCCTTCCTTCACGCCCTGCTCTAGCACGGCCAAGTCTTTTTCCAGCAGCACGATGTCGGCGGCCTCGCGCGCCACATCCACGGCGTTGGCCACCGAGATACCCACGTCGGCACAATGGAGCGCCGAAGCGTCGTTGATGCCGTCGCCCAAGTAGCCGACCACGTGGCCCGCTTTCTTGAGCGCCAAGATGAGCCGCTCTTTTTGGTTCGGTTCGACTTCCGCGAACAGGTCCGTCTCGGCCGCGCGACGGGGCAGAGCCTCGTTGCTGATGTCGCGCAGTTGCGCGCCCGTGAGGACGCGAGCATCATTTAGGCCCGCCTGCTTGCCCACGCTGGCGGCCACGAGCGCGTTGTCGCCTGTGATGCACTTGAGTTGCACCCCCAGCGCCTTCAGTCGCTGAATCGTTTCGACGATGCCCGGACGCAACGGATCGAACAGGAGCAGGAAGCCCAGAAACTTCAGACCACGTTCATCGTTCCGATTCAAGCCGGTGGTGGTCGTATCCATTTCTCGTATTGCGATACCAAGCGTACGCAGCCCTTTCGTGCTGAACTCAGCAAAGCTTCGCTCGATGGTCGCTCGCGCGGCGGCCATCGGCACGGTCGCGCCGGACTCATCCACGGCGGACTCACAGACCTCCAGCACGTTGTTGAGCGCCCCTTTGGTCACCAGGGTCGGCGGCTTGCCTTGGCGCGAGACCAGTACGCTCAGACGCTTGCGCACAAAGTCGTAGGGCTGTTCGTCGAGCTTGCGGTACTCCCTCACATCGAAGGAGCGATGCGCCTGGATTGCCGCGTCAATCGGGTTGGCGTAGCCGGACTGGAAATGCGCGTTGAGAAAGGCGTGCAGCAGCAGGTTCTCGCTTGGTTTCCCATCCAAACCGACGGCGGAGTGGAGTTTTACTTCGCCCTCGGTCAACGTCCCTGTCTTGTCCGAGCAGAGCACGTCCATGCTGCCGAAGTTCTCGATGGCGGCCAAGCGTTTGACGATGACCCGCGCCGCCGCCATGCGCCGTGCTCCGCGCGCGAGGTTGATGGAGACGATAGCTGGCAGCAGTTGTGGGGTCAATCCGACCGCCAGCGCCAACGCGAAGAGAAAAGATTCCAACACGGGCCGGTGCAGGTACACGTTGATTCCGAAGACGCAGAGGATGAGCAAGAGCGTCACCTCCATGAGCAGGTAGCCGAAGCGGCGCAGCCCGCGCTCGAACTCGGTTTCTGGCGGACGTCGGCTCAAGGTTTCCGAGACGCGGCCGAACTCCGTGTCTTTGCCGGTGGCCACGACCAAGGCCACCGCCGTCCCGTTGGACACGCTGGTGCCCATGAACAGGCTGTTGACTCGTTTTGCCAGCGGCGTGGCGGCTGACAGGGGCGCACCTGCGGTCTTCTCCACCGGGAAGGTCTCGCCCGTCAGTGCTGCCTCGTTGATGAAAAGGTTCTTTATTTCCAGCAACAGGCAGTCGCCCGGGATCACGTCACCCGCGCCGAGATGAATGATGTCGCCCGTCACAATTTCCTCGACCGGGACTTCGATTTCCGCGCCGTCCCGCTGGACCCGTGCTTTGCTCTGGACGAGGGCCAGGAGCTTTTCGACCGCGCCCGATGCGCCGCGTTCCTGCCAGAAACCCAGCAGGCCGCTGGCGAGCACGATGGTAAGGATGATCGCCGCGTCTGCGGGGTCGCCCAGGTAGCCGGAGAGCACCGCCGCGAAAAGCAGGATCAGGATGATCGGGCTTTTGAACTGTGCGAACAGCAAATGCAGATTCGTGTTTCCCCCGCGGGTCTTGCGCAGCCCTCCCTGACCGTCCGCCAGACGCCGGGCGGCCTCGGCGCGCGTCAGGCCGAAGACGCCGGTTCGCAGCCGCCGGAAGGCGTCTTCGCTCGACTGGCTCCAGAAAGCGGGACCTTTCAGCGAAGGGTCTGTCGGTGCTTTCTCTCGCGTTTGTGGCGAATCTCCCGGCAATCCCGGTTTTTGTGCGGTCTGAGAGGGGGCAGTCATTGAACCGGCGCGAAAGCCAGGGCAGTACGAGCGAGCACGATCTCCTCGTCAGTGGGGATGATCCGCACGGCCACCCGGCTGTCGGCGGCTGAGATCACCGGCGAATTGCCGGTGTTCAGCGCGGCGTCGAGACGCAACCCCAGAAAGCCGAGATCCTCGCAGATCCGGGCGCGGACCAATGGCGAGTGCTCGCCGATGCCTCCCGCGAAAACGAGCGTGTCCAACCCGTCCAGGGCGGCGGCGTAAGCCCCGATCCACTTCCGAGCCTGGTAACAAAATAGCGCCACCGCTTCCGCCGCGCGGATGTCGTCGCTCTCGCGGGCGAGCAGGTCGCGCAGGTCGGAGCTGGTTTCCGAAACTCCCAGCAAACCGGATTGGTGATTGATCATGTCGTCGAACTGCGTTGCCGTCATCCCTTCGCTCCGCGCCAGATAGGGAAAAATGCCGGGGTCCAGATCGCCACTGCGCGTGCTCATGGGCAGACCGGCCGCCGGCGTGAACGCCATGCTCGTGTCGATGCACTTGCCATCCTTGACCGCCGCCATGCTCGCCCCATTGCCGAGGTGCGCGAGGACGACCCGGCCGTTCGCGGACGGCGCTCCCGCCAACCGGCGCAACTCCTCCAGGAGAAAGGTGTAGGAGAGCCCGTGGAAGCCGTAACGCCGCAACCCCATCGCCTCGTAGCGGCGGGGGATCGGCAGCAGCCGGGCGACGCGCGGCATTTCTGCATGGAACGCGGTGTCAAAACAGGCAACCTGCGGCAAGCCGGGCAAACGTGCTTGCAGCGCCTGGATCGCCCCGATTTCCGCCGGGAGGTGATCGGGGTCCATGGAACGGATGCGCTGGAGTTCGGCGAGCAACTCAGAAGTTACCCGCTGCGGTTCGTGGTACTTCGGGCCGCCGTGGACCACGCGATGCGAGACGACCGCGACCGGGTCCAGCACGCCGCGTTTCCCGAACCAGTCGAGCAGGAACTCCATCGCCTCGCGGTGCCCGCCGGCTGGAAGCGTCTCGGTGTCGGATGGTCCCGTAGCGGTTTGCGAGCGCAGGGTCGTTCCCGGCAGGCCGACCCGCTCGATCTGGCCCGACAAAATGCGCTCTGGCGGATTGCCGCCGGTGAAAAACGCAAACCGGATGCTCGACGACCCCACGTTGATCGTCAGCACCCGCGCCAGATCATCGACGCCGACAGAGGAGCGATTTGCGGGGTGGTGTTCCGGTGGCATCGGCTTCCCCTTTGGCGTTGATCCTCTCGGAACCCGGATGCGCTGGCCGGAATCAAGCGAGGGCAAGTTGTGAGAAACGAGGGTCGGTCAGCGCAGGCAAAAACCGGCGCGGCGCGTACGTGCGGCGCGGCTGGTCACGGGCCGACGAAGCCAGGGCGCTGCCATCTGACACGACCATCCCGACGAGCAGGAACCGGCGTTCCATGACAAATTCCCCGGCACCGACGTGCAACAACTCTGCGGCATCGTGCAGTGCGGGTTCAGCGTCCTTCCAAGCCGGAGTCTCTGGCTCCGCAATCGGGCGACCTGCGGGTGCGGGGGCATTTTTGTCGTCTGCGGTGAGCATCGCAATCATGGCCTGCGCCTCGGCGACCTTCGTTCCGCGTGCGCGGCTGAACATCTCGGCGAGGTAGATGTGTCCACTTCGCTCCGCGTCGTCTAGCAATGTCGTCAAAGTCCCGATGTTCGCGGAAAGGCGCGTCAGAGTTTCGTCACTGGTTTCGTGCAGCGGAATCAACGGATCGACGTAGGGCGTTTTCATAAGTTCTCCGTCGGGACTTCGGCAGGATGCTCGCCGCCAGCCGCCCGACACCCTTCCTATCACCCGGCGCACGATGCCGGGCTATGGGGTGAAACCCTAACACCCGCCCGCCTGCCAACTCACCGTCCCCGTCAGAATCGGTCCGGGTTCGGTAGTGCAAGCTCAAGAAATCCAGCGAGCGATGCCGAACGCCGCCGCCGCCGCCAGACCACCGATGATACTGGTCTGGAGCGCACTGCGGAGAACGGGCACGCCGGTAAAGCGACCTTTGATGCCGCCGAAGAGCGCGAGGGCCACCAGGGTTACGACCACGGAGAGCCGCAACGCACGCTGGGCATCAGAAAGGAGCAAGTAGGCACTGAGTGGAACGATACCACCGACGATATAAGCGACGGCGATGGTCAGCGCGCTTTTCCAAGCGCGGCTTGGTTCAGGCCGTTCCAGGCCAAGCTCGAAGCGCATCATGAACGTCACCCAATCCTTCGGGCGATGGCGTAGCGATTCAACCACGGTGGCGCACTCCTCGGCGGAAAGTCCGTAGGTCTGGAAGATGTCGCGGACCTCTTGCGCCTCCACCTCGGGGACGCTCGCGATCTCGCGCTCCTCGCGAGCCTGCTCAATGGCGTAATGCTCCGCGTCGCCCCGCGCGGCGAGGTAGCCGCCGAGGCCCATCGCAATGCAACCGGCGGCAATCTCGGCGAAACCAGCCGTCACGATCAGGCGGGTCTGGGAAATGGCCCCGGTGAGACCTGCCGCGAGGGCGAAAGGCACCGTCAGACCATCGGACATCCCGATGACGATGTCGCGGACGGTGTCTCCGGCGGTGAAGTGCTTCTCAACGTGTGGTATCATTGGCATAAATTGGAGGCCGTAGGTAGCGACGCATTACAAAAGACGTAGGCGAGCGCATCTGGTAAAACAGGGTGAATGCGCCTTGCCAAGATTTTGTGGCCGTCTTTACCCGGACCGGGCGACTTCCATGCGAACGGCAGGCGCACAAACGCTTTCGCCAGACGGCGCAACGGCCTCGGTCAGCGGCAGCACGACCTCGAAGCGGGTGCCCTGCTCCGCCTCCGAAAACACCTCGATCCGACCTCCGAGCAGCTCGGCGTATTCTTTACAGATCGCCAGGCCCAACCCGGTGCCGGTAACGTTGCTGTTCGGGCGGATGCGGTTGAACTCGCCGAAGAGGCTTTCCATGTCCTCGCGGGCGATGCCGATCCCGGTGTCCGCGACGACCATCCTCCAACCCGTGTTTCCATCGAGCGCGAAGGTCACGTCGATCTCGCCGCCCCGCGTCGGCTTCCGGTACTTGATCGCGTTCGAGAGCAGGTTGCCGGCGATGCGTTTAATTTTGAGCTTGTCGCTGACGATCTCGCCCAACGCGTGGTCACACCGGCACGCGAAGGCCATCCCCTGTTCCTTGGCGACCGGACGCCATTGCGACATGATTTCCTCGAACAAGCCGCAGAGCGAGAGTCGTTCGAGTGCCAACTGCGCCCGGCCCGCGACGAGCGCGGAGAAGTCGAGCAGATCGTTGAGGATCGTGCTCATGTCGGCGAGCATCCGCGCGCAGATTGCACTCATTTCGCGTCGTTCCTCTGCCGTCGCGTCTTCTCCGAGCATCGTGGTGGCGAGCGTCAATGCATTCAGAACATTGCGCAGTTCGTGCGAGACCGTGCGGGTGAGCCGTTCGCGGGCCTGGTTGGTTTGTTCGAGTGCCTGATGTTTTTCTTCGACGATCCGTTGCTGCTCCTTCGTAAACTGACCGACGGAATCGCAAGTGAGGCGGTGGAAAAAGTCGCTGATGAGGAGTTCGGCCTGCGCGTATTCCTCGCCGGAATATTCCGGGTGCTCCCATGCGAACTTCACGAGGACCGAGCGTTTCAAGACGCGCTTGATGATGTAAATCTCCTAGAGGAGTTCGGAAAGGTTGTACCCGGCCTTCCACTGCGCGCGGCCGTGGCTGCGCGAGTGAGCCGAGACGGCTTCCATGGGTCCTTCCTTCTCCAGGCGCAAGCGATCCACGAGATCGTCGATGAGTTCAGGAACGTGATCTTGCAGCGCCTCGTGCGAAATGTGCATGGCGTCCGGCACGTCGGGACTCTCCCGGACCAAGTGCATCCATTGGCGGTCGATGACGGGCCGTTGCTGGTGAACGTAATCGGCGAACGCCGATAGGAAGGAGACCCGGAAAAGCTGGCGTTCCATAACCTTGATGAATCCTCAACTGTCTTCCGGTTGAGACGCCGAACATCGTCCCACGCGGGCCGCGCGACTATAAGGTGAAACCCTAACAGGAATCGCGGCACTTGCCCGGACACAGGCCATACAGGAAAATGGTCGCACTGCCGGATCAGGGAGCACCGATCCAGGAGGCTGCCTTGAATATGCCTTGACGCGCACGAGCTGGTTCCTGTCGCGCTTACGGAATTTTCCCAACCGTTGCCAAACTCCTCGGCGGTTTCGACGCCGGGGAGAGTTTGGTTTCCCCGTCCCGAACATTTGTGAGTGCTTCCACGGGCAGACGGTTCGGCACGTCGAGTCGGGCGACGCCGATGCGGTTGTCGCCCATCCCGTAGTAAACGTCGAAGCGGTCGGGCGTGCCGAGATCGTGTCGGCAGTCGATGCCGGTGGGAAACACGACGTTCGCCACGATCCCGGACCGTTCCTGCGGCAACTCCGGCTTCAGCACGGGCTCCGGCGAACGGTAGCGGATCGTGTGCGGGTGGTCTTCCGACAAGATCATGACCCCGGCGGAGTAGCAAAGCGGATGCTTGTCGCTGCCCGGCTCCGAAATCTCGTGGACGCCATGATAGACGATCAACCAGCCGTGGCGGGTGAGGACCGGCGGGGTGCCGCCGCCGATTTTGAGCGTTTCCCAGGGGAAGATGGGAGTTGCCAGCCGGTGGTGGGAATTGATCAATCCGGGGCGGTGAGGTTTCAGGCCTGGGGCGGGCATCGGACTGTAGGAAATCCAGATGCTTTCGTGATCGAGGTTTTTCAACCGCGAGGCAGGTTGGCAGGCGGTATCCTCCGGTCGTGTCCCCTTGAAGAGCGGCCGATGCAGGAAAGCCAACTGCATCTTCCCGCAATGATTGGGAATGGCGGTAGGGAAAACGCTGGCGTCCTTGTTGTCCACATGCACGAAATCGATCCCCCGATACGGAGCAAAGGTCGCCAGCCCTACCCGTTGCCAGTGGAACAAATCTTCCGAAATCGCCAGGGCGATGCGCGGGCCGATGGCGGAATGCGCCGTGTAGGTCATCACGTAGTGCCCAAGCGGCTCGACGAACGAGATGCGCGGGTCCTCACAGCCGCCGCCGTCGGGGCGTCGCTCGTAATCGGCCTCCGGTTCCAAGGCGATGCCGAGGCGTTCGACCCCGCACGGGTCGCCCGTTGCGTCGAACCGAACCCTGCAAACGCCGATGCGTGAATAATTCCCCTTGGCCACCAGGCGCGGGAACAGGTAGAGCTTGCCATCCGGGCCGCGGATCGCCGCTGGATTGAGCACGCCTTCGACTTCCAGCGGATTGCCGGGTTCCGGCTCCATCAACTGCCCCAGACGCTGGAACTGAAAAGGAATCATCGGGTTTTTACTCGATGCGAAAGGTCGAACGCCGTGCAAACCGACGCCTACGCCCCGCTGTGCGGAAATCCCGAATGCAAGGGCGGACGCCGCGCCGGCGTTGGGAGCAAATGTGTCCGGCGCGTGACCTTTCAGGCACCGACCAATTCGACTTCGGTGCTGGCTTTCGAGAGCTGATGTTCGTCAACCGCTTCCGGGTTGGTGCGGCCGATGATTTCCCGGGCCGTGATCGCTTCGTCCGAGGTTCCGTGGGCAATCACCACGAACTTGCCGCTTTTGATGTCGGTCTCGTATTGAACGATGCTGTTTTCCGGGATGCCCATGCTCCAAAAGCCGGCTCCCAGCGCGCTGATGCCGCCCAAAATTGCCGCCCCTTCGAGCGCTCCGACGATCCAGCCGACCAAGGGGCCCGCGACCAGCAATGGCCCGATGCCCGGAACGAAAAAGAAAGCCGAACCAAAGAGCCATCCCCAAATGCCGCCCCAGAAGGCACCCGTTGTGCCCCAGTATTTCATGCGATCTCCGGCGTTGTAATAACCGACCACATGTTCATCCGTGTGGTAGTCGCGGGCGACGATGGAAAGTTTCTTCATGTCGAAGCCGGAGATTTGCAGCTCCTTGATGGCAGCTTCGGCGTTGGCGTGGGTGCCGTAGACGGCAACGACGGTAGAGTTATCGAGTGTCATGTTCGTTCTTTCCGACGCGATTTAGTGATTGATCGCAGGAGCCAACATCTGCCCTGCACGGCGCGGTCGCTATTAGGTGTTCAGCTTATATCCAGGGTGGGACCGACGAACGATTCTACGGTGGGGTCTGTGGGCTTTGTCGTCGGGGAACGAGCGTCGCTCTGCATCCCTGCCTGGACCCTTTCGCCGCTATGGAACACCAACTCCGAAACCTTGCGTACCGTGCGCCGGGTGATTCTCGTCCCTACCAAAAGCAGGGGCTTCTGGGAACCGTGGAGCCTGAGTTGAAGCTGCAGCCCGCGAAGGCCACGAAAATAACCGGCGGCACGCACTACACCTGCCCGATGCACCCCGAGGTGGAGCAGGATCACCCCGGAGATTGTCCGAAGTGCGGCATGGCCCTGGAACCCAAAACGGTTCAGGCGGGCACGGATGATGCCGATAGTGCAGAGCTGAACGACCTGACAAAGCGCCTCTGGTTCGGCCTGGCTTTGACGTTGCCCGTGTTCTTTCTGGCGATGGCTCACCTGCTGCCCGCGTTGACACGGCAGCCGTGGATCGCGGGCCCTGCTGCGCGCTGGTGTCAGTTCGCGCTCACGCTGCCGGTGGTCGGGTGGGCAGGCTGGCCATTTTTCCTCCGTGGCTGGCGTTCGATCATCACGCGGCACCTGAACATGTTTACGCTGATTTCCATCGGCGTCGGTGCGGCATTCGCCTTCAGTGCCGTGGCGATGCTCGCGCCCGGCCTGTTCCCCTCGACGATGCACCACGACGGCATGGTCCCGATCTACTTCGAGGCCGCTGCGATGATCATCGTACTCGTGCTCTTGGGTCAGGTGCTCGAACTTCGCGCCCGCACCCGCACCGGCAGCGCCCTCAAAGCGCTGCTGAACCTCGCGCCGCCCACGGCGCGGCGGCTCGCCTCCGGGGGCGATCAGGAAGTGCCGCTCGACACGGTACGGGTCGGCGATTTACTGCGCGTGGTGCCGGGTGACAAGGTGCCCGTCGATGGGGTTGTCACCGAAGGCCACTCCAGCGTGGAAGAGTCCATGCTGACCGGTGAACCCCTTCCAGTTGAAAAGGGCGTCGGTGACAAAGTCACGGGAGGAACGGTGAACGGCCCGGGGAGTTTCGTGATGCGGGCGGAGCGGGTCGGCCGCGACGCCTTGCTCGGCCAAATCGTGGCGATGGTCGCCGATGCCCAGCGCAGCCGGGCACCGATCCAGGGCCTCGCCGATAAGGTGGCCAGCATCTTCGTGCCGGTCGTTCTCGTCGCCTCGGCGGCCACCTTCATCGCTTGGATGTGGGTCGGGCCGGAGCCACGGCTTGCGCACGCGATGGTCAACGCCGTGGCGGTCCTGATCATCGCTTGCCCGTGTGCGCTGGGCCTGGCGACACCGATGGCCATCATGGTCGGCGTCGGACGCGGCGCGCAGAACGGGGTGCTCCTGAAAAATGCCGATGCGCTCGAACGGCTGGAGAAAATCACCATGCTCGTGGTGGACAAAACAGGCACACTCACAGAAGGAAAGCCCAGGCTCGTCGATGTCGCGCCAACCGGTGGTTTCGGCACGACGGAGTTTCTGCGGCTCGCCGCGTCTCTGGAGCAAAATAGCGAACACCCACTCGCCGCCGCCGTCGTGCAGGGTGCGCGGGAGCGAGGGATCGTTTTGGAAGCCGTGCAGGATTTTCGTTCGGTCGCGGGCGGCGGTGTCATAGGCAGGGTTGGCAACCGCGCTGTGATGATCGGCAAACCCGATTTTCTGCGCAGCGAAAATGTTGCCGGGTGGGAACCGCTGGAATTCGCTGCCACCAAACTCCAGCAAGAGGGTAAAACCGTGGTGTTTGTCGCCGTCGACGGCAAACCTGCGGGCACGCTGGCCGTCGCCGACCCCATCAAACCTGCGTCTGCGGAGGCCATCCGCGAACTCCACGCGCTCGGCTTGAAAGTCGTCATGCTCACCGGCGATAACCGCCGCACCGCCGCCGTGGTGGCCGAGCAACTCGGTCTCGATGGAGTAGAGGCCGAGATCGAACCCGCCGGAAAGGTCGCTTCCATCAGGAAGCTGCGGGCGGAAGGTAAACGCGTGGCGATGGCTGGCGACGGGATCAACGACGCCCCCGCCTTGAGCGAAGCGGAAGTCGGCATCGCGATGGGAACCGGCACCGACGCGGCCATGCAAAGCGCGGGCATCACGCTCGTCAAAGGCGATCTGCGCGGCATCGCCAAGGCCATTCGTCTGAGCCGTGCCACCATGCGCAACATCCGGCAGAACTTGTTTTTCGCATTCATCTACAACGCGCTGGGCATCTCGGTCGCGGCAGGACTGCTCTACCCAATTTTCGGCTGGCTGCTCAGCCCGATCATCGCCGGTGCGGCAATGAGCTTGAGTTCCGTCTCAGTCATCTGCAACGCCTTGCGGCTCCGAAAAGTCAGTTTGTAAACGAAGTGCTTATCATGGAAACGAATACCCACACCCTCACGTCGGAACCGAGCCAGCAATCGGTCGGTCATCAGCATCGTCCTACGAAGGCGGAAGGTGAGTCTCTGGTCGAGGTGCATAATATGCACACGGTCACGACTACCCTCACGCCGGAGTTACGCGACAAGATGGATGCCTATTGGCGCGCGGCTAACTATCTGTCGGTCGGGCAAATCTACCTTTACGACAACCCGCTGCTCAAACGTTCCCTCGCGCTCTCGGACGTGAAGCACATGCTGCTGGGCCACTGGGGCACCACCCCCGGCCAGAACTTCATCTACACGCACCTGAACCGCGTCATCAAAAAGTACGACCTCGACATGATTTACGTTTCGGGGCCGGGTCACGGCGGGCCGGCGGTCGTGGGCAGCACTTACCTGGAAGGCACCTACAGCGAGGTCTATCCTAACGTCAGCCAGGATGAAGCCGGGCTGCGTCGGCTCTTTACCCAGTTCTCGTTCCCCGGCGGCATCCCCAGCCACGCTTCGCCCGAGACACCCGGTTCCATTCACGAGGGCGGCGAGTTGGGGTATTCGCTCAGTCATTCGTTCGGCGCGGTTTTCGATAATCCCGATCTGATCGTCGCGTGCGTCGTCGGCGACGGCGAGGCGGAAACCGGTCCGCTGGCCACGGCCTGGCATTCCAACAAGTTCCTCGATCCGGTCAACGACGGTGTGGTGCTCCCGATCCTGCACCTCAACGGCTACAAGATCGCCAATCCGACCGTCCTCGCCCGCATCACGCACGAAGAACTGGACCAGCTCCTGCGCGGCTACGGCTGGACCCCCATCTTCGTCGAAGGCCACGAACCGGTGCTCATGCACGAGGCCATGGCCACCGCGCTGGACGAGGCCGTCGAGCAGATCGCGGAAATCCACCGGGATGCGCGCGTCCACAGGCACACGGCGCGCCCCCGCTGGCCGATGATCGTGCTCCGGTCACCGAAAGGGTGGACGGGCCCGAAGGTGGTCGATGGCCACCAGATCGAAGGCACCTTCCGCGCGCACCAGGTGCCGCTTTCCGATCCGGCCACCCATCCTGAACATCTCCAGATGTTGGAAGACTGGCTGCGCAGCTACCGGCCAGAGGAGCTTTTCGACGCACAGGGCCGCTTGTTGCCGGAACTCGCCGATCTTGCTCCCAAGGGCAACCGGCGCATGGGCGCGAACCCCCACGCCAATGGCGGCCTGCTGCTGCGTGATCTGCGGATGCCGGACTACTGCGAGTACGCCGTCGACGTGCCCGCGCCGGGAACCCCCGGCATCGGTGACACCCATGTGCTGGGACCGTTCCTGCGCGACGTGGTCAAGCTCAACGATCCGCAGAAGAACTTCCGCGTCTTCGGCCCGGACGAGACGCTTTCCAACGGGTTGGAAGCCCTTTTTGAAGTGACCCCGCGCCAGTGGGACGCCGGGACGGAGCCGGATGACGAATTTCTCGCCCCCGCCGGACGCGTCATGGAGATGCTCAGCGAGCACCAGTGCGAGGGCTGGCTGGAGGGCTACCTGCTCACCGGACGGCACGGGCTTTTCAATTGCTACGAGGCGTTCATCCACATCGTGGACTCAATGTTCAACCAGCACGCCAAGTGGTTGAAGATCACCCGGCACCTGCCGTGGCGCCGCCCTATCGCCTCGCTCAACTACCTGCTGGCCTCGCACGTCTGGCGGCAGGACCACAACGGCTTCACGCACCAGGACCCGGGCTTCATCGACCACGTCGTCAACAAGAAGGCCGAGGTCGTGCGCGTCTACCTCCCGCCCGATGCCAACTGCCTGCTCTCGGTCATGGACCACTGCCTGCGCAGCCGCCATTACGTCAACGTCGTCATCGCCGGCAAACATCCCGCGCCCCAGTGGCTGACGATGGATGCCGCCGTCAAACATTGCACGGAAGGTATCGGCATCTGGCAATGGGCCAGCAACGATCAGGACCACGAACCGGATGTGGTCATGGCCTGCTGCGGTGACGTGCCGACCCTGGAGACCCTGGCCGCCGTGTCCATCCTGCGCGAGCATCTGCCCGAGTTAAAAATCCGGGTGGTCAACGTCGTGGACCTCATGAAGCTGCAACCGAAAAGCGAGCATCCGCACGGGTTGAGCGACCAGGATTTCGACGATCTCTTCACCACGAACAAGCCCGTCATCTTCGCCTTCCACGCCTACCCGTGGCTGATCCACCGGCTCACCTACCGCCGCCACAACCACCACAACCTGCACGTCCGGGGATACAAGGAAGAGGGCACGATCACGACGCCCTTCGACATGACGGTGCTCAACGAGCTGGACCGTTTCCACCTGGTGATGGACACCATCGAACGCGTGCCGCAAACCGGCCCGAAAGGCGTGTACCTCAAGCAGCAACTCGCGGACAAGCTCATCGAGCACAAGCGCTACATCGACAAGCACGG
The DNA here is from genome assembly GCA_964245885.1 of uncultured Chthoniobacterales bacterium. Taxonomy (GTDB): domain Bacteria; phylum Verrucomicrobiota; class Verrucomicrobiia; order Chthoniobacterales; family SZAS-18; genus CAHJWO01. Next base: position 1,461 of record CAXTOX010000074.1, on the reverse strand, counting down.
CGAGGACTTGCCCGAGGTCCGCAACTGGACGTGGAAGGTGCCAGCCCCGAACGCCCCGGCCATCGTCGAACCGACTGACGACACTCTCGTCGATAGCCCCGCGCAGGCGGCCGGCAAGGACGGCGATCTGCTATGAACGCATGATCTCCAAACTGCCCCGTTGGGTGCTGGCGGGCGGGTGGGCGCTGGCCTTCGTGGCGGGCATCATCAACGTCGTCGGACTACTCGGGTTCGAGCATCAGGCGGTCACCCACCTGACAGGCACCACATCGATGCTGGCGGCTGCGTTGGCGTCGAACGACTTTTCTGCCGCCGGCCATTTTGCCGTCATCATCGGTTCCTTCGTCGCAGGCACCGTGCTCAGCGGTTATCTGGTACAGGACAGCGCCCTACAGCTCGGGCGGCGCTACGGCGTGGCCTTGCTTTTGGAATCTGCTCTGCTGTGCGTCGCGGTACCCCTGCTCGACCATCAGAGCATGTGCGGAATCTATGCTGCTTCGTGCGCCTGCGGCCTCCAGAACGCCATGGTGAGCACCTACAGCGGCTCGACGGTGCGCACCACGCACATCTCCGGGATGATCACCGACCTCGGCATCTTTTTGGGCCACGCCATGCGTGGCCTTCCGGTCGATGCCAGACGCTTGCGTCTTTGTTATCTGATCATTTCGGGCTTTCTCTGCGGCGGCGTCGCGGGCGCGGTCGCTTACCGCCAGCTTGGTTACGCCGCTCTTTTCATTCCCGGCGGTCTCACCGCCATGACCGCTCTGGCCTATGGCCTCTATGAGATAGGCAAGCGGCGCAGCTTTGAACGTCCAACGATCCGTCCGCTTTGACCAACGAATCGCATTTTTTCCATCTTATGAGCACCAAGCATGAAACGATTCCGGTGGCAGGAGCACAAGGGGTCATCAGTCGCGCCGCGGCGCACTTTTCGACCGATACGCGCCAAAAACCGGGCGGGCCAGAGGACGTGACGCCCGTTGACGCCAGGACCATGAAACGGAGCGCCCTCGAACGCTGGGAAAACGAAGGGGGAAAAATTCCAGAGGTTCAGAGGAGTCAGACGGGATCGCCGGAGACGCCGGCCCGGTGAGTCGGGTCGTGTCTGGTTAGGGTTTCACCTTATAGCCCTCCGACCGTTTCGAGCGCATCGTGGTGGGCAAAGAATAGGTACCCGGCATCGGGCGCAGGTGGCTGCTTCGATCCGCACCGGCAACGCTTTTCCCAAATCTCATGAATCCGACCCTATCCCTCACCGGCTCGCACCTGCGGACCTACGAAAAGATTTTCCAACATCCGATCTCACACAACCTGCCGTGGCGCGACGTGCATTCCCTCCTTGGGGAACTCGGCCAGATCGCGCAGGAACCCAATGGCAACTTCAAAGCGACGCGCAACGGCCAGACCCTAGGGAGTGTTCACGATACATTTGAGGCTCACCGCTAGTAAAGCGGCGAGCCC
>CAXTOX010000073.1:395-19298 GCA_964245885.1 uncultured Chthoniobacterales bacterium | reverse complement strand
GAGCTGGTGGAGCTGCGCCAGCCCGAAGCGTTCGGCATTCTCGATCAGCATGAGGTTGGCGTTTTTCACGTCGATGCCGACCTCGATGACCGTCGTGGAAATCAGCGCGTGGACCTCGCCATCGCGGAACGCGCGCATGACGGCGTCCTTTTCCTCGGGCCGCATCCGGCCGTGCAGCAGTTCGCAACGGAACGGCTTCAGGACCTCGCACCAGTGCTCGTGCCCCTCGGTGGCAGCCTTGACGTTGAGCTTCTCGCTCTCCTCGATCAACGGGTAGACGACGTAGGCCTGCCGCCCCTCGGTGAGGTGCTTGCGGATGAACTCGCCCGCCTCGCGCAGCTTGTCGTTGGGCCGGACGGCGGTGACGATCTTGCCCCGTCCGGCGGGCAACTCATCAAGGACCGACACGTCGAGGTCGCCGTACACGGTGATCGCCAGCGTGCGCGGGATGGGCGTGGCGGTCATCACGAGCACGTCGGGCGCGATCTTCTGCCGCTGGGTCAACTGCGCACGCTGCATCACGCCAAATTTGTGCTGCTCGTCGATGATGACCAATCCCAACCGGGGCGGCGGCTCCTTTTCGTAGAGCAGTGCGTGAGTGCCGATGAGAATGTCCGGCTGGCGCTTGCCCGGCAGGCCGAGCGTGAGTTCCCCGCCCTCGGTGCCGCCGTTGTCCGCGTGGAACCCGCCCGCGACGCTTTCCTCGCGGCGGGCGTTGGTGCGCAGCGCGATCTTGAGGCCGAGCGGTTCCAGCCAGCGGGTAAAAACGAGGTAGTGCTGTTCCGCCAGGACCTGCGTGGGAGCCATCAGGACGGCCTGGTAGCCAGCCTCGACGGCGAGCAGCATCGACGAGATGGCGACGAGTGTCTTGCCCGAGCCGACATCGCCCTGGAGGAGGCGGTTCATCGGCCGCGCCGCCGCGAGGTCGCCGCGGATCTCGCCGATGGCGCGCCATTGCGCTTTGGTCAGGCCGAACGACAGCGAATCCTGGAACCGCTCCAGGAGCGCGCCCGAGCCGCAGTGGGACTCTCCCGGCCGTGAGACCGTTTTCGCCCGCCGGCCCGCGATGAGCATTTGCAAGCCGAAGAATTCGTTCAGCACGAGGTGCCGGCGCGCCGCCTCGCGGGCGGGTTCGTCAGTCGGAAAATGGATGGCCCGCAACGCCACGCCGCGTGGGGTCGCGTCCAACCCGGCCGGGAGCACGTCGGGCAGCGCCGCGAGGTCGACCGCCGCCAGCGTGCGGTAGATCAGGGTTCGGATCGTCCTTTGCCCCAGGCCCTCCGTCGTCGCGTAGACTGGCGCGATGCGCTTGAGGTGGATGAGGCTTTCCTCGTCGTCCTCACTCTCGATGATCTCGAACTCGGGATGGTCGATCACGACGCCCGCGCCGCGCGCCTTCGGCTTGCCGTAGAGGACGACGCGCTGACCGGCGGCGAAGATTTTTTGCACGAAATACGCGTTGAACCAGCGCACGGTCAGCAGCGAGCTGAGCGCGTGCCGTTCGGGCTCCTGCAAGGTCGCCTCGAACATGGTCTGCCGGCCCCGCAGCCGCTTGCTCGACGTGGCGACGACGATCCCGCACACGCAGACCGGCCGGTCGCCCGCCGTCGTCGGAAAATGCTCGAACTGACGGCGATCCTCGTAGCGGCGCGGGTAGTGGGTGAGCAGGTCGCCGACCGTGAGGAGCCCGAGGCGTTCGAGGGCCTTGGCCCGCACCGGACCGAGACCGGGCAGGTCGGTCACGGGTTGGGAAAGTTCGAGCGGGAGGCGCTCCATGGAACGACAGTTTACCAGAAGAACACCCGGTCCGCTCGCGCGATCCGTCGAAACCGTCTTGCGCCTCGGCGGCTGTAGCGGCATGCTGTACAGCGTGCGCTTGCTCGTGTCCTCGCTTTTCATGAAGAAGGTGCTGTTTGGCCTCATGCTGGTCGCCGCCGTTTTCGCCAGCGGCGGCTGTGCGTTCATGAGCGACGAGGACCGGGATTTTTACGGCAAGGGTTGGGTCAGGCCGAGCGATCTGGACAAGCCCATGCCCCACCACTCGGTTGCGGATCCTTCGCACCCTGAACAAGCGCAACAAGTGGACGCACCGGCGCGAACGGCATCCTCGGCACCGGAGCCACAATGGCTGATCCCCGAACAGGCTCCGCAGTAACTTGCGTGCCTGAATTTAGCCGCAGATTCCGCAGATTTCCGCAGATTGAAAGAAGGAAGGGGGATGCTTGCTTTAGCACCTCTCCACTTCTTCTGGAATCCGCGGAAATCTGCGAAGTCTGCGGCTAAATTTCCCGTCGGCCTTCCGGGAAGAACTACTTGTGGCGAAAAGTCTCACATCCCGCCGCAGGACACGCGCCGGGCGAGTTCGTCGAGGTTGAACGTCCGTCGCTCGCCGGTTTTCACGTCCCGAAAGATAAATTCGTACCATCCCGGCATCCGTTCGACGGTGTAGCGCGCCTTGCCGATGCGCAATGGCTCATGGTGGATGACCCGTTGGATCACCTTCTCGTAAGCCGAACGCGGCAGCGGCCGGGCGCGGCGGCGGCCCCAGTCGATGTTCCTCCCGGCGTCGTCGTAGGCGGCAGGGCGTTCCTCGAAATCGAGCAGCGAACGCGCGGTGCCTGCGAGCACCTCACGCATGTGGGTGAACGTCGCCCGGTCCGCGTAGCGGCGGACCGACTGTGCAAACACCTTCAAAACCTCGCAGGCAAACGTCCGCAGGCTGACCCGGCGACCATCGGTAAGCAGCCATTCGGGTGCGTTTGGATCGGCGGCGAACGGGTTGCGCTCGAAATCGTCGGCGTGGGCGCGCCAGCCCTGGCGGGAACTGTGCTTGCTCGGTCGGAATTCCGTGAGACGCGGCAAACCCAGCCGCGTGAGCGCCGCCGGCGTTAGGTCGGTTTTCGGCCAGCGCGAAGTTTCCGCGATGACCCCGGCGAGGAAAGCCAGGGTGGCGTCCGTCAGGGCGGGGTCGGGCGTGAAATCCGCCGTGATCTCCAGCCGGCCGGGACGCGGGCGCGCGCCGACGGCGGTGCTGTGCCGGTTGGCGGCGAGCAGCATCACGGGGATCGCCAGGATGGAAGGCAGCAGCCGCGCGAGGCGGTGCAGCCGCGGCGGGTCCTGCGCGAAGAGCGAAAAGCTGTAGTGCGCGCTGAATCCCCGCAGCCGCATCTCCCGGCCGGTGGATACCTCCCAACGGTCGATCTGCCCGCGCACGAACGCGATCTGTTCCCACAGCGAACGCACCGCCCGTGCGCAGCCGCCGGGAGCGTCGAGTTCGATGAGGGCGGTCGCCACCTCCACGACCCCGGTGTCGAAGTAGAGCGCGCCGCCGGTCGGCAGATGGCACGAGCGGCCCACGCGCGGGATGACGCGGCCTTCGTGATGCCGCAACAGGTTGCCGGGCGTGCCGAACACGTCTTCCGGCCGCTGTTCACGACCATCCACCACCAGGGTGAACTCCGCTTCCAGCCCGACGACCGGCTGGCGTGGAGTCGGTGCGAGCGACCTGTCCGCACGGGCGAGGGTCGTAGTGGGATCAGGTCTCTTGCGCGGGCCGGGGTTCAAGCAGGGCGGGGCTGTGGTCAGTAAGAGGTCTGCATTGTAACCTTTTCGATGTTCGACTTCAAATCGACGCGGCCTCCGGGTGCACCCACAAGGATCGGAGCGGTTTCATCTCCGGGATGTGGTCGCGGCGCTGCGTCGCCGCGTCTGGTTCTGGAGGCACGCCTGCCAACGGATGCAGACGCGGCGACGCAGCGCCGCGACCACATCGTGCTGGGGCAGGCCGCTACACTGCCTCGTCGCAGCCGTTTGGAACCATGCGCAGGTAGCCGAGGTCGAGGTGGAGATGATCGTCGGTTTCGCCCGGTTGGTGGCCGTAGGGCAGGACGTTCACGTCCGGGAGGAGTTCGCGGGCGAGTACGCCGTGTTTTTCGATGGCGCTCTGCGTGTTGAGCCAGGTGTCGCCGACGCGGTAGAGGTCGGCGGCGGCGGCCCAAAGGTGCGGACTGGCGCTCGTGGTCAGGCGGTGCGCCGGGGAACGGTAACCGCCGTTGGCCGCGACGAACACCGGCGCGCCCACTTTCGCGCGCAGGTCTTCGAGCACGCGGGCCAGCAGGCTGACCGCGCACGGCACGTAGTGCGGGAACTCTTCCAGGAGCCGCGGAGCCTCGCGGCTGTCCACGACGAGCAGTTCGCTCAGGCGGACGTGCGGGGTGAGGAAAAGTTCCTTTGCCTGCGACCAGCTTCGCACCTCGTAAAAGAAGCGCGGCAGCCGGTGTTGGCGGCCGGCGCGGTCGGCGAGGAGTTCGTCCGGCCGCAGCAGGGCGCGGAGGTCTTCGGGCAGCCGCAGGCCGTCCACGACGGGCAGGTCACGCGCGGTCTGGTTCATGCGGAGGCAGTTTGCAGAAAATCGTACGCGGCGGCGGAAACGGCGGCGACGGTTTTGTTGCGCGCCGAGGCGGTGCCGCTCGCCGCGTATTCGGTGAGGACGACGAGCGCGTACGGCGCGCGTCCGGGCAGGAAGACCATCCCGGCGTCGTGCGTGACGGTCGAGATTTCGCCGGTCTTGTGCGCGATGCGGGCCTTAGCAGACTCCGGGACGCCGGCCGGGAGCATGGCGTTGAATCGCTGCTGGAAGAGGATATCGAACATTTTCTCCCGACTCTCGGCGGTGAGCACGCGGGTTTCGTGGACCCGGCGGAAAAACTCCAACAGTCCGTCGGCGGTGACGAGGTTGTTCAGGCCGCGCGTGAACGCCGCCTCGTCCTCGACGCCGCGCGCGCAACGCAGCGCTTCCAACCCGGCCGTGGCGAGAGTTTCCGTGACGAAGGCGACTTCCAGGTGGTCGAGCAGGAGGTTCGTGGCGAGGTTGCTGCTGCGCACGATCATCGTTTCGGCCAGTTCCTGCAACGTCGCGGTGCGGCCGGTGAGCTTGTATAAGTCCGGGTTGCCGTCGCGGTCCGACTGGAGGAAAAACGGCGAGCCGTCGCCCTGGCTGCGGAAGCGGTTGCGTACGTGCAGCCGGTCGGTTAGCCGCAAGCGGCCGGTTTCCGCCGCCCGGAAGAGCGCGAAGAGGATCGCCAGTTTGATCGTGCTCGCCGCGTGAAACACCCGTGACGCCTGGAAGCTGAACCGGAGGTCCAGCGCGTAATCGTACAGCGCCACCGCGAGCGCCGAGACCCGCGCCTGCCGGCCGATGTCGCGGATTTGTTCGAGGAACGGGAAATTTCTTACCGGAGCGGTGGCAGGCATGAAGGCGACGCGAGCTTGGCAGACTCAGAATTTACCCACAGATTACGCAGATTTTCGCAGATTCGAAGAAGGGAAAAGAATGGCTGGAATGCTTTTTCTTCTTCTCTCAATCTGCGAAAATCTGCGTAATCTGTGGGTAAATTCCGACTTCTCAGAACCTCAGAGTTTGTGGACGTTCGTCGCGCACTCGCCCTTGAAGTTGGAGCCGAGATGATAACTCACCCGGTCGCCGACCTGTAGTGCGTCGAAGGGCACATCCTGGAGGTCCGCCCACGAGAAAAATAAGTTTTTGGCCGACGCCTCCGTGCTGATGAACCCATAACCCTCCTTCAGCGTCTGGATCGTACCGGAATGCTCGGGACCGCGGTTCGGTTCGAGGCGGGGCGCGCCGTTGGGAACGTCTTGCGGCGTGTCGTCGGGCAGCGTGGTGATGCCGCCGTTGGGATGAACCGCCCGGCTGGCGAGTTCCCGGCTACGCCCGGCATCCTCGACGAAGAGGCCGTTGATGAGCGGGTCTTCCGGCGCGGCGGTCTCGATGATCTCGTGCATCGCCAGCGGGTAGGTCGCCTCCGCGAGCAGGTCGATGCTCGTCACCGTCTGACGTTCGACGCCCATCTCGTCGGTGTGCGTGAAATCCCACCCGAGCACCATGACGCAACCGCCGAGCGTGTTGAGCTTGCGCACGAGCGGCAGGTAATCGCGGTCGCAGGCCACGAGAACGGTCACGTCGTACCGTTTGAGCAAGGTCAGTTCGTAGGTTTCGAGCGCGAACCACACGTCCAGCCCTTTTTCCGCCAGGCTCTGGTCGCGTCGGCGCACCAGCGGCAGCGAATGGGTGATGACGCCCTCCTTCATCAGCACATCCTCGAAGAGCCGTTCGTTGAGCAGCGAGTCCTTCGCCGCCGCCTCCATCGCCGCGAGCCGCCCGCGAAAATAATGCGCGTCCACGATCTGGCAGCGGCGCATCCCTTCGGATTCCTCGCGCGGACCGCGCCGTCCGCTGCCGTTGGTCGGAGCAGCCGGGCGTGCGCCGTTCCCTTTTTCCAGCGCCTCCGACGTGCCCCCGACCTGCGCGCGGATGAACCGGTGCAGCCCCGCGATGCTCAGCCGCGTCCGGCGCGGATGCGAATACTTGTAGTACGTGCTGACGTGGTTGAAATAATTGCCGTCGTAGAACACGCCGACCGTCGTCAGCCCGGACGACGGATGCGGGGCGGAAGGAATCCCGTTTGGCATCGGGCAAGATGGAGCCAAACCCGCCAACTTTCCACCCCGGGCGTGGCCAAAGTGTGCGAACCGACGCGAATTGTCGCTTGCCAACGTGCCGGTTCGCGCGGTAACCTGCGGCTCGTGGCATGCAAGACAAGCGGCTCACGATCACGCATCCCTAGCTCAATCGGTAGAGCACGTGACTCTTAATCACTAGGTTCTGGGTTCGAGTCCCAGGGGGTGCAAATCCCATCGGTGCATCCCGCCCTTCCCGAAGCCGATTTTCCCCGCCGGCAGCGACTTGGAACCCGTCCGTTTGCGTCCGTCTTTGGCCGGGCGTATTTTTGAACCCGCCAACCACGCCAGTGTCGAAGTTTGTAGTGTGTTACGCATTCGCTGAAGACGCATGAATCCATCTGACCGTTCCCACGAGTCCGATTCGCCGTACGGGGCCAGCGGTGGCTCCGACGACCAGTCGGCTCTCGATCTCCTTGACCGCACCATCGCTTCGCTGCCCATCGGCGACCCGATCCGCAAAGCCCTCCTGAACGTCCGCGCGCACGTCGCCGACCAGGAGGACACCATGAACGAGGCGCGCCAGACCATTGAGAAGATGGAGGAAGTCATCAAGAAGGTGACCTCGCCCGCCAACCGCATCGGCATTTTCCTCGGCACCCCCAACCGCGAGACGGCGCAGATCGTCGTCGGCGGTTCCGACTATTACTGCAACGTCGATCCGCGCATTCCCATCAACAAGCTCAAGAAGGGCACCCGCGTCCTCGTGAACGAAGCGTACGTCGTGGTGGGCGATCTTGGGATCGACAACTCGGGTCCCGTCGCCAAGATCACGGAGGTAATCGGCGACGACCGCCTGCGCGTCGGGCAGGAGAACGGAATGCAGTCGCTCGTGCTCCAACGCTCCACCAGCATCGCCAAGGAAACGCTCAAGGCGGGCGACGAGGTCCGCGTCGATCCCAACTACCGCATGGCGTTGGAACTCCTCAAGCGGCCCAAGAGCGAGGACCATTATCTCGACGAAGTGCCGGAGCTGCCGTGGGAAAAAGTCGGCGGCCAGCAGGAAGCCTTGCAGGCCATCAAGGACGCCATCGAACTGCCGCTCATCCACGCGGACCTGTTCGCCAAGTTCAACCACACGACCCCCAAGGGATTTCTCCTCTACGGACCGCCCGGTTGCGGCAAGACGCTTATCGGCAAGGCCACGGCGTACAACCTGACCGCGCAGTTAGAAAAGAAGACCGGCCAGAAGATGAAGGAATACTTCATGCACATCAAAGGACCGGAAATCCTCAACATGTGGGTCGGCGAGAGCGAGCGGATGGTGCGTGAAATCTTCGCCACCGCCCGCGAGAAGCGCAAGGAAGGCTACCTGCCGTTCCTGTTCATCGACGAGGCCGAGAGCATCTTGGGCACGCGCCGCAGCAGCCGCAGCTTCAACCTCACCAGCACGCTGGTGCCGATGTTTTGCACGGAGATGGACGGCATCGACTCGCTCAACGACGTGGTCATCATCCTCGCCTCCAACCGCGCGGACCTGATCGACCCGGCCATCATCCGGCCCGGCCGCATCGACCGCAAGATCAAGGTGAACCGCCCGACCAAGGAAGGTGCACGGGATATCTACAAAATTTATCTGGCGGAGGACCTGCCGTATGACCCCGTGATGGTTCAGGAAGCGGGCGGCGTGCGCCCGGCCATCGACAAACTCGTGGACGGGTTGATCGAGCAGCAGTTCACCCACCGCGACGAGAACCGCTTCCTCGAAGTGACGCTCCGCAGCGGGCGCAAGGAAACGCTCTACCGCGGCGACCTCGTCAGCGGCGCGATCATCTCGTCCATCGTGGAACGCGCCAAGGGGCTCGCCATCAAGCGCGCCATCGCCACGATGCAGGAGGAGGGGATCAGCGCGAGCGACCTCAGTCTGTCGCTCAACGCCGAGTACGCGGAGAACGACATCTTCCCGCCGACGGACATCACCGAGGACTGGTTGAAGCTCATCGACTATGACTCCGAGAACGTCGTGCGCGTGTCGCCGGTGCGCGCGAGTTCGCGCGACGAACAGCGTCCGAAAGGCAACCGCGCCGTCATCTAAAAACTTCGCGTGTCAACACTAGCCAAAGAGGGGATGAATCGGGTTTTTGGGATCGAAACGGAGTACGGAATCACCGTGGACGGCGTGGACAACGTGGACGTGGTCAGCGAGTCCATCGAACTCGTGCGCCGTTACACCGAGCACGGCAACCTGATGAAGTGGGATTATTCACTGGAAGACCCGCACAAGGACGCGCGGGGCTTCCGCGCGAAGGAACTCCTCCAGGATACCGATGAGTCGGCGTACTTCGAGATCGACAAGAACCGGCCGCTGAGCTTCGAGGAAATCAAGAGCGACCTCGTGCTCAGCAACGGGGCGCGTTTTTACAATGACCACGCGCACCCGGAGTATTCGACCCCGGAATGCACCCGGCTGCGCGAGGTGGTCGCGCAGGACAAGGCGGGCGAACGCATCCTCGCCGAATGCGCCCGGCGGAGGAACAAGAAGCTCCTGCCCGACCGTGAGGTGCGCCTGTACAAGAACAACACCGATTTCATCGGGCACAGCTACGGCTGCCACGACAATTTTCTGATGAGCCGCCATGTGCCCTGGGACCGCGTGGTGAACGACATCCTGCCGTTCCTCGTCACGCGCCAGATCTTCGCCGGTGCGGGGAAGATGGGTGTCGAGGCGGAGAGCGTCGCCAGCCAGGCGGGGTTGTACCAGATTTCGCAGCGGGCAGACTTCTTCAGCGTCATCGTCAGCATTGACACGATGAACCGCCGCCCGCTCATCAACACGCGCGACGAGCCGCACGCCGACAGCAGCAAATACCGGCGCTTCCACGTCATCATTGGCGACGCAAACATGAGCGAGGTCGCCACCGCGCTCAAGATGGGCACGACCTCGCTGGTGCTGGAATTGATCGAAGCCGGGAAAGCGCCGCAACTGGAGTTTGCCCAGCCCATCGAGACGACCAAGGCCATCAGCCGCGACCAGACGTACACCTGGATCATTGAATTAAAGGACGGCCGCAAGATCAGCGCCATCGACGTGCAGCGGATGTACCTCGCCGCTGCCACGGAGCACTGCAACCGGTACGACGAGGAAACGGCGTGGTTGCTGAAGGAGTGGGAAAGTGTGCTGGACGACCTCGAAAAGGACGTGATGCTGTGCTGCGATCGCGTGGACTGGGTGGCAAAGAAGTTCCTCCTCAGCACCCTCAAGGAAGAAGAGGGCCTCGCGTGGACCGATCCGTGGCTCCAATCCATCGACTTGGAATACCACAACGTCTCGATAGACCAGGGGTTGCACTACGCCCTTTTGCGGGAAGGGCAGATGCGGAGGTTCATCACCGAGGACGACGTGCGTAACGCCATCTTTAACCCGCCGGAAACGACCCGCGCCTACTTCCGCGGCCGTTCGGTGGCGAAGTTCAACAACGAGGTTTCGTCCATCCACTGGGACGAGGTGGTGTTTAACCACGCGGGCGGCACTCGGCGGGTGTCCCTGAACCAAGCCTTCAACGACAAGAAGCTCGACCAACTCAACCAAGCGATCCGGCAGGCGAAGTCGTTCACAGAGTTCATGCGCGAGATCGGTGCGCTCGGGGCTTGAAGCGCGGTTTCCGTTTTCCTGGTATGCAACCGGCTAATAGGTCGGTTGCATGTTGACCACCTTCTTTCCCTCGCCGACCGCGACTACCGCGCGGCTGGAACCGATCAAGCCGCTGCCCGCGCTGGTGACCCGGGAGCGGATCGGCTGGCGGCAGATCGCGCAGGTGCTCCTGCTCGTGCTGCTGCCGTGTGTCTGCTATTGGCCGGCGCTGGCCGGCACGTTCCTGTGAGACGACGACGAGCTGATCGCCAAGAGCCCGCTCGTCCGGGCCGCCGACGGCCTGCGTTCCATCTGGTTCAGCACGATCCCGCTCGACTATTTTCCGCTGACCAACACCGCGTTCTGGCTGCAATGGCGGCTGTGGGGCGACGACCCGCTCGGCTATCATTTCGTGAACCTCGCGCTGCACGTCGCGTCGGCGTTCCTGCTCTGGCGCTTGCTGCGGGCGTTGCGCGTGCCGGGCGCGTGGCTCGGCGCGGTGCTGTTTGCCGTGCATCCGGTCAACGTCGCGGCGGTGGCCTGGATCGCCGAGTGCAAATCGGTTCTGGCGATGGTGTTCTACCTCGGCAGCCTGCTCTGCTACGTGCGTCTGGACGATGGCCGGACGGCGAGGAACCGCAGCTGGTACGCGGCGGCTCTCGGCCTGCACGCCCTGGCGCTCCTCAGCAAACCGTCCATCGTCATGATGCCGCGCGTGCTGCTCGTGCTGGCGCGGTGGCGCACCGACCGGGTGCGGTGGCGCGACTTGGGCCGCACGGTCCCGTTCTTCGTGGCTTCACTCGCCGCCGGCTTGGCGACGCTCTGGTTCCAGTACCACCGCGCCGTCTCCGCCGACAACTTGGCGCACGCCAACCCGTTGCCGGTGCGCGTGATTCTGGTGGGCCGGACGGTTTCCTTCTACCTCGGCAAACTCCTTTGGCCGCACGGGCTGGCGATGATCTACCCGCGCTGGGAGTTTGCGGCGGGGGACTTGGCGGGTTTCCTGTGGCCGGCTGGAGTCGCGCTCCTGCTCGTCGTCGCTTGGTGGGGACGGTGGCGGTGGGGCCGCGCGCCGGCGGCGGCGCTCGCGTCGTTCGTGTTGATCCTGCTGCCGGTTTCCGGGGTGCTGCACATGTCGTTCTTCACCCATTCCTACGTCTCGGACCACCTCGTCTACGCCGCCGCCCCAGGGCTGCTCGCGCTGGCTGCGGCGTGGCTGACGGGACGCTACGAACAGGGCGGGGCGATGGGCCGCGCGGCGTTGGTCGTCATGAGCGGCCTGGTCGGCCTGCTGGCGATCGTTTGCTGGCAGCGGGCGGATGACTTCAGCAGTTCGGAAAAACTCTGGCGCTCCAGTCTGGCCGTCAATCCGCACTCTTTTGGCGCACACAACAACCTCGGCCTCGCCTTGCAGCAACGCGGCCTGCACGATCCCTCACAGCTCCCGTTGGCGGAGGAGCAATTTCGCGAGGCCCTGAAAACCGAAGGCCAGCTCGCGGGCGTCGGCGTCAACCTGGCCAACGTGCTGCGGAGCGAGGGCCGCTGGGCGGAGTCGGCGTCGATGTACCGCCGGTTGCTCGCCCTCGCCCCCGACGTGGAGAGCTTCAACAACTACGGGGTGGCGCTCATGGAAACCGGCGACGCCGCCGGTGCGCGGGAGGCGTTCCGGCAGGCGATCCAGCTCCGGCCGAGCACGGGATCGGCCTACTACAACCTTTACAACCTCGAGTTGGCCGAAAACCACTTGCCAGAAGCTTGTGCGCTGCTGCGGACCTGCCTGCGGATCGACCCGAACAACGTCCAAAGCACTCACCGCTCTGCTGACGTTGAACCTGGAACGTCTTGACCAACCTCCTGTGCCGCCGCTGGCCGCCGAGATGACGCCCGCCGTCGCCGACCGAGCTTGTGAACTCACACGGTACCACGGCGCGCGCCAACTACTGCTGCGATCGGAAGCCGCACTCGCCGCCGGCCGGCACGAGGAGGCCGTCGAGTGTGCCCAACGTGCGCGTGCCGCCGCCATGGCGGCGGGTGAGGGCGCCCTGGCTGATGTCATCGAGCAGTTCCAGCATTCGCTGGCACCATAGCTCGCACGAACCTCCCGCTGCTTGGCCAGATCAGGCGGCCGCAGCGACCTTGACGGGCAGTTGCACGGTGAAAGTCGACCCTTTTCCAATCACGCTCTCCGCTCTGATCGTCCCGGCGTGCTCCTCGACGATGCGTTTGGAAATGGCCAACCCGAGTCCGGTGCCTTCCTCCTTCGTGGTGTAATACGGCTCGAAGATGATCGGCAGTCGATCCACCGGAATCCCCACGCCGTTGTCGGTCACGGTCAAGGTCACGGCTTGCTCGTTGGCCGTGCCGCGCACGGACACCTTGCCGCCGCGGCGCTGGGAGGCTTGCATCGCGTTGATCACGAGGTTGTGCACGACGCGGCGCATCTGCGTCGTGTCGACCTCAACGCCCATCTCCGGGCCGAGCGAGTCGAAATCAAGCTCCAGGACCACGTCGAGCATGGCCGACATTGGCTGGAGCCATTCCACCGACCCATCGAGGAAACTCTTTGCCCCGACCACCTCGCGGTCTTCGGATATATCGTCGCGCAACTGCCGCCAGGCGTCGGCGAGCCCGCAGCAATGCTGGATGCTCTTTTTGATCATCTGGATGTAACCAAGCGTCTCCATCCATTGGGTGCCTTCGCCGGGGTGCAGTTCGTCCACCTTGGTCTGCAACATCTCGACGCAGCACGTCAAGATCGTAAGCGGGTTGCCCATGTCATGGATGATCTCGTCCGAACGCTGGCCCAGCTTGGCCAGGGGCCGGGTTTCGGAAAGTTCCGCCGACAGCCCGAGGTTCAACTCGGCCAGTTCCCTGGCGAGGTTGGCGCGGGTGCGCTTGGCGCGGGCCAGCGAAACGTTCTTGGCGACCGCTTCCAGCATGGCATCGGTGTCCGGCGGCTTCGTCATGAAGTCGGTCGCCTGGTTGCGAAGCGCCTGGGTGGCGGTTTCCAGGGTGCCGTAGCCGGTGAGCATGATGATCGACACGTACTCGTCGATCTTGCGAAGGTCCACGATCCCTTCCAGACCCGTGCGGCCCGGCATGCGGTTGTCCAGGATGATCGTGTCGATGTGGTTGGCCTTCAACGCCGCGACGCCCTCGGCGACCGAACTCGTGACGACCACGTCGTAGTCGTACTTGAGCAGGATGCGCAGGCTCTCGCGCGGGCCGTAATCGTCGTCGATGATGAGGATTCTCGCCTTGGCGGCCTCGACGGTAGCAAGATTCGCGGCAGGAGAGTCAAAAGAGGAAATCATAGATGGGAGCGCGAGCGTGCATCCGCAGACGTGCATCCGGCAAGGATTCGGCTAAGCTGGACGGGGCTGCGGCTATAGTGTAATCCCGTGTTCCAGCCATCTTCTTGCCAGTTGGTTGGCACAAAACTTGGTGCGTAGCTACCGTGACGAGTTCGTGTAGATGAGCAAGCTGCGTACCGTAGAGTGCCTGAAACGTGTCCGCTTGACAATCATTTATGAACTACTACCCGGAAAATTATCATCGCTACAACTGTCTGCATACCCGCCGACAGGTGGTTGTGACTGGGATGGGTGCGGTGTCGGCAGCTGGCATTGGCACGCAAAAGTTGTGGGACGCGCTCATGCAAGGACGGAGCTGTGTGAGCGTGCTTTCGCGGCTGAGGAACGACGAACTGGGCATCAATGTGGCCGGAGAGGTCAAGAATTTTGACCCCGTGCGGCACATTGAAGCTTGGCAGCGGCCCAAGCGCATGGCACGGCAGACGCAATTTGCGGTGGCGGCGGCGCGGGAGGCTCTGGCCGACGCGGGACTGACGACCAATGATCTCCGGGGCCGGCGAGTGGCAGTTGTCATCGGCTCGGCGGCGAGCACGCTGGAAATGGTGGAAGAAGTGGCCTTGCAGATCGACAAGGATGGACCGCGCCGGGTAGCCCCGAGCTCCATCCTTGGCGGCAACCTCCAAGCCGCGCCCGTGGCGGTGGCAGAGATGCTGAAACTCGACGACGTCAATGTCCTCGGCTTTGCCAACAACTGCACGTCCGGTGTGGATGCCATCGGCTTGGGAGTGGATTTGATCCGACTCGGCCGCTACGACCTCGTCGTGGCGGGCGGGGCCGAGGCTCCCCTGTCTTCGACCGTCGTCTCGGGCATCTCCGCATCTGGCATCTGCACTAGGTCGCGCCATGCCGAGCAGGCCAGCCGTCCCTTCGACCGTGATCGCGAGGGCGGAGTGCTGGGCGAGGGAGCCGGCGTGGTCATTCTGGAGCAAAAGCGCTTCGCTCGTGACCGGGGCGCGCGGGAAGTCCTCGAAGTCTTCGGCACGCATACCTGTCCCGACCTGAAGCGGGATCAGCCGAGTTCCGGACTAGAGTTCACGATGAAGGGTGCCTTGGAAAACGCCGGCTGCGAATACCGGGACATCGACTACATCTCGGCCTGGGGCTGTGGGCATCCGGTGTTCGACCGCTGCGAGACGGATGCAATTAAGGCGACATTCGGCGAGCACGCCTACCGGGTGGTTGTCGGTTCCATCAAAGGGACCATCGGCATCCCACTGGCCGCTTCGGGGCCGCTGCAAGTGATCGTGGCTGGGTTTGCGCACCAGCACAGTATAGTGCCGCCCACCGTGAATTGGACCCGTTCGGACATCGACTGCGACCTCGATTACATTGGTCAGTACCCGCGTCGTATGAAGCTGCGGAAAACAGTCGTCAACGCTCATGGCTTGAGCGGCGGCAACATCAGTCTGGTTGTCGGACGCCCGGACCAGTAATCGCATGACCCAAGACGCATGAATCCCTTGACCGGCGGGATCACTCTGGCGAGCGCGTCGGTGTTTTGCCATCTCCTGTTCGGAGTGATGGTCTTCGCCAACAACACGCGGCGGACGATCAACCGGAGCTTCCTGCTGCTTGCTTTGACGGTGGCTGGGTGGATCGCGGGGATCCAGTGCGCGTTCGTGTCCACCGATGCCAGCCAGGCGGCGCTGGCAATCCGCCTGTGCTCGGCCTGTGGGGCGCTGACGCCGGCGGCGTTCATGCTGTTGCGCCACGCCATCATTTTCCACGAGGAAAACTTTGGTTCGCTGCTGCGGCGGACGCGATGGTGGCTGGTATTGGGTTTGGTGTTCGCGACTTTCTGCCTGTCGCCATTCTACCTCGTGAATACGCAACTGGTATCCGATGTGCCCGGCCGGATGGCTGGCCTGGCGGTCCTGCCTACTTTCCACCCGGCGGTCCGTTTTTATTACCTTTATCTGCTTCTGACGGGGATAACCTCGTTCGGCCTGCTGCTGCGCGATCAGTGGCACCCGCGTTTGACCGGCGTGCATCAGGTCGAACTACAATTTACCTGTCTGGCGAGCGTCGTGGTGGCGGTGACTATCGCTCTGAGCCTGCTGCTGCAATACGTGCAAGGCGGCTGGCAGATCGTACGCTGGGCAGCGGCGTTCCGCGTGATTCTTTTCGACATCATCATTGCCTACGGGATCACTTCACGCGGCATCCTCCAGGTGCGTTCGGTGCTGCGGCGAGCGTTGTCGCACGGACTGCTGACGCTGTACGCGGGCGTCATCTACGCCATCCTCTGGGTGGCCCTGCGCTGGGTTTTCCTGCGTGCGGGCAACGACGCCACGTTCTGGCCCAGCGTGCTCGCGGGTGGGATGGCCGCGACCTTAGTGAACTCCTTTGGCTCGCCGCTGCTTCGTATCGCCCGGCGTATCCTGCCCTCGAACGACATGGATTTCGAGCGAGTCTTCGGCCAGGTCCGCCAAATCCTGCAATCGGTGGCGACACTGCACGAACTTTTGCAGAGATTCAGTTCTACTCTCGCGAAGATAGTCGGCGCGCAGTCCGTGCGCGTGCTCGTGCCGGACGTGAATGGTTTCTGTGAGCTGGACCTCCGTGGGGACGCCTACGCCTACACCCGCCCCCTCGGCGACGGCCTCTGCCTGTGCGAGGACGATCCGGTCGTGCGGAGCCTTCGCGGGGGCGCGCCGGACATCGCGATGGAGGAGTTGGCTCGACACGCGTCGACCGCCGAACACCGCGCGGCCCTGGCCCGGCTCAAGGCGCTGGACGCGGACCTGATCGTGCCCGCGCGCTTCCGCGGTGAACTCAGCGCCATCATGATCCTCTCACCCCGGATCGGCGGACGGATCTACGGGGTGGACGGACGCTCGACCTTGCGCCTGATCGCCGAGCAGCTCGGAGTCGCCATCGTCAACGCGCGTCTTTACACCGAGGCTTACCGGAGCCAGGCGTACAACCGGCTGCTGGTCGAGCACCTGCCTTGCGGGGTCATCACGACCGATCCGCAGGGGGTCGTCCGCGTGCTCAACCCGGAGGCGCGCCGACTCCTCCAGGTGGATGAAGAACTGTCGCCTGGCGAGGTGGAACTGCCCGCCAGCTTCAACGATCTCGTGCGACACGCACTTCGCGGCCAGGCGGAACCGCTGCCGGAGGAGATCGTCCTGCGCAACGGCTCGCGCGACCAGGCGAACCTGCGGGTGAACTGCCTGCCGCTGGAGGGCGAGCACAACGAGCTGCTCGGCGCGGTGCTCGTACTCAACGACCACACGGCGCTCGAACGCCTCCAACGCGCGGTGCGCCAGGCCGACCGGCTCGCCAGCATCGGCACGCTGGCCTCGGGCATGGCGCACGAGATCAAGAACCCGCTCACCGCGCTGAAGACGTTCACGCAACTCCTACCCAAGCGGTACAACGACGCCGAGTTCCGCCACGACTTCAGCGGGTTGGCGGGCAGCGAGATCGCACGGATCGAGCGGATCGTCAACCAGCTCCTCGCCTTTGCCCGGCCGGCCCCCTTGATGATCGAGCAGGTGAACCTGCACGAGATCATCGGCAACGCCGTCAAGCTGGTCGGCCCGCAGGCCTCGCGTTATCAGGTCGCCGTGCGGACATCGTTCAAGGACGACACCGACTACATCGCCGCCGACAGGGACAGGCTCCAGCAGGTGCTCCTCAACCTGTTGCTCAACGCGATCCAGGCGAACACGGACGGTGGCTGGATCGAAGTCGCCACCGAACTGGAATCCGGCACGGTCGAGCACGATGCGTTCATCCGGCTCGACGTGCGCGACGGCGGGCGTGGGATCCCGGCGGACATCCTGCCGCACATCTTTGACCCGTTCTTCACCACGAAGGGCGAAGGAACGGGTCTTGGCTTGTCCGTCAGTTACAATATCGTCGCCGAACACAAAGGGCGGATGGAGGTTGCGAGCGAGGCCGGAAAAGGAACTTGTTTTTCGCTGTATTTACCTATCTGCTAGGTGGCCTTCAGGAAAACCCCTGAAGTCTGCGTGGAGGTGCCTTCGTTCAACCTTGGGCAAGTCCTTACCGTCGCGCAGTTTCGTTTGTTTGCTGGGAAGGTGTTTTCGCATGAACCCGACTTTGAGTCCTACCCGGCCGTTGTCCATCCTGCACTCCGAGGACGCCGAGCTGCGCCACCGGATCGCCGACCTGCTCCAGGAGCGGGCGTACGTTTGTCACGCGCCCGATCCCTTTCGGCTCGAAGAACTGCTCGCCGGGACCGAAGCCCTGCTGCTCTTCGTGGACCTGCGCGGCCCGGGGACGTTGGAGTTGATCCACCGGCTGGCCCGGATGCATCCGCAGGCGGTGATCGTGGCGCTTGGTTTTCCGAACAGCGATCCGTTCATCGCCGCTCGTGACGTCGGCATCTACCGGGTTGAGGACATCAAGGCGTCCCGCGAGATAATGGCGGACACGGCGGACCGTGCCTTAGAACGGGTCGGCTGGATGCAGGAGACGCAGATGCTCCGGGACGAGGTCGCCCGCCTGCGCGCCAAGCAGCAGCACGGCGGATCGTCGCGCGGCGGCCCCGAACGCAACTCGTTGAGCTTGCAGCATCTCGTCAAAGCCACCCAGCACCTCGACCGGCTCGAAGACCTGTTTGACAAGATCGTCGGCGGGGTGGCGAGCGCGGCGATGGTCTCGCGGGTCGGCTTGTTTTACCGGCAGGAAGGCGACGCGAACTACCGCCTCCAGGCGGGACGGTGTTGTCTGGAAGACACCGACACGATGGAGTTCAACGACCGCGACCCGCTCGTGCGCTGGTTGCAGCGGCACCCGCGGCTGATCACCCGGGCCTCGCTCGACCACGTCACCGATCCGTCAGAGCGCACGCTGCTGCGCCGGTCGCTCGATCTGCTCGGCGCGGAGACGTTCATCCCGCTGAACCTGCGCGGGCGGGTGCTGGGTTGGCTTTTCACGGGTCAGTCGGACGGCTTACCCTTCGACCACCAGGATCATCCGCAACTCTCCTTCCTGAGCGAGCATGTCGTCACCGCGCTGGAGAACGCCATCAAGCACCAGGAAATCCTGTCGCAGAAGACCCTCGGCGAGAACCTGCTCCAACTCATGCCGACCGCCGTCATCACGACCGACGCGGAAGGCCACGTGACCTGGTGCAACGCCACGGCCGAAAAATTGTTCCCTTCCCTGGCGCGCGACCTGGCACGGACGAGCGCCGGGACCTCGGCCCGCACGGCCGCGCGCGTGCCGGTCGAAAACCTCGGCGGCCGGATTGCCAGCCTCGTGCGAGACGCGCTGGCGGGCGAGCCGACCCGGGAACCGTATTTCATGGAGGGCCGCGGAGCCGGGCTGCGCACGCTCGCGGTCCGCACCCGTCAGCTCACGGGCGGCGGGCGTTGCCTCGGCGCGGTTGCGTTGGTGGACGACCTGACGGACCAACTCGCCGCCGACGCCCAGCAGGAACAGCTC
>CAXTOX010000073.1:0-385 GCA_964245885.1 uncultured Chthoniobacterales bacterium | reverse complement strand
GGGGATCAGCCACGAGATCCGCAACCCGCTCGTGGCCATCAAGACGTTCACCCACCTCCTGCCGCAACGGTACACCGACGAGGAGTTCCGTCTGGAGTTCAAGGAAATGGTGACCCGGGAAGTCGGCCGGCTCGATCACATCGTGGCCCACATCGAGGGCTTCGCTCATCCGACGGTCGGGGTCATCGACACCATGGACCTCACCGTTGTGTTGCAGGAAGCCTCCGACGGCTCCCGGGCGGCCACGGAGACGCTGGACGCGCAGATCAAGATCGAGGCCGACGGAGACCTGCCGCGGATTCGCGGCGACGCCAAAGCGCTCACGCAGGTGTTCCAGCACTTGTTCGTGAACAGCATCGAGTCCGCCGCGAACCGCCGCCATCGG
>CAXTOX010000072.1:16540-19301 GCA_964245885.1 uncultured Chthoniobacterales bacterium | reverse complement strand
AGTCGGCGGGCGCACGCCGGTTGGAACGCGGCGGGATCACCGCTTCCTTGCCTGCGGCGGCAATCAAGGCACGGATGACGTCGCTGGCGTAGGCGCGGTCGCCGCCCACCGCCTGGATTTCTTCGCGCGTGAGCCCCTCGGCGAGCCTTTCCTCGCCCACCGGCGCGTCGCCCGCCTGCCCACCGCTCAAGATCAGGCCCAGGACTTGATGCTCGCTCACTGCCACGGTGTGGATTTTCGTGCTCAGGCCGCCACGTGAACGCCCGAGGGCTTGGTCGCCGCCGTTTTTTTGCGCGCCCCGGCGGCGTGCTGGTGCGCCCGCACCACCGTCGAGTCCACCAGCGCCAGGCTCAGGTCGAGCTTGCCTTGCTTGGCCGCTTCCAGGTACCACGCCACCATGGCGCGTTGCGGCACGCCGCTTTTTACCCACCGCCGCCAGCGCATGTAGATCGTGTGGTCGTCGCCGTACTCGCCGGGCAGGTCGCGCCAAGGACAGCCCGTCCGCGCTCGAAAAAGCACCGCCTCAAAGGCTAGGCGGTGGCTGATCTTGCGCTCAAAACCGCTGGTGCCGCGCCGCGGTGGAAACGCTCCCTCGATCTGCGCCCACTGCTCATCGCTCAGGTGAAACAACCGCTCGTCATCCATCCCGTAAGCTGGACGCTACCTAATAGGACGGCAAATGTACAGTGAACAGGCCCTAGACGAAAGGCTGCTGAGCAAAGACGAATGTTCACCCATCTAGCGGTTAGTTCCTATCCGAATAACCCATGTTGGTTCTTACGCCCCTGCCGGGGCTAGGCCGAAGGGCCGTTCTTCCCCGGGGCTCACGCCCCGGGCTAAATTCCGCCCCCTACTTGGGCTGAAAACGAGGTTAACCGGATAGGCACTTAGCCTCGTGCGAGGAAGAAACTACCAGCCGTTTCTCGAAGCAAACGGCCTCCGGATTACCGAGGTAGCGGCCGTAGTTCGCCGTGCGCCGATGACCAGTCGCCTCGTACAACGCCAGCGCCTCGGGCTGGCGCGCGCCGGTTTCCAGGATGATCCGCGCGTAGCCGTGCCCCGCCGCCAGTTGCTCCAGTGCGGTCAGGATACGCCGCGCGACGCCGTGACGCCGCGCGGCGGGCGCGACGTACATCCGTTTAACCTCGACGGTGGCCGCGTCGATGCACCGCAACGCTCCGCAGCCGATCGGTTCGCCGTGCCACCGCGCCACCACCAGGCCCGCGCGCGGACCGGCCGCCTCGTCGGCCGTGTATGGGCTGGGCGGGCGTCCGTAGCGTTCGCCCAGTTCGGCGCAAAGGTCCGCGATGAGCCGCGCCGCCGTGGCGGAGCGCGGGTCCTCGGGTTCGACCGTCAGCGCCGGTGGGTTCATCGCTTGAGCAGCAAGCGCCGAGTTTGCGCGATCACCGCGCCGGCTCGCAGGATCCCGCTCGGGCCGACGCGCGTCGGCAGGCCGCCCGCGCGCTCCTCGCGCAACGTCCACGAATTGCACGTGTTGCCGATCCAGTACCGGCCGTGGGCGGCGTAGAAACCGCTCTTGAAACCGTACAAGCCCGGA
Organism: uncultured Chthoniobacterales bacterium; assembly: GCA_964245885.1. Taxonomy (GTDB): domain Bacteria; phylum Verrucomicrobiota; class Verrucomicrobiia; order Chthoniobacterales; family SZAS-18; genus CAHJWO01. The sequence continues at coordinate 17,743 of CAXTOX010000072.1, read as the reverse complement.
TCCAGCGGCGGCGCGCGGCCCGCCGCGTCGCGCTCGAACTCCGCGCCCAACGCCCGGCAGAGCGAGCGGAGTTGCGCGTCCGTGCACGGCACCGTCACCAGGGCATCCCAGCGGTGTTCGCGCGCCAGGGAGCCGGGAAAACCGACGATGTGCAGGACGCTCCGCCCCGGCACCAACGCCGCGCCGACGGCCAGCGCCACGCCCGGATGCTTGGCCATGTAGAACTTCCGGTCGCCCCAACCCAGTTCGAGGTAGGCGCAGCCCGCGAAGTCGCGTTCCGCCACGCCCGGCGGCCACCCGCCGGAGGCGATCACCGCGGCGCGCGGCACAATGATCCCCGTGTGCCAGCCGTGGCTGCTGACGTAGAACTCCGCCGCGCCCGCCGCAGGCACGGCCACCGCCATCGCCCAGACGCACGCGCAGGCGAGCAGGAGCCACCCGCGCCGGAAGGTTGCCGTCATCACCGACAGTGAAAGGGAAAAGCCGCGGATGGGCAAGTCCGGCGCGGGCCCGCCGCATCCGCCCGTTGCCAGCCAGCCGATTCAGCCACCGTCCTATGCAACAAATTTGCCCCGGCTTGGCTTGCGTTCCCACGGTGTTCGTCAACGCGTACTTCATCGGCGATCCCGACGGCCGGTGGGCCGTGGTGGACACCGGCATCCCGGGCTTTGCCGCGACGATCATCGAAAAGGCGGAACGCCGCTTCGGACCGAAATCGCGGCCGGAGGCCGTCTTCCTGACCCACGGACACTTCGACCACGCCGGCAACGCGCAGGCCTTGGCGGACTACTGGGGCGTGCCGGTGTACGCGCACCGTTTGGAGATGCCCTATCTGGCCGGCCGTTCCGACTATCCGCCGCCCGACCCGACGGTAGGCGGTGCCATCGCGGCGATGTCACGGGTCATGCCTCACGGTCCCCGCGATCTCGGCACGCGGCTGCGTGCGTTGCCGGCGGACGCCACCCCGGCAAGTGCCGCGCACGAAACCGGCGACCTGCCGGGGATGGACGGTTGGCGCTGGCTGCACACGCCGGGGCACGCGCCGGGGCACGTCGCGTTCTACCATCGCGAGGATCGCGTCCTGCTCGCGGGCGACGCCGTGGCAACGGTGGACATGGATTCCTACGTCGCGCTCGCCACCCAGCGGCAGGAAATCGCCACGGGGGGCGCGCCGTTCATCTGTGACTGGCAGCAGTACGGACA
>CAXTOX010000072.1:13354-16530 GCA_964245885.1 uncultured Chthoniobacterales bacterium | reverse complement strand
GTTTGGCGGCTCGCGGACCTGGAACCGGCCGTGCTGGCGTGCGGGCACGGGCTTCCGATGAAGGGCGGGAAAGTGGCGGGTGACCTGGGAATTTTTGCGAGGCACTTCGCGCCGCCGAAACACGGGCGATACGTGCGGGAGCCCGCCCAGACGGACGAACGCGGAGTCGGTGCGCTGCCCCCCAAGCCAAGCGATCCGGTGCCGTACCTGCTCGGGGCGGCGTTGGTCGGGCTGGCGGTGGCGGTTGCGCTGCTGCCAAGACGCGAGAGGTGACGCTGCCCCGGGAAACAAAAAGCCTCCGCATCGCTGCGGAGGCCTTCCAAAAACGTTGGGGGTACGTTTTACTCGTCGTTTTGCGGCTCGTGATCTTCCAGGTGCGCGCGCAGCATCCAGGCCAGCTTCTCGTGCGTTTCCATGAGGCCGGTCAGGAAGTCCGCCGTGCCCACGTCCTCGTAGTCGTCATCGCACTTGTCGATGTCTTCGCGCAGGCCCTTGATGATCGTCTCATGGTCTTGCACCAGCGCGGCGATCATGCCGTCGGAAGGCGGGCGAACGCCGGGTTGTTCCTTCAACTCGGCCTTGTCGATGAATTCTTGCATCGTACCAATCGAGAAACCACCCAAGCTGCGGATACGCTCGGCGACCTCGTCGGACGCTTCGCCGAGTGCCTTGTACTGTTCCTCCAAGAAGAGGTGCAACGTGTGAAAGCGCGGGCCGGTGATGTTCCAGTGGAAATTGCGCGTCTTGCTGTAAATGACGCTCAGGTTTGCCAGGACGGACTGGAGCAGGTCGATGACAGCCTTCCGGTTTTTCTCCTTGATCCCGATGTCGATGACACGGGTGGATTTGTCGAACGTGGGGGTGAGCTTGTCGAGTTTGTCTACGGCCAGGACAGCGCCTTTCTTTTGATCGTGCATAGGTGGAATAAGTGCTTTGTAAATAATCGTTGCCGGCCGCTTCGCTGGCTGCCTTTTCAGGCCTCGATCTGGGCGATGCGCGCGGCGTGCCGCCCCCCCTCGAAAGGCGTCTCCAGCCATACGCGCACGATCTCCAACGCCGTGGCGAGATCGACCATCCGCTCGCCGATGGAAATGCAGTTGGCGTCGTTGTGCATCCGGCCCAGCTTGGCGGTCTCGGCGTTCCAGCACAGCGCGCAACGAATCCCGCTGACGTGGTTGGCGACCATCGCTTCGCCGTTGCCCGAACCGCCGAGCACGATGGCGCGCTCGGCCTCCCCGGCAGGCACGGCTTTCGCGGCCGGTCCGACGAACGTCGGGTAATCGTCGCCCGCGTCGTAGGTGAACGCCCCCTTGTCGACGACCTCGTGTCCGGCCGACTGGAGGTACTGCTTGATGGCTTCCTTGTACTGGAAACCGGCGTGGTCGGAGCCGAGGGCGATTTTCATGGGTTGTGAGTTGTGGGTTGTGGGTTGTGGGCGATGTAAGTCTGGCGAGCAGGTGCCAAGCTGCGAAGGTGGCTGCTCTCTGTCTTTAGCTCACAACCCACAACTCACAACCCACAACCCGCCATGTCCACCCCGTACCAGCAGTTACGCGAACGCGCGCACGAAATCGCCCTCCTGCACAGCACGGCCGCACTGCTCTATTGGGACCAGCAGACGTTCATGCCGCCCAAGGCGCTGGACTTCCGCGCGGAGCAGTTGAGTTACCTCGGCGGCCGGGCGCACCGGTTGTTCACGGCCCCGGAGGTCGGCGACTGGATCGCGGCCTGCGAGGACGCCGGTCTGGCCTTGAAGGGCGACCCGGAGGCCGCTGCCAACGTCCGCGGCTGGCGGCACGACTACGACCGCGCCACGAAGCTGCCCGCCGACCTCGTCGAGGAATACGAGCGCGCCAAAGTCGTCGCCAACACCGCCTGGACCGCGGCGCGGCGGCAATCGGACTTTGCCAGCTTCGCGCCGCACCTGGAGCACGTTTTCACGCTCACCCGCCGGCTCGCCGACCTGTGGGGCTACGAAGCCGACCCTTACGACGCGCTGCTGGAGGGCTTCGAGCCTGGCGCACGGGCGGCGGAGTTGGAGACCCTGTTCGCCACGCTGCGCCTGGCGGTCGTCGAGCTGCTCGGACCGGCGACGGAGCGTTCCGCCCGCGTGCCCGCCGAACTGCTCGCCGGACACTATCCCGAGGCGCAGCAGGCCGCGTTCAACCGCGAGGTGGCCGCGGCGCTGGGGTTCGATTTCGAGGCGGGGGCGATCAACACGACCACGCACCCGTTCTGCAACGGCCTCGCGCCTGGCGACACCCGGCTGACGACGCGCTACGACGAGGGCAATTTCCTCGTGTCCCTCTACGGCGTGATGCACGAGGCCGGGCACGGGATGTACGAGCAGGGGTTGCCGCGCGAGGCGTTCGGCACGCCGGCGGGCACGTACGTGTCGCTGGGCATCCACGAGTCGCAGAGCCGGCTGTGGGAAAACCAGGTCGGCCGCGCACGGGAGTTCTGGGACCACTGGCTGGGGCGCGCCGCGCATTATTTCCCGCACCTAGCGGCACGGACGCCGGAGGAGATGTTCGCCGCCGTCAACCGTGTGCGGCCGTCGTTCATCCGGGTGGAGGCCGACCAGGTGACGTACGACCTGCACGTCATCCTGCGCTTCGGGCTGGAACGGAGAATTCTCGCGGGCGAACTGGCGATCCGCGACGTGCCTGCGGCGTGGAACGAGGAATTTGCGGCGACCTTCGGACTCAAGGTGCCCGACGACGCACACGGCTGTTTGCAAGACATCCACTGGAGCGAGGGGCTCATTGGCTATTTCCCGACGTACACGCTCGGCAACCTCGCCGCCGCCCAGCTTTACCGCCGCGCCTTGGTGGACCTGCCCGGCCTGCCCGCCGAACTCGCCGCCGGACGGTACGGCGGCTTGCTCGGCTGGCTGCGGGAAAAGGTGCACGCGCAGGGTCGCCGCTTGCTGCCCGGCGAACTCGTCGCGGCAGCCACCGGCGAGCCGACGCGCGTGGAGCATTATCTGACGGGTTTGCGGGAAAAATTCGTGTAGGAGGGCAGCATCAGGGGTAAAAGGGCAAAACATGCAGTGCAAACTTCTCCGGATTGTCCGTCTGCTGGCCCTCTGCCTTCTGCCTTCTGCCTACTGCCTTTCCTCCTGCGTCCGCAAGGGCGGCCGCGTCGCGCAGGGCAACCACGAGCAGGTCCTCTTC